>JAICXX010000010.1 GCA_025934485.1 Chitinophagaceae bacterium
AGCCACACTGTTTGAGAAATATGGCTTATACAATGAAGACAACAAGATCGTCTCCGATCTCGAGTTCTTTATGATCGCCATCATAAAACACAGGTCTACCTACCGGCATATCGGCCAGGTGCTCACCCTGATGCAATCGGGCGGCGTAAGCATCACCCGGAGCCACGAAGCCCTGAAAAAAGAAGAACGTATGGCCTGCTTCAAACGGGCTTTCCCCGAATTTTATAACCTTATCGCCGAAAACTTCCGCATGAAGGAAGAATTGGCTTTCTATGAACAATCCCGGCCCGTGCAATTTGTCCGAAAGCTGCAGCAGGGCCGGTTCAACAAGCTTAAGAATAAATACCTGCGGCATTGAAGATCCTGTTTGTCGCCTTTCCTTTTAGCATTCATACCGTCAGGTGGATCTCCCAGCTGGAAGGCCAGGGATGGGAACTGCATTTATTCTCCTCTATGACGGGTGCGCTGCCACACGAGCAGCTCGGCGCCGCCACCTTTCACGAGCACTTTTATTATGTGCCGCGGGGACACCAAAAACCATTCGAACCGCTTGCCTTTCGCCCGCTCGCACTGTTGCGGCGTTTCGGCCTCTCGGGTCTTTTCGGGAAGGCAGCCCGCTTTCTTCATCTCGAAAAAGGCCGGCCGGACGAGCTGGCCCGCCTGATCAAACATATCCGGCCCGATATCATCCATTCGCTGGAAACGCAACATGCCGGCTACCTGGTGAGCGAGGTGAAACGCAGCTGGTCCGGGCCCTTCCCCCGCTGGATACATTCTAACTGGGGGATCGACATGCACTATTTCGGCGTTATCCCCGAACATACGCCTAAGATAAATGAGATGCTGGCAGGCATCGATACGCTGGTCGTGGAAGGCCGGCGCGATGCGGAGCTGGCCCGGCAATATGGTTTCAACAAAAGAACAGTGACCTTTCCCAGCGTCGGCGGCGGCATAAAAATACCCGCGGGCGGGCTTTTGCCCGCGTCAAAACGAAGGAAGATATTGGTAAAAGGCATGCAGGATAAGGTCCGACGCGGCCTGGTCGCCCTGCGGGCGCTCGAAAGATGCGCAGAGCTGCTAAAGGATTATGAGATCGTTCTCTACAGCTCGAACGAGACGACGCGCGAGGCCGCGCATCATTTTTTTCATCGGACCGGCAAAGGCATCACGATCCTGCCCACCGTCTCAAACGAAGAGCTATTGCGATTGAATGCCGAAGCCCGCCTGAACATCACCGTTAATATGAGCGACGGTCTTCCCAACTCCATGCTGGAGGCGATGACGATGGGCGCCTTCCCGGTCCAAAGCTCGACCTCCATCGCCGACGAATGGATCCGGGATGGAGTGACCGGTATGCTGGTCCCGCCCGAAGACCCGGACCGGATCGAGCTGGCTATCAGGGAAGCCTTGCTGAACGACCGCATGGTCGACGAAGCCCAGCAGGTCAACCGGGACACGGTCCGTCAGCGGCTCGACTACGAAACTATCAAACGACAGGCAATCGAACTCTATACCGTCAATTAATTTCCGATATTCATGATCAACGTCACCAAATCCTTTCTGCCCCCGCTTGAGGAATATGTGAAATACCTCGAAGGCATCTGGGAAAGGGGCCATCTCACCAACCATGGCCCGCTCGTAAACGAGCTGGAAGAAAAGCTACGCCTCTTTCTCGGCGTCAAACATTTCTTTTTCGTCAACAACGGCACGATCGCCATCCAGATCGCCATCAAGGCATTAGACCTGCGGGGTGAGATCATCACCACGCCGTTCTCTTATGTCGCCACCACTTCATCCATCGCCTGGGAGAATTGTACGCCGGTGTTCGTAGACATCGATCCGGCCAATTTCACCATCGATGCCTCGAAGATCGAAGCGGCGATAACGCCCGCGACCACGGCCATCCTCGCCACACATGTGTATGGCATCCCTTGTGCCGTTAAAGAGATCGAAGCTATCGCCGCCAAACACAAGCTCAAGGTCATCTATGACGCGGCGCATGCCTTTGGCGTGAAACAGGACGGCAAGGGCATCATGAACTATGGCGATATCTCTACCCTGAGCTTTCATGCGACCAAACTGTTCCATACCGTAGAAGGGGGCGCCATCATGACCAATGACGATACCCTGGGGCATCGCATAGGTTATATGCGCAACTTCGGTCACAAGGGCCAGGAAGATTTCTGGGGGATCGGCATCAACGGCAAAAGCTCCGAATTCCATGCGGCCATGGGGCTTTGTGTGTTCCCGCAAATCGAGGCGATCCTCGAATCGCGGAAAACACTTTCACTCGCCTATGATCAATGTCTGGACGAGCTCAAGGTCAACGTCAAACGGCCCCGGTTGCCCAAGGGGACACACTACAATTATGCCTATTACCCGGTAGTCTTCGAGTCGGAAAAACAACTTCTGTCGGTACGGGATAATCTCAACGCCGCCTATATCTATCCCCGGCGGTATTTTTATCCTTCGCTGCATACGCTGCCTTATGTGAAGCCCGGGATCGTGCTTTCAGAAGCGGAGTCGGTTAGCGCACGCGTGCTTTGTCTGCCTTTGTATCATGAGCTCCCCGTGGACTCGATAAAGAAGATCTGCCATATCATTGCGGAAGTCTTAAAATATGAATAAGCCATGATCATCGCAGGCGCCGGCGGGCACGCCCGGGAATTGCTAGGTATACTGGCCGAAGCCGGGAGGGTTGAGGACGTGTTCCTGTTCGACGATGTCTCGCCCGATGCGCCGGCGATCATTTGGGGACGTTTCCCTGTGCTGCGTTCTGCGGATGAAGCGAGGCGCATACTGGCCGGCGACCCCGGATTTATCCTTGGCGTTGGCAAACCTGGCGCAAGGAAATTATTATACGAAAAAATGATCGCGCTCGGCGGCGAGGTCCGGGCCCTTACCTCGCCGTATGCGAGGATAGGCGTCTATCAGGTGGAGATCGGCCCCGGCGCCAACATCATGACGGGAGCGGTGATCACGCAGGACATAAAAATGGGAATAGGCTGTTTGGTTCATTGCAACGTGACGATCCACCATGACTGCCGGATCGGCGATTTCTGCGAGCTTTCTCCCGGCTGTCATCTCCTCGGCAAGGTGAACGTCGGTGCGCAGTGTTCAATCGGCGCGGGCGCTGTGGTCCTGCCCGGCGTTACCATTGGCGAAAAGGCGGTGATAGGGGCGGGAGGGGTAGTGACCAGAGATATAGCCCCGGGCCGGATCGTAAAAGGGATGCCCGCAAAATAGCGGGTTTAACAGTTGACAAAATGAAAAACGCAATAGCAAAAAGGCTTCCTTCCTATATCCGTACCCCGCTGGGCTTTATGATCAGCCCGAGAGTGCGCAAAAGAATATATACCGAACGGCGGATCAGGAAACAACAGAACAAGGCGATCCACCAATTCGATGCTGCCGCGAAGAAAATGGTGGTTTTTCTGGTGGCGGGAGCAGACATGAGCACCGGGAAAGACAAGATCTCGGGCGGCATCATCTCGATTGTATCCCTGTGCCAGGAGTCGGCGAAAATGAAAGACATCCATGACGCCCAGGTGATCATGTGCACCCTACGGAATGAACACCTGCTATTCAGGCATACACAATTCGAGAACCACACGGACGTATTCAGGTTCGACCAGCTCCAGGCCTATTTCTCAGCGGCCGATGAAGTGCTCTTCCATATCCCGGAATTTATCTGCGATTATTTCCTCGGGCATCTTACTGACGGCGACAGGAAATGGCTGGCCGGGCTCAAGGACCTGCACATCAATATTCTCAATCAGAATATCCGGTATATGCCTGCCCCGGAGGTGATCGACCGGCTCCGCCGGCTTGCCGGCAAGGTGACGAACACCACGGCACACCAGAAATATTGTAATCCGCATTACCGGGCACTGTTCAATATACCCGTTCACAAATTTTCAGTTTGGATCAGCCCTGAGCAATACCAATTCAGGCAATACGCCGAAAAGGAAAACCTCATCGTGGTGTCACCGGATATGAGCACCTTTAAACAGGAGGTGCTGGAGCAGCTATCGTCCATCCCCGGCCTCAAAGTGCAGATCATCAAGAATCTTACTTACGAACAATATAAAGAAACGATTGCCAGGGCCAAATGGACGCTCACCTTTGGCGAAGGCCTCGATGGCTATCTCATAGAGCCGATATTCAGCGGCGCGATAGGTTTCGCTGTGTACAATGAAGATTTCTTTACGCCGGATTTCAAGGGTAAGCGTACGCTCTATGGGTCATACGAGGAGCTACTGAAGACCATCAAAAAGGATATCAGTGAGCTGGATGAGCCCGCCGCCTTCGCTGCTTACCAAAAAAAACAATTCGATCTCTGCGCCAGGTACTATAGCCAGGAGGAATACCGTAGCAATATCCGGGCATTTTACCGCGGACAATACAGCCTGCCGTGAATAGTAGAAATACCCCACTGGTTTCCGTGATCACTGTAACCTATAATTCCGCGTTATATGTTAGGGATACCATCGAAAGTGTGCTCGCCCAGACCTATACCGATATCGAGTATATCATCTGCGATGATTGCTCTACGGACCGAACCTGGGACATCATCCGGGAATACAATGACCCGCGGATCAAAGCTGCGCGCAATGAGCAAAACCTCAGGGAATATGTCAACCGTAACAAGGCCATCGGGATGGCCACGGGAGAATACCTGATTTTTATCGATGGCGACGATGTCATCTTTCCGCACGGGATAGGTTTTTTTGTAAGCATGATGGAAAGCTTCCCGGCTGCCGGCATGGCGATACAAAAGAACTACATCAACAATCTCCTGTTCCCGGCGCTACTCGAGCCTGCGGAGACGGTACGCAATCATTTTTATGGCGAGAAGGACCTGCTGACCTCGAGTTTTGCTTCGAACTTTTTCAGGACCTCCGCGCTCAAACGCTGGAATCTCAAAACGGAGTTCATCAGCGGAGACGAAGAGATCAGGCTGAGGATCGCCGCGAACTACCCGGTGCTGTTCGTCGCGGGTTGGGTAACCTGGCCCAGGGAGACGCCCGGCCAGGCTTCGATGAAAGTGGCGGGCGGCCTGGGCCTTGCGGAAGCCTTTAAATTTTCCCACGATATCTTTACAGACACACCAGGGCTGTCGCCCGAATTGCTAAAGGATATCGATCTTATGTTCAAAAAGCGGCTGGCAGGCCAGGCTATCCAGCTGATAAAAAAAGGACAGCTGTCCCGGGCGAAGAACTTTCTCCGGCGCGCCGGTCTGAAACTCAAGGATGTGCCGGCCTATTACCGCCATGAACCGGCGTTCACCGATCCATTGGTTGATTATACCCCTTCCGCGCCACTCAAACGGGGGTTCCTGAACAAAATCTAGCTCCGGATGAAGCAAAAGATCGCCTATCTGCTAGGTAATCCATTGAGAATTTTTATTGTAGCGATAACCAAGCTGCCTTATTTCCGGTTTATCCGCGAGACCCAGGACTATCAATGCCGGATCAATTTCGGCGTTTGGTTCAGGCAGAAGATTTTGAATCTTGGCGGCAATAAGCAGGCGTACTGGCCCGTCCATTGGAGCAGTGAGGTATACGACGTTGAAAATATTGTGGTTGGAGTGGATACGTATCCCGGATTTTCCCGGAATTGCTATATCCAGGGGAAGGGTTCGATCTTTATCGGGGACTATACCCAGCTGGCTCCGGGCGTGACCATCGTGAGCGCCAATCATGATCTGTACGATACCCGCAAGCATGTCCCGGCAGCCGTGCACATCGGGAAATATTGCTGGATTGGGGCGGGCGCTAAAATTATGCCGGGGGTACGGTTGGGTGATTTTACCATCGTAGGCGCCGGCGCTGTCGTCACCAAATCTTTTCCAGAGGGCTATTGCGTTATCGGCGGAGTGCCGGCCGGCGTGATCAAAAATCTGGAAAAAGACAAATGTGTTCCCTTCAGGAATAAGATAGAATACAATGGCTACATTCGTTCGGATAGATTCGAGGCCTACAGGAAAAAAAAGCTCAAGGTATAATTTCAAATGATTACGATCGTAGATTACGGAGTCGGTAACCTGGCATCCATCAATAATATGCTGAAGAAGGTGGGGGCGCAGGCCCGCATCTCCGCCGCTGCGGAAGACATTGCCACTGCGGATAAGCTCATTCTGCCGGGCGTAGGCGCCTTCGATACCTGCGCGGAGAAATTGCAGCAAAGCGGCCTGACGGCCCTTCTCAATAAAAAAGTGCTCGAAGACCGGACGCTCGTCCTCGGCATTTGCGTTGGGCACCAGTTGCTGGCGGAAGGCAGTGAAGAAGGGGTTTTGCCTGGCCTTGGTTGGATCAAAGGCCGTGTCGTGAAATTCAAACAGGAGCTCCTGCCGGCAGGCGTCAAGATACCGCATATGGGCTGGACCAACGTCGTGCTGGATAAACCCTCCCCGCTTTTCGACAACATGTATGAGGAGCCCCGCTTCTACTTCGTTCATTCGTACTATATAGCGCCCGACCGCGGGGAAGATGTGCTGTTGACGGCGGATTACGGTTATCCCTTTACCGCGGGAGTCGAACATGACAATATCATGGGTGTCCAGTTCCATCCCGAAAAAAGCCACAAATTCGGCATGAAGCTACTTGAAAACTTTGTGAAGCGCTGATCATGAAAAGAGTCAGGATAATACCTTCCTTGCTGATCCAAAAAGGCGGTTTGGTCAAATCGGTGCGGTTCAAAGACCACAAATACGTGGGAGACCCCATCAACGCCGTCAAGATCTTCAACGAAAAGGAGGTCGATGAGATCGTGATCCTGGATATCTCCGCCACCGGGGAAAAACGTGCCCCCGACATGCGCAGGATCAGGGATATCGCTTCGGAGGCCTTTATGCCGCTGGGTTATGGCGGCGGCATTACCAGCCTGGAAGAGATCAGGACGCTCATCGGGTTGGGCGTAGAAAAAGTGATCCTCAACGCCGCGGCATTCGCCAACCCCGACCTCATCAGCGAAGGGGCAAGATATATCGGCAGCCAGAGCATCGTCGTCTCCATGGACGTAAAAAAAACCTTGTTGGGCAAATACCGGGTCTATACGCTGGGCGGTTCCCGGAATACCGGTCTCGACCCCGTAGAGTTTGCAAAGAAGATGGAGCAGGCCGGCGCCGGCGAGATCCTGCTGAATTCCATCGACCGGGATGGGACCTTTGAAGGATATGATAGCAGGCTCATCGGCCTGGTGAGCCATGCGGTAAATATCCCGGTAGTAGCTATCGGCGGCGCCTCTTCTACCGAAGACTTTGCGGCTGCCATTACAGCCGGGGCCTCCGCCGCGGCGGCCGGAAGCCTTTTTGTTTTTCAACGCCCGCATCGCGCCGTGCTCATAAGCTATCCTACCCAGGCAGAACTCAAACAAAAGGTATTCGAAAAGATAAAATAACAAAGATGAACAACGCTGTTCTGTCCGGATCGAAAATCCAATCTTCCATAAAATGCATTCTCCGTGGACTCGCCATGCGCCCGGAACGCATCGACATCCCGGTCGAAAAGTTCCTTGCCTCGGTGGCAGGCAAGATCGGGCATTTTGTAAAAATAGGCTCCAATGATGGCGTCAAGAATGACCCATTCGGGAATGCCATCGACAAATATCACTGGAAAGGGATCATGGTAGAGCCCTTTGAACAGAATTTCGAAAAGCTCAAAGCCAATTTTGGCGGCAGGCCTAATGTCCAGTTGGAACAGGCCGGCATTACCGAGCAAAGAGGGTCCTTCGATTTTTATTATATCGAAAACATCCGTGAAGACGAACCCGGCTGGTACGACCAGGTAGGCTCCTTCGATAAGGAAACCTTTATTAAGAATATAGAGGTAGTGCCTTCCTTGCTGTCGAGGATCGCCTGCAAGCAAATACCTTGTATGACCTTTGCCGATCTGCTGCAGAAATACGCCGTCGAAACGGTGGACCTCATTCACATCGACACCGAAGGCTACGATTACAAAATTTTGAAGACCATCGATTTGAAGAAAGTGCGGCCCATGATCCTGATCTTTGAATACGAATGGCTCACCCAATTCGAATTTCGGGAGGCGAAAAAATTGCTTACCGATAACGGGTATAAATTATACTATGCCGAGAGCGACTGCGTTGCGGTAAGCGCTC
This sequence comes from Chitinophagaceae bacterium, assembly GCA_025934485.1. Lineage (GTDB taxonomy): Bacteria > Bacteroidota > Bacteroidia > Chitinophagales > Chitinophagaceae > Puia. The sequence continues at coordinate 8,122 of JAICXX010000010.1, forward strand.
ACTAATCACACCTATCAGCTTATGATCCTCAGTGAAAAAGATCCGGGTTACAAACAGTGTGCTGTTTCCGTAATGGACAATATAGCCGACCCGGATATCCGGTTCGATGCGCAAGGCATTTGCAATTATGTATACGATTACCAGGCCATTGCGAAAGAAAACCTCTTTACAGGGGCCGATGGCGAAGCCCGGCTGGAAGAGCTGCTGGACAAGATGCGGAACGAAGGAAAGGACAAACAATACGACTGCGTCACCGGCATCAGCGGCGGAGTCGACAGCTCCTACCTTATCCTTATGGCCAAAAAATGGGGCCTTCGCCCCCTGATCGTGCATTTCGACAACGGCTGGAACTCCGAAATTGCGGTCCGTAACATCAATAACATCATCAAACATACCGGTTACGACCTGTATACCATCGTAGTCGATTGGGAAGAATTCAAGGACCTCCAGCTGGCCTATATCAAGGCCTCCGTTGTGGATATAGAAGTACCCACCGACCACGCGATCAGCGGCACCCTGCAGCGCCTAGCCGTCAAATACAAGATCAAATATATTTTGAGCGGGAACAACGTGGCGACGGAAGCCATCTTACCCCCCTCATGGATATACAACAAGAACGACTATGTCAACCTGACGAATATCCATAAACAATTTGGCTCACGGGCTTTGAAGACCTATCCGCTTTTTGGGCCCAAAGAGCAATACCTTTATGGCAGCGTCAAGGGTATCCATACCGTCAAGCCGCTGAACTATCTCCCGTACGAAAAACAAAAGGCCAAAGAAGCGATTATCCGCGAGCTGGAATGGACCGACTATGGCGGGAAACACTACGAATCGGTCTTCACAAAATTCTATCAGGCCTATATCCTGCCGCAGAAATTTCATATCGACAAACGCAAGGCTCACTTATCCAATATGATCTTCTCCGGTCAGCTCACGAAGACAGAAGCGTTGGAAGAGATGAAATTGCCGCTGTACGAACCATCGGAGCTTCGGGAAGAAAAAGACTATGTGCTCAAGAAATTCGGCCTGTCCACAGAGGCTTTCGATGCCCTGATGAAGCTGCCGAGGGTAGAACATTCCGTATTCGGCAAACAAAAGCCGATCACGGAGACATTTCCGTTGCTAAAGGTGCTCCGGCCGCTTAAAACATTGATCAAAGGACGACGTGAGAAGAAAGATTAAACAACGCCTTGCTGGTGCGCTTCGGGCAATGGGCTGGTGGAAACCACTGTCCTTACCCGGTGAAGTGCTCACGACGGACGTTTATCTCGATAAGTATTACTCTACCTATTCGCCCGAAAAGGCCATTATTTTTCCGGCCGCCTGGCGGGAGGAATCCTTGCCCGGGACATTACGCTATGCTCCAGGCTGGAAATTCACCAGTCTCAGCAAGCGAAAAGTTCAGGAAGCATTCGTACTCCGGCTGCCCGATGGACGGGTATGGGGACAAAATGGGGCCGTGATCACGAGAGAAGGCGTCCTGTTGAAAGATCTCTCACGGGAGTTTGGGAAAAGACATGGCCACAGCGCCCTCGAGTCCCTCCGGATCGGCAAGCCCGCCGAACCGGCTCGCAATATTGCCGTGTTGTCGACGGCCGGGGGTGATACCTTTTATCATTGGTTGTTCGATATCCTCCCCCGATATTATTTGTTGAAGAAAGCCGGTCTCGCATCGGCCATCGATCTCTTTGTCGTCCCGCGGATCCGAAGCCGGTTTCAGCAAGAGAGTCTCCTGCAGCTCGGCATCGCGCGGTTCCGCCTGCTGGAGGCCGATACTCCGGATTTCCATATCCGGGCGGAGAACCTCTTCGTTCCATCGCTACCTTCGCTGCTGGGAGCTGTAAATCCCTGGGCATCGGCTTTCGTGCGGGAAGCGTTTCTCGGGCCCAACCTCCCGGCTGTACCCCCGGCAGAGGTCCCTTCCAACCTCCCGACCATGCCCCCGGCCAAACGCCTCTTCATCTCCCGGAAAAATGCGCCTAACCGGCGTCTCGCAGGTGAAGAGCAGCTGGAAGACTGGCTGGAACGCAATGGCTTCACGGTCATCATGGCCGAGAACCACACCTTGCCGGAGCAGGCGGCACTATTTCATGGGGCCGAAGTCGTGATGGCAGTACATGGCAGCGGCCTGTCGAATATCGTCTTTTGCCGGCCGGGGACCATTATTATAGAGTTGTTTGCCTCGTCTTTCGTAGTCCCCTGCTACTGGATACTGGCCAATAACCATTCCCTCCGGTATTTTTGCCTGCAGGATGGGGAAGAAACTGAGCCTTATCGACCTTACTGGGAAGGCATACCCGGAGATTGCCGGCTCACCGAAAAGGACCTCGGCGAGATCCTGGCGCTGGCTACCAAATCATAAAAAACCACTAAGCGAATACAATGAAGTTCGGAATCATCGGCTGCGGCCGGATAGCACAACGTCATGCTGAACATATCCACAAACAAGGTAAGCTCGTAGCCGTTTGTGACGTCATCGAAGACAAGGCCCGGGAAATGGCGGGAAAATACGGGGCCGCCTGCTTTAAGGATATCGACGTCTTCCTCGCCGGGTCGAAGGAAATGGATGTCGTAGCCGTGTGCTCCCCCAATGGTCTCCATGCGGCGCACACCATTAAAGCGCTTCGGGCGGGGTTTCATGTGCTCTGTGAAAAACCCATGGCGCTCTCGGTCCAGGACTGCGGCGAAATGATCAACGCCGCGGAACGCGCGAACAAACGGCTTTTTATCGTCAAGCAAAACCGGTTCAATCCCCCCGTTGCCGCCGTCAAAAAGATCATCGACGAAGGCCGCCTCGGCAAGATATACAGCGCTCAGCTGAGCTGTTTCTGGAATCGTAACGACGCCTACTACAAGAACTCCTGGAAAGGCACCCTGGATCTCGACGGCGGTACGCTGTATACGCAGTTCAGCCATTTTATCGATCTGCTCTACTGGATTGTAGGCGACGTAAAGACCGTACAATCCTATATAGGGAACTTCGCCCACCAGGGGGTCATCGAATTCGAGGACACCGGGGTGATCAGTCTGCGGTTCTATAATGGCGCCGTGGGTACCATAAATTATACGGTGAACAGCCATAACAAGAATATGGAAGGGTCCCTAACGTTGTTCGGCGAGAAGGGGACGGTGAAGATCGGCGGGCAGTACCTGAACGAGCTGGAATACCAGGACATCGAGGGCTATAAGATCGAAAATCTTCCGCCTGGCAACCCTGCCAACAACTATGGCCAATATCAGGGCTCCATGTCGAACCATGATAAAGTATACCAGAATGTCATCGAAGTGCTCGAAGGCAACGGTATCATCGCCACCGGCGGGTTCGAAGGGCTGAAGACAATAGAGATCATTGACAAAATCTATTCATCTGCCAAACAATAATGAGCGCGCGTTTCAAACAAGCGGGAATAACCGCGGATGTAGCCTTCGGCGAGAATGTGACCGTGGTCCAGCCGGTAAACCTTTACGGATGTACGATAGGGAGCAATACATTTATCGGCCCTTTCGTTGAGATACAAAAGAATTGCCGGATCGGCAGCCAGTGTAAAATTCAGTCGCACACTTTTATCTGCGAGCTGGTGACGATCGGCGATCAATGTTTTGTCGGCCACGGTGTCATGTTCGTCAACGATCTCTTTTCCTCGGGCGGGCCCGCCGGCGGCGATCCATCCAAATGGAAGAGCACCACGATCGGCAACCATGTATCCATTGGCTCGAATGCCACCATCCTGCCCGTAACGATCTGTGACCATGTCGTCATCGGCGCGGGGGCCGTGGTGACAAAGAACATCACCCAACCTGGCATCTATGCCGGAAACCCGGCGAAGAAGCTCAGAAATATTGAATAGATTATGAACATTCCTTTTGTAGACCTGCAGGCGCAATACCAAGGCATCAAGAAAGACATCGACAAGGCTATTACGGACGTCATCGCCGAGACGGCCTTTATCGGCGGCCATTTTGTAAAGGATTTCGAACGCGATTTTGAATCGCTCTATGGCGTGAAGCATATGATAGGTTGTGCCAATGGCACCGATGCCCTCTATATACTCATGAAGATGCTCGGGGTAGGGCCCGGCGACGAGGTCATCACCGTCGCCAACAGCTGGATATCCAGCTCCGAGACCATCACCCAAACGGGCGCAAGACCCGTCTTCGTGGACGTTCATCCGGAATACTATAGCCTCGACGAGACCTTGCTGGAAGCAAAGATCAACTCCAGGACCCGCGGTGTGATCGCTGTACACCTGCAGGGGCAGATGTGCGATATAGCGGCCATCAAAGCCATTTGTGACAAACACGGGTTATTCCTGCTTGAAGACTGTGCGCAGTCGCATTTTTCGGAATTTCGCGGGGTCCGCGCGGGTCTCACGGGCGTGGCGGGATCCTTTAGCTTCTATCCGGGAAAGAACCTCGGCGCGTATGGCGACGCCGGCGGTATCATCACCAACAGCGACGAGCTGGCTGAAAAATGCCGGATGTTCGCCAACCATGGCGCCTTGAAAAAGCCGGATCACCGCATAGAAGGGATCAACAGCAGGCTGGATACCATCCAGGCCTCGATCCTCAGCGCCAAGCTGCCTCATATCCTGGAATGGACGGAAGCCCGTATCCGCAACGCGGGGTTGTACGACCGTTATCTCAAGGATATCCCGCAGATATGTCTCCCCAGGGTCCGGCCCGAATCCAAACACAGTTTCCATCTCTATATGATCCGCACGCCCCATCGCGTGGAGCTCATGGAATACCTGAAGGCGCAGGGGATCGAAACGGCGGTACACTACCCCGTGGCCCTGCCTAACCTGCCCGCCTACCGTTATCTTGGACATTCTCCCGCCGACTTCCCCGTCGCCAGCCGTTTGCAAAACGAGATCCTGTCAATCCCGATGTATCCGGAGCTCACCGAGCCGATGATCGCCAATGTCGCGGAGAAGATCAGGACATTCCATTCCGGCCGGCGCTAGAACCAACCCTACCACATGCCTGCACTGCAAGGAAAACGAATACTCATCTTGTCCCCGCAAAATTGGGGCAGGATGTTCGTGTCCAAACATCACTATGCCATCGAGCTGGCCCGCCGGGGCAATACCGTGTATTTTCTCGATCCCCCGGAACAGGGCGAATCCGATCTCCGGGAACCGGTGAACATCACCCCGCTGCCGGATGCGGGTAACCTTTTCCTGGTGCGCCATAAGCTTTGGTTCCCGTATAAGCTGAAATTCCATGCCCTGCCCCTTTTTCATGCGGGGATGCGCGGGCATTTGAAAAAGATACTAAAGACCATCGGCGAGCCCATCGATATCGTATGGTCCTTCGATCTGGGGAACTTATATCCGCTGACCTACTTTACCGGCGTACCGCGGAAGATCTTTCATCCCGTGGATGAGCCGTTGAATCCCCCGGCCATCGCCTCGGCGCGGGGCGCCGACGTGATATTTTCGGTAACCGCAGAGATCCTCGCGAAATACAAGCAATACGGTCTTCCGGCGCAGTTCATCAATCATGGTGTGGGGGCCGATTTCCTGGCATCGGGTGGTGCTCTTTCGACCGCCGGGGATAGCGCGGCGGGTGCTCTTTCATTTGCCGGTGACAACGCGGGCTCAGGCCGACCGGGCCTGGTGCGTATCGGATTTTCGGGTAACCTGCTGCGTAATGACATCGACCGGCCTACCTTTCTGCAGATCGTCAGGGAGAATCCGGCAGTGCGGTTCGAATGCTGGGGCAGCTATAAGGACCGTGAATCCAATATCGGCGGCGTCGCCAATGACGAAACCCGGCAATTCATTGCAGGTTTGCAGGCCAGCTCCAATGTCGTCCTCCACGGGCCGGTGCCCTCGGGGCGTCTCGCGAAGGAAATACACGGGATGGACGGTTTCCTCATTTGCTACGATATCAAAAAAGACCAGAGTGGCGGCACCAACTACCACAAGGTCATGGAATACATGAGCACCGGAAAGGTGATCATTTCCAATAACATCACTACCTACAAGGACCGGCCGGAGCTCGTGGTGATGACGGCCGAAAGGGACCATAATCGCGAACTGCCGGCGCTCTTCACACAGGTGATCGCCCGGCTCGACCAGTACAATGCCCCTGCCGCGCAGCTTACCCGGGCCGGCTTTGCCCGGGATAATACCTATTCAAAACAAGTCGATCGAATACAAGCTCACCTGGAATCGATCTTTCCAGGCCGGCAACAGTGAACTATGTCTGACGCTACAAAAAAGGTACTGGTCGTTCTTTACTCCCATCCCGAGCTTTATCCGCCGACGCTGAATGCCGTCATGAACCTGGCCGGACATATGGGCGAGGTCCATGTGCTCTACCGACCGCACAAAAAGGATGAGTGGAGCTGGCCCGCCAACGTGCATTTGCATTCTTCGGGTAAACCCATAGGCGTCAGACAATTCATGACAAGTGACTGGCGTACGAGGATGGGGGCGCATGCCCGCTTTGCCATGGACCTCCTGCGCCTTATGCGACGGATCAGGCCGGACATCGTCCTGCTGTATGATCCCTATCCTGCGTTGTTCTACCGGCTCATCCATCCCCTTTTGCGGCGCAAGCCCTTTCTCTGGTATCACAGCCACGACGCGATCGACCGCCGCGACCTGGAGAGCGGCAACAAAATGATACAACAGCTCCGGAAATCGGAGACCTTTGTGCTGGATCATGCCGATCTCTTTACCCTGCCGGCCGTCGAACGTAAACCTTTTTATGACCTGGGCAATTTCCGCGGTAACTATTGGACGATCCCCAATTTCCCATCCTTAAAGGTCTTTAGCGCCGCGCCGTCCAGGACCCTCGACGGTGAGTTGGTCCTGGCTTTTCAGGGATCGATCTGCCAAGGCCGGGGCCTCGAAGACGTGATCACGTCCCTGCCGATAACCATAGCGGGCAGGCCCGTGCATTTTTCCATTACGGGTTTCTGCTATAATGCGGCTTATATGGATTCCCTTCGCCGGCAGATCGCCGCCCTGCCGGAACCCGACGCTGTCTCGATCCACGATGCCGTGCCCTATGCGCGGTTGCGAGAGGCACAAAGCGATGCGCATGTAGGCTGGGCCTACTACGGGGTGAACTCGAGCATGGACGTGTCCATCGGGACGGCCTCCAATAAATTTTTCGAATCCTGCGCCATGGGGCTCCCGGTGTTGTACAACGCCGGCAATACCTTCTCCGCTTATACACAATACGCTTGGGCATTGCCGGTGAGACCCGGCCGCGAAGATCTCGCGGCTCAGCTAACGCGGGTCGCGGGTGATTATGAAAACCTTTCGGCACTCGCAAGACGCCAATTTCTGGAAGAACTCAACTATGAGATAGCCTTTGAAGAAGTATTAAAATTTTTACCCCATGCGTGATCTCGGCGACCGGCAATCGGGGCAGGTGGAAATCGTGACCGTCCTCAGAGGTCTCGCGGCTACAAGCGTGTTCCTCTTTCACCTGGTTTGCGTATCCAATGGTTATATCTCGGACAATTACCTGCGCACTTTTTTCGGCTATGGCAAATTCGGGGTACAATTCTTCTTTGTGATCTCCGGGTTCGTCATTCCTTATTCCATGTTACGCGCGGGGTATGAGCTCAAAGACTTCTTCAGGTTCCTGCTAAAGCGGGTCGTTCGCATCGAGCCGCCCTACCTGCTGATCGTTGTACTTACCGTATTGTTCCTTTTGGTACGCTCGAGAGCGGAACATCATTCCGGCATGCCCGTGACCTGGCAGCAGGTAGCCCTGCACGTGGGTTATCTCATCCCTTTCAGCGGCTATAGCTGGCTCAGTATTGTTTTCTGGACCCTGGCCATCGAATTCCAATTCTACCTGTTGTTCTCGCTGGCTTTTAAGCTTTTCACTACCGGAAAGGCCGGGAGATGGCTTTCCAGCCTTTTGCTGCTCTTCCTTTCCTGGTTCATCCAATGGGACAACAATTTCCTTTACTGGTCGCCGATATTCCTGATGGGTATCTATGTGGCGCTGGCCAAACAAAAAAGGATCGGGCATGCCGAGCTGTATACAGCGCTGGGTTTGTTGGCGGTCTTTGCCTTGCTCAAATTCGGCCTCGTGATCGATTTGTTTGCACTGACCGCTGTGGCGGCCATCTGGTTCGAGCCGGTGATCCGCAGCGCTGTCCTCGACTTTCTTGGAAATATCTCGTATTCCCTGTATCTGTCGCATACCCTGATCGCTTTTGCCGTGATCAACCTAGGCATTCGGTATACGCGGCATCCGTGGCAAAAGCCCGTCTTCATAGCGGCGGCTATCGCGGCGACGATGCTCTTTAGCTATTTGCTTTATTACTTTGTGGAAAGGCCGGCTAAAAAGTGGGCGTCCAGTATTAAATATATTTCATGAGCAAGCCGACCATCGTGAGCCCTTCGGGGAATTTCTATGGCAGCGAACAGGTGTTGTTCGATTATCTCACCGGCACTAGTCTTGTGTGTACAGTATGGGTTCCGGCCGCCAGCATCCTGCTCGGCAAATTAACGGCCGCGGGTTCGCCGCATCATATCCGGACGTTTGATCCCCGGCGTTTGCCGCTGCTCTATGCCCGTCTCCTGGCGGGGCTCGCCACGGGCCGCATCCGGACGCTCTATCTCAATGAGGCCGGGCACAGCCGCTTCGCCGTTTTGTTGGCCCGCCGCTTTCCCCGGCGAAAATTCGTGATCCATGTACGAATCACGGAAGACACGTTGTCTTCGCGCTGGCCGGCTGCCCCGCTTCCCAATCTGCGGCTGATAAGTATCTCCCGCTACATAGCGGACAAGCTGGCTTTGCCCTCCGAGCTCATCGGCGATCCCTATCTTTTCGGCGACCGGGCGGTGCGCCGGGAGAAGAAGGTTTCTTCGGTATTAACTGTGGGCGTGATCGGCAGGATTACCTTGACCAAAGGATTGGATAGGCTCGTCCAGCTCGTCGAAGCAGCCGCTGGCGGCGAGCATACCCGGCATATCCGGTTTATCCTTTTCGGCGATGCGTCTTCTGCCGTAGAAGAGCAACCGATGATCGACAGGTTAAAAGCTTCGCCGGCTGTAAACATGACGGGCTTTGTATCCGCTAAGGATAAGATCTACGGCGGGCTCGACGCCGTTCTGCACATGAGCGCGGTGGAACCCCTGGGCCGTATCTTTTTCGAAGCGATAGACTATGGCCTGCCGTTCGTCGGTTTCGACGCGGCTGGCATCGGGGAGATAGGGCATGCGACGGGTTTGCTGCAAGGCCTGGTGCCGGACGACGCCGGGTGGAAAGACAATATGCTGCGGAGGCTGCTCCAGCTGGATAAGGAGTATGCGGCATTCGCAGCAACTGTGGGTCAGCAACGCACACGCTGCCGGGAACTGTTCTCGACAGAAGCATATGTCCGGCAGATCGATAAGCTTATCAACGCATGAGAGTACTCTACATTGGACAATATGGCGCCGGCAGCACCTCGCGTATGCGCGGGGAGAACCTTAAAACGTTGCTGGCCCCTACTACCTTCGAGGTGATCGATATCGACGAGCCGATCCGGGGAACGCGGCAGCCGTTCCGGTCCCTGGGCTGGCGGTTCAATAGCGGTCCGTTGATCGGCAATATCGCCAGCTTTATCCGTAACCGGCTGGAGGGTACGTATGACCTGGTATGGGTCGACAAAGGAATATTTCTCGGCGCCAATGTGCTGGGAGAGATACGCGCCGGGCTCAAAGTTCATTATACGCCTGATACCGCCATCGTTTTTAACAAATCCCGGCTTTTCAACAGCTGTATCCCGCTTTATGACTATTGCATCACGACAAAATCCTTTGAGATAGAAGCTTTTAAACAAAAAGGCGCCCGCGAGGTCCTGTTTTGTACACAGGGTTATGATGCCCGCGTTCATCGGCCCATTGATCCGCCGGGGAAAAGGAATGGAGCGGTTTTTGTCGGGCTTTGCGAACCTTCCCGGGAAGAGGTGCTGGCCAAACTCATTGAAAAAAAGGTCGCGGTGACCCTTGCCGGCCAAAATTGGGATAAATTTGTTGCCAGGTACCGGAATAACCCCTCTTTGTCTTACATTGGAAAGGGGGTCTTCGGCGAAACCTATGCCGCGCTGATCTCCGGGAGCGCATTGGGACTCGGGCTCTTATCGAAGCGATTCCCGGAACGGCATACGACCCGCACCCTGGAGATCCCCGCTTGCGGTACGGCCCTTGCCACCGAACGCAACGAAGACACCCTTTCGATATTCGGCGAAAAGGAAGTGTTCTTCTATCGCGATACCCGGGAGCTGGTCGAAGGCGTCCCTGCCCTGTTGAATGATCCGCAGAAGCTGGAAAAGATCGCCCGGGCGGGCCATCAGCGGGTAACCCGGGGCGGGTACGATTACTTGTCCATCTTGAGAAACTTGTTAAGGAAAATGAATGTTCATGCGGAGTAAGATTAGGATATTGCCTTTGGTCCAGGTAGTGATCTTCATCCTGGGTTTTTTCACGGATAACTATGGCCCTTTGATCCTGACGCTGCTTGGTTGTACTATCTTGATGATCCTCGACAACCTCGGGAAAGGTATCGTACTCAGGGAGATCATCGCGCTGCACAGCATCTTTATCTGCCTGGTGATGCCGTTGGTCGGGTACAATTTTTTTACAAAGGCCAATGCGCTTGCCCACTTGTGGGTACGCTGGATGCCGGTCCCCGAGGACGAGTACTTTGGTTTTGCGCTGCCTGCCATCACGGGTTTTGCCCTGGTGTTGTGCTGGCCGTTGAACGATCGGCGTATCAGTGACTATGGGGCTTCTTTGAGCCGGCTGTTGGATGCGGCCAAAAAGATCGTTCAGTATAAGACGCGTTTCGGCGTGATATTGCTGGGGATCGGGATGGTCGCCTTCGAGGCGCAGAACTTTATGCCGGAGGCTTTACGGTTTGCCTTTCTGCTGTTCTTTTTCGCCGGTTTTGCCGGCTTTTTATACGTCTACTATTCGAAGAACTTCAAGTTCCGGCGGGTGGTGATCGGCATTTTCGTAGCCTTTATTCTTGCGGCCACCGTCAACAGCGGGATGTTCACCGTCGTGGCCTATATGGGTCTGACGCTGTTCTCGTTCTTCTTCCTTGGCCGCAAGACCCGGCTTTGGAAAAAATTCCTGGTCTTTTGCGTCGGAGGTTTCCTGCTCGTGGTCATCCAAATGGTCAAACCGGCTTTCCGGGCGAAGGTGTGGAAAGAGGATTACCAGGGTAGCAAAGCGGCCCTCTTCGGCTCGATGTTCGTCGAAAAGGTGAGCAACTTCAGTGTCGAATCGGCAGATCTGTTCTTTCCGGTGTACTACCGTACCAACCAGGGCTTCAACGTGGCGCTGGTGATGCGCCGCTTCCCCTCCAAGCATGAGTTCGACTACGGAAGCAAGGTTGCCGTAGACATCGTTTCTGCGCTGGTGCCCAGATTTCTCTGGCCCGACAAACCGGAGGCGGGCGGGAAATTCAATATGAAGTATTACGCGGGTTTTACCATCAACGGCTGGTCGACGAACGTAGGACCGCTGGGAGAGGCCTATGGAAGTTTCGGACCGGTGGGCGGGGTATTTTACATGATACTCCTGGCCTTTTTTATCCGGTGGGCTTACCGGACCCTGTTCAAGCTGGCGCAGAAAACCCCTTTATTGCTATTCTGGATACCGGTACTGTTCTACCAGGTGACCTATTCCGCGGAAACCGATACCCTCCAGATCATGAATTCCATTTTGAAAGCGGCCTTTTTCGTTTGGTTGTTGTATAAGATAAAACCCGACCTGTTCAAGATCCTTACGGCGCCCCAGCCGCGGAAAGGCGCCCAGCGAAGACCTGGGACTGTGGGCGAAGGCGCTATGGCAACGGGCCATCATTAATACCTTATGTCGAAAACGCTCACATTTTTCTACCGGAAAAAGAATCCCTTATTCCATAGTATCGAGCAGGTCTTCGGGCGGATCGCACAGCAGTTAGCCGCCAACTACCGGAGCGAATTCGAACTTCGCGAGCTTTCCCTGCCCCGCATCACGAAATTGAAAAACCTGCTGCCGAACATCCGGTTCGCCCGCAGATCCCAAAGCGACATCAATCATATCACCGGCGATATTCACTACGCCCTGCTGGGCTTCAGCCGGCGAAAGATAAATATCCTCACCATCCACGATTGCGTCCTGCTCAAAAGACTTTCGCGGCGGGATCCCCGGTTCTGGGTCATCAAATGGGTTTGGCATGTTTGGCCCATGCGCAGGGCCGATATTGTCACGGTGATCTCCGAGAACACCAAAGCCGACCTGCTGCAATTCATCCGCTGCGACCCCGCGAAGATCAGGGTGATACCCAACTTTATCGATCCCGCGTTTGCGCGGATGACCCGCAATTCCGCCCATTTCAGGGAGCGGCCCCGTATCCTCTTTGTAGGCACTACGCCCAATAAGAATCTCGACCGCCTTATCGAGGCGATGGATGGATTACCCGCGGAGCTGGATATCATCGGTAAACTCAGCGAGGAACAGCTCGCCCGGTTGCGGCAGCATGGGATATTGTATTCGCAGTCGTTCAACCTGTCCAGGGAGGAGCTCCTGCAACATTACCAGGAATGCGACCTGCTGGCTTTCCCGACAACACTGGAAGGATTCGGACTTCCCATAATCGAAGGACAGGCCGCGGGTCTGCCGGTACTCACCAGCGATCTTTCACCTATGCGGGAGGTCGCGGGAAAAGGCGCCTGCCTGGTCGACCCCTATCGGCCGGAATCCATCCGCGAAGGGCTGCTAAGGATCACCCAGGACGAAGCTTACCGGCGCCGCCTGATCGAGTCGGGCTTCGACAATGTCCGACGATACGATCTCGACGCCGTAGTTTTGCAATACGCGGAGCTTTACCGGGAGCTCATCAAAAATAAAGCACCAAATCTTAAAAGCGCCTAGCCTATGTGCGGAATATCGGGAGTAATAAGCGGGAGGGACACGGCATCTTTGCCGGACATCATTCACAGGATCAACGATGCGATGTCGCATCGCGGGCCCGATGCCGATGGCTTTTTTTTCGAAGACGGTATTGCGCTTGGGCATCGCAGGCTTTCGATCCTGGATCTTTCGTCCGCCGCGAACCAGCCCTTTACCGATGCCTCGGGAAGATATGTCATGGTATTTAACGGGGAGATTTATAATTTTCAAGAGATAAAGAAAAAGCTCCCGGAATATCCTTTTCATACCACGGGTGACACCGAAGTCCTCATCGCGGCTTTCGCCAAATATGGCGCCGAATGTCTCCAGCTGTTGCGCGGCATGTTTGCCCTGGCCATATGGGACAAGCAGGAACGCTCCCTGTTCCTGGCAAGGGACAGGTTCGGCGTAAAACCGCTGTATTATCACCATTCGGGCGGCCGCCTGCTCTTTGCCTCCGAGCTCAGGGCCCTGCTCAACTCCGGCTGGCTGCCCCGCAAGCTTAACCGCAGCGCGGTGACCGACTATCTCAAGTATCAGGCTTTCGCCTCGCCCGTGACGCCCATCGAGGGCGTGTGTGAATTACCGGCCGGCAACTATATGACCTTTCGCGACGGGCGCGTAGAAACGAAGACCTGGTGGGAGCTCACGGCTCAAAATAAGCCTATCGCGGAGACCAATATCGGCGCTATCCAAAAACGTATCCGGGAGCTGCTGTATCAATCCGTGGAACGGCGGCTGGCAAGCGATGTATCGCTCGGCGCTTTTCTTTCCGGCGGTATCGACTCCAGCGCTGTAGTGGCCATTATGTCGCAGGTAAACCCGGGCGCGACGAATGCGTTTACGATCGCCTTCGAAGAAAAGGATTATAACGAACTACCCTATGCCGAACTGGTAGCGAAAAAATACAAGGTCAATCATACGAAGCTACTGCTGCGGCCGCAGGATTTTCTCGACCAGCTGCCCGGGGCATTGAATGCTATGGACACCCCGAGCGGCGATGGACCCAACACCTATTTGGTATCGAAAGCCATTCGCAATAGCGGGATTATCGTGGCGCTCTCCGGCATCGGCGGCGACGAGCTGTTTGCGGGATACCCGTTCTTCAAACAATTTCTTTCCATCAAGAAAAGACAGGGCCTCTTCGACAATTCGCTCGGTGTCCGCAAGGCCTTATCGTTTTTGCTGCCTGCTTCCGATCAGAAGCTCATCCGGATAAAAGAGCTCCTCGAAGTACCGGCCTCGGATATCACCGACATCTATCCGTTATTCAGGCAGATCCAGAATCCCAGGGTACTGCAGGGCCTCTATGGCAGGCTGCAGCCGCTGCAGGAGGCCGACACGCTGGAGAAGAATCTGGCAGGCAAGCAAAAGGCGTTGGACGGCTTTCCGTTCCTGAGCCAGGTGACCATTGCCGATTACCTGGGCTATACTCAGAGCGTGCTGCTCAAGGATGCCGACCAGATGAGCATGGCCGTGTCCCTGGAGCTCCGTGAGCCCTTTTTCGACAACGACCTTGTCGAATACGTGCTCAATATTCCCGATGACTTTAAATTTCCGGCCTATCCCAAAAAACTCCTGGTCGAATCGCTGGGCGATCTGCTCCCGCCCGAGATCGTCTTCAGAAAGAAACAGGGCTTTGTCCTGCCTTATGATCTTTGGATGCGCAGCGACCTCAAAGGTTTTTGCGAAGAGAAGATCCGCGGGCTTGCCGCCAGGGGCATCTTCGATGAAGAGAAAATGATCGATTACTGGAACCGGTTTCTCGGACGCAGATCCAACATCCGCTGGGCCGATGTCTGGATCTTTGTTGTGCTGGAACACTGGCTGGAGAAAAATCAAATATCATGAGTACGATCGTTCATCCATACGCCGCGATCCTTCGCCAGGCGGCGGTTCTCTTATTGGCGGCGGCATGCTTCCTGGCGCCGGCCGTCTCGTACGCACAATCGAGAGAAGAACTCGACGGGCCCTTCCCCAGCTGGGCGAATGTCAAAACCCGTTTTGGTGCAAAGGGCGACGGCAGGACCGACGATACCAAAGCCTTGCAGACGGCGATCGACAGCCTGAGCAACCCGGTGGTGAACTTCAACTTGGGCAGGAGCGGCTATATGGTGATCTGGCTTCCTGCGGGAACCTATTGCATCTCCTCGACCCTGACCCTCAAAGGCAAGATCGGGGTAAGCATCATCGGTGAAGACCCCCTGCATACGATGATTAAATGGATCGGCGGCGACCAGAACATGCTGTTCTGGGCGAACGGATCGGCCTATTTCAAGCTGTCACGGATCACCTGGAATGCCAATGGCCATAAGAACATGGAAGGCATCGGAGTTCATTGGAAAGACAGATGGCGGGATGCCAATTCCCGGAGCTTTGCCTCCCTGAACATCGAGCTTTCGGATAATAATTTCACCGGCGGCTTCCTCTATGGGATCAGCGGCGGCACGACGGGCGGCGGCGACGGCACGGGCAACAATGACTCCGAGCTCACCATCCGGCGTTGTCTTTTTGACCACTGCACCGGCTCGGGTATCGAGATCAAAGGCTTCAATGCCCTCGACTACTGGATTTGGGATTGCCGGTTCATGGGTTGCGGCAACGGCATCCATTGCACGAACGGTGGCTATCATGTCTATCGCTCCTTCTTCTCGGGTTCCGGGGTGGCGGATCTGCACAACATGCACGGGTACTACAATTCCGCCAGGGGCTGTTACTCGGAAAATTCTTCGGTCTTTTCGGCCGACGAGACCATGAGCTCGAACCCTTTCAAAAGGATCTTCCAGGATAATACAGTAATCGGCGCCCACCAAATGCCCATTCAGTACTACCACCTAGGCAAGATCACGGTGTTGGGGAATAAATTCGGTCCTTCACTCGATACGGCAGATAAGTTCAGCGTGAATTACCGCGGCGGTTTCACAGGCATTTATGAGGTTCTTTCGCTGCACAATATCTATCCCAATGCCAACGCCGTGCGCATCGCCTCGACCCCCAAAAGGCTTTTCACCTATGGTGACAGGATCGCCGCGGTGAAGCCTGCGGCAGAGGGCTTTTTGAAAACGCTGGACCCTACACCCCCCCGCGTGAACCGAAAGGTCTTCGAAGTGCCGCCAGGCTCCGGCTCGGCAGCCATCCAGGCCATCCTCGACGAGGCGGCCAGGTTAAAAGGGCAACGGCCGGTAGTACATTTCGGCATGGGCACCTACGCCATCGACCGGACGCTGGTGATCCCCCCCGGATGCGATATGCAATTGATCGGGGACGGGCTCATCGATGCTTCCCAGCTGGTCAAAACGGCGGGCGGAGACTTTCGGCGTAACGCCCTGATCCTCGTGCAGGGGCCGAGCACCGTTGTCCTCCGCGACCTCACGTTTGGCTCGGATGGAGATGTGGGAAGACTGCCGGCCATCGTATTCAGCGGAGTAGACCAGCGCGGTTCCCAGGCGCATCTCGACCAGATCTATTCCCATGCCGACACCTCCCTTGTATTGCGCGAGCTGAACAACTTGTATGTAGAGAAAGACAATTCCTTTTTTACCGATGGGAATTATGTTTCCGGGGGTAGCTCCATGCAAAATGGGAGCGGCATGGCCGGCCTGTTTTGTTTCGGCGGACAGTGGGCGGGTGTGCGGGTGCAAAAGAACGGTAGATTTCTCGCCAAAGACTGCTGGTGGGAAGGCGCTACCCGCATACCCCTCGATCTGCAGGGCCAGGGAACCATTTGCATCGACGGCGCCATGTTGGCACCGAACTCCGCCGACAGCATGCCGGCGATACGTATCGGAAAATTCGATGGCCATATCGCACTGATGAATATGTACGTCCAGGGGGCCTTGCTTCCGGCGGCGGATAATCCCGGGCTCGATCTCCTCGCGTGGAATATTCATTTTTACCATAAAATGGATGTGCTGAGTTTTCTCCCGCTCCCGGCCGGTGCGCCTGCCTCCTATCACGGTGCCTTTTTGGGTTTGAATGCCCAGTGTTTCCGGGCCAAGGATCCCGCCTGTCAGGACATCATTTCGATCCCGGACCAGCTCGTGAACGTTCCCAAGGAGGAGCCCTTCCTCGATGCCGAAACAGGCCTGGACCAGCAAAGCCGGCCTGTACCTTTTAGCAACCTGCCTGCGGGCAGCAGCAATATTTATCTCTCGAGGGTCAGCATCCTGGGTTCGAGAACCAGTGGCCTCGTGTTTACGCAATAGTCGCTGGATGCGGCTCGTCTGTGGGAGTCGGCTTGCCGGATGAAAACCTCTCGTCGGATGGAAAACCATTAGTCCCTTGAATAGTATGGAAAAAAAAAGGATCCTCGTATTAGTTGATTGGTTTGCGCCCGGATACAAAGCGGGGGGGCCGATACAAAGCTGTGTCAATTTCTCCTTCGCCATGAAGAACGATTATTCTATCTATGTGCTCACCACAGACACGGATCATGGCGAAACGCATCCCTATACTGGAATAACCTCGGGCCGGTGGACCAACGACATGGACCCCGATATCCGGGTCTTTTACCTGGAGAAAACGGCTGTTTCTGCAAAACGAATTCGGGAACAAATCGATGCGGTGCACGCGGATTATGTCTACCTGAATCATATGTGGTCGCCGCTATTCGTCCTGTACCCCCTTTGGTTGAAATTCAGCGGCAGGCTCAAAGGCGAGATCGTCCTCTGCCCCCGTGGCGCGCTTTACGAAAGCGCGTTGTCCGTGAAACGCTGGAAAAAAAAGCCGATCCTTTCGCTCTTTCGTTGGTTGCGGCTGGACAAACGCATCCTTTTCCATGCCACCAACGAGCGGGAGAGGTCCGCTATCCTTCAGCATCTTCCCGGGAGCCGCGTGCTCATCGCGGACAACCTGCCGAACATGCACCAGCCGCCCTTCAAAAGCCTGCCCAAAGAACGGGGCAATCTTCGATGTATTTTCATAGCCCGCATCGTGCCGATCAAAAATTTGCAATTCCTTCTCGGGGCGCTGGAAAAGGTGAAGGCCGAGGTGAAGCTGAGCATAATCGGGCCGATAGAGGACCAGGCCTATTGGAAAGAATGTACTCAAAAAATAGCCCAGCTGCCTGCGAATATCAAGGTGGACTACCTCGGGCCCATGCGCAACGACGAGCTTATGGCGATCCTGCAACATCATCATCTGTTCGCCCTACCCACTACCGGCGAGAATTTCGGACATTCGATCTTCGAGGCGCTACTGGCAGGCCGCCCCGTGCTCATCAGCGACCAGACGCCCTGGCTGGGTCTGGCGGGCCAAAAAGCAGGCTGGGACCTTCCGCTGGCCGATCCTGATGCCTTCACCCGGGTGATTGAAGATGTGGCGCAGCAGGACCAGGAGGTTTTCGACTACTGGGCGCAATCCGCATGGACATACGCCCATAAATTCATCAAAAATCCTGAACTTCACGGCCAATACCTCAAGCTGTTCGCATGACAACTTCCACACCCGGGCAGGTCGACAATTCCGCTTACCGGACTACCATCGCCATTGGCGCATCCAGGCCAAAACAATTGGCGTGGTATCTCGTAAATATTATTTTCTTCAAAAATCCGTTTAACATACTTTCATCGGTGAAGGTATCTTTGCTAAAGCTTTTTGGCGCCAGGATCGGCGTCGGGGTGCTCATAAAACCTTCCGTAAACATCAAGTTTCCCTGGAAACTCGAAATAGGTGACCATTCCTGGATTGGCGAGGAAGTATGGATCGACAACTTGTCCGAGGTGATCATCGGAAGGAATGTCACCCTTTCCCAAGGTTGTCTTTTGCTCACCGGAAGTCATGATCATACCCGGACGACGTTCGACTTCCTTTCGGGTGTTATCGTTCTCGAGGACGGGGCATGGATTGGCGCCAGGGCGATAGTGGCAGGCGGTACTACCTGCAGGACCCATAGTATCCTGGGCATGAACTCTGTAGCGGAAAAGGACCTGGAACCATATACGATTTATAAAGGCAACCCCGCGGTGCCTGTAATAACAAGGAGAATAGTGTGAATACGGACATCAGAACGATCAATCATAAGGTCATCAAGGAAGCCTTGCGCATCCGCAAGGTGGAAGAGAAATTCCTCGAGCTCTTCTCCCTGGGCAAGCTCAACGGTACTGTTCATACCTGTGTCGGCCAGGAATTGTCCGCCATAGCCTTTGCGGGGCAGCTCAAGAAAAAGGACTTCGTCTTTTCCAATCACCGCTGCCACGGGCATTATATCGCTTTCACCGGCGATGTCAGGGGGCTGCTGGCCGAACTGCTGGGCAAGGCTTCCGGCACCTGCGGGGGCATTGGCAGCAGCCAGCATCTTTGTCACAATAATTTTTATTCCAATGGCATCCAGGGCGGTATCGTGCCCGTGTCGGCCGGCTATGCCCTCGGTAACAAGCTAAAGGGCAATGAAGGCATCGGCGTCGTCTTCATCGGCGACGGCACCCTGGGCGAGGGGACCTTGTACGAAACGATGAATATCATTTCCAAATGGGAGATACCCTTGCTGATCGTCTGCGAAAATAATTTCTACGCCCAGTCCACACCGCAAAGCGTCAATCTGGCCGGCGATATCCTGGCCCGCGCCGAAGCGTTCGGTATCCGAACGGATAAGGCTGATACCTGGTCGCCCGAGACATTGATCCCTAAAGCCCAGGAAGCGATATCCTATGTCCGTGGCACAGGAAAGCCTTGTTTCTTCCTGGTGGAGACTTATAGGCTCAACGCCCACTCCAAAGGCGACGACGACCGTGATCCCGCGGAAGTAAAGGAATACCTGGCAAAGGATTTTCTGCGGCGGTTCGAAGATGAGTCTCCTTCGTATTTCCGGATGTACAGTGATTCGATCAACGGCGAGATCAATGGTATGGTAGATGAGATCCTGCAGGAAGGAACCCTCGAGCCGGAAAAATATTATCGTCACGAAAAGCGGACGTTTTCCGGAGGGTGGACGCCGCTGCAGCCGATCAATAAACGGCAGGTGGAGCTGCTCAACAACTTTTTCCGGGAACAGATCGTCGCCGACGAACGCACGGTATTCCTGGGGGAGGATATCCATTCGCCCTATGGCGGCGCCTTCAAGGTGACAAGAGAGCTGTCCTTTCTGGCGCCGCAGCGGGTATTTTCCTCGCCGATATCCGAGTCCGCGATCACCGGGATTTCCAATGGGCTTGCGCTCAATGGATTCAAGCCGTGTGTCGAGATCATGTTCGGCGATTTTATTACCCTTGCCTTCGACCAGATCGTGAATCATGCGTCGAAGTTCCATCACATGTTCAATAAGAAGGTGAGCTGTCCGGTGGTGGTCCGCACGCCCATGGGTGGCCGCAGAGGATATGGCCCCACACATTCGCAGACGCTCGACAAATTCCTGGTGGGGATCGATAATGTAAAGACCGTCGCGCTGAATACCCTGCTCGATCCTGCTATTCTTTACCGGTCCATCAGCGCCGAGCAGCATCCCGTAGTAGTGATAGAGAACAAAACCGATTACGGAAAGAAGATAGCGCAACAACAATGGCCGAACTTTGTTGCCGAACGCAATGAAGACGAGTATCCCGTGGTGAGGATACGCCCCGCAACTTCGGTTCCTACGCTTACCATTGTCGCATATGGCGGCATGGCCGATGTAGTAGCCGGGATGCTGGACGAAATTTTCCGGGAGGCGGATCATAAACCGGAGCTCTTGGTGCCTTCACTGATCTCTGACCTGCCGGTGGATATTGTACTCGATTCGCTAAAACATACCGGCCGTTTACTGGTGGTGG
The DNA here is from genome assembly GCA_025934485.1 of Chitinophagaceae bacterium. Classification (GTDB taxonomy): domain Bacteria; phylum Bacteroidota; class Bacteroidia; order Chitinophagales; family Chitinophagaceae; genus Puia. Next base: position 28,772 of record JAICXX010000010.1, read on the forward strand.
AGGAAGGGTCGGGGTTTGCCGGTATCGGCAGCGAGCTCATTGCGGCGGTTGTCGAGAGGGCGGAGTTCCGGATCAAAGCCCGCCGCGTGGCGGCGCATCCGGTACCGATACCTTCGGTCAAATCGCTCGAGAATGAGGTGCTTCCCGATAAGAAAAGAATATTGGCGGAAATCAAAGCGAGCTTTCACTAATGGCATTATTACAGGAGATACAGGTACCCCTTTTGGCGGTAAACGATACAACCCTTACGGTCGTGGAGCTTGGTTTTCTTTCCGGCGCCCGCGTAAACAAAGGCGATGTGGTCATGGTCTTCGAGACCTCCAAAACGACGTATGATGTCGAAGCCGGGGCCGATGGGTATATTCAATATTTTTGTGAAACGGAGCGGGATTATGATGTGAATACGGTCGTGGCGCGGATCTATAGCGAGGCCGGGGAGGCTGCCGCGCCGGTCGCCCCCGTGATGCCACCGCCGGCTCGTACTCCCACCGGTGCTTCTCCCACCGGTGCTTCTCCCGCTGCTGCTTATTCCGTCGCTGCTTATTCCGTCGCCGGTACACCCGTCGCGGTCGAATCACCGGCCGCACCCCTCCGTTACTGGGAAGGCGAGACCCTTTTCTCCCGTGAGGCGACCCGGCTTATAGACGAGCACGGCATCGACCGCGCGGCATTTGCCGGGAGGGATCTTGTCACCGGCGCCGATGTGGTGGGATATATGCAGCCACCGCCCGCGGCCGGCCCCGCCGCCAAACAAGGGCTCAGGACTTCCGCGCCCACAACGGTCGATCCGGCAAAGGCCATCGTTCAGCGGCTGACATCCGCGAAAAAACGAGAGATCGAATACCTGGGCGAGGTGCAATCTCCGGGCATCACCAGCACGATCGACATATATATCGATACCGAAAACATTTTCACACACATCAACCGGTCGCTGAAATACCTCAAGGATTCCCTGCTGCCGGTGATCATATATGAAAGTTCGCGGCTGCTGGTGGGCTACCCCATGCTGAATGCCTGGTTCACGGGCGATGGAGTGGCTGTTTATCATGAAGTCAGCCCGGGTTTTGCCATCGATATCGACAAGGGGCTCAAGGTGTTGAAGCTAGCCCGCGCCGGGGAGAAAAGCGTAGCGGAGATCGAAGCGGATATCCTGCGGCTCTCCGGCAGCTATCTCGACGAAACGCTGGAGTTGGATTCGCTTACCGATATCACCTTTACCATCACGGACCTGTCCTCCGAAGGCGTTGCATTCTTCCGGCCCCTCGTGAATAAGATGAACAGTGCTATCCTCGGCGTCTCGGCTATCGACAATAAACTGCAGCGGTGTGTGTTGAGTCTTACCTTCGACCACCGGGTGACAGAAGGCAAGCTCGCCGCGCGTTTCCTGAGCGAGCTCAAGGAAAGGCTTGAATCTTATCGACCCAGGGATTTTCAGGGGTATAAGGATGTTTCATGCTTCAAGTGTTTCAAGACGTTGAAGGAAGACCTTGGCGGTACCGGCTTCGCCCGTTGTATTTCGCCTGAAGGAAAAGAAGGATATATCTGTCAGACATGCCTAAAGGGATTTTAGAAACATGGAAGAGAAAATAAAAGAGATCGTATCCGTCTTTATCAGGGTTCCCACCGGGAATATCGGGCCTTCGACGCCTGTGGACCGCAGTGCGGTGCAAAACTCCATCCTGCTCCACCGGATGTATGCCCGGCTGGCCGAAGAAGGGTTTGCGTTCGAGAACTACAGCACGATAAAAGTATTCGGCGAACTGCTGAAGCCATTCACTTCATTCCGCGCCGACTCGCCGGAAGCCACGACCACGGCGGCCTCAGCCGGCCCGCGCGCGGTTGCCTCGTCGCTGTCCTCCCACTCCGGCTCCATTGTCCCTTGGGAGACTGCCCCCCGGACCGACTTACTGTCAACCTACAGCGGCCCCAGGGCACCGCAGGGCGATCAAGCAATCGTCGGCATCGACATGGAAGCGGTCGCCAACTTGCCCCGCGTATCAGATTTCCGCACTGCCGAATTTTACCGGATGAACTTTTCCCCGGAGGAAACAGCCTACTGTATTCTTCAAGTCGACCCGTATGCCTCCTTTGCGGGGTTGTTCGCGGCGAAAGAGGCGATTGTAAAGGCAGATGAACAATATAGAACGCGACCCTTCCATACCCTGGCCATCGGCCATTCCGATCAGGGAAAACCTTTGTACCCCGGTTTCAGCCTGAGCATTTCTCATGCTAACGAAATGGCTGTTGCGGTAGCCGTAAAGAACGGCGGGGCCATGTTCCAGCCTCCCGCCCCTGCCGCTTCGTTGAGCCCAAAACCCGGAAAGAAGGCGGGATCGACCACCGCGATTACCTGGCTGGCTTTGCTGCTCGCACTGGCCGCGTTACTCGTCACGCTGCTGAGATAAGACCCTATAGAAATGAAGATATCGATCATTACTGCAACTTTTAACAGCGCTGCTACAGTGACGGACACCCTGTCCTGCATCAGCGGGCAGGATCATCCCGATATCGAGCACATTATCGTAGACGGCGGTTCGGGGGACAAGACGCTGGAGATCGTGTCAAAGTTTCCCCACGTATCGAGGGTGGTTACCGGCAAAGACAAGGGTATCTACGATGCCATGAACAAAGGCATCGGTCTGGCGACGGGCGATGTCATCGGCATCCTGAACTCAGACGACGTCTATACCGGCAGCGCCGTGCTCTCCGATGTCGCCCGGGTGTTCGCCGACCCGGCGGTCATGACCGCCTATGCCGATCTGCAATACGTGGACGTCGATGACCTGCAAAAGGTCCGGCGCTATTGGAGGTCGGGCCCTTTTAGACCCAAAAATTTCTATTTCGGCTGGATGCCGCCGCATCCTACCTTCTTCGTTCGTAGGGAAGTATACAACCGGTCGGGTTTGTTCAATCTCGAAATGCATTCGGCGGCCGATTATGAGCTTATGCTTCGTATCTTGCTGAAGCTTAGGCTACCAGCATACTATATTCCGCAGGTGATCGTAAAGATGCGCACAGGTGGCATTAGTAACGCAAGCCTCTTCAATAGACTTCGTGCCAATAAAGAAGATCGACTGGCATGGAAGTTGAACGGGCTAAAACCTTATTTTTTTACTTTGTATTTGAAACCCCTGAGGAAGATCCATCAGTTCATAATTAAATAAATAAATAATCAGACTTCATGGCAAAAACGGCTTTGATAACCGGTGTCACCGGCCAGGATGGCGCCTATCTTAGTGAACTTCTTTTGAAAAAAGGCTATATCGTTCATGGGATCAAAAGACGGAGCTCCCTGTTCAATACCGATAGGATCGACCATCTTTATCAGGACCCGCACGAGAACGACGTACGTTTCAAACTACACTACGGCGATCTCACGGACTCGACCAACCTTATCCGGATCATCCAGGAGACGCAACCGGATGAGATCTATAATCTCGCGGCCATGAGTCATGTGCATGTGAGCTTCGACATGCCCGAGTACACCGCCAATGCAGATGGTATCGGCACTCTGCGGATCCTCGAAGCGGTGCGGCTCCTCGACTTGACAAAAAAGACCCGGGTCTACCAGGCCTCGACGTCGGAGCTCTATGGCCTTGTCCAGGCCGTGCCCCAAAGTGAGACTACGCCGTTCTACCCCCGTAGCCCTTATGCTGTGGCCAAGCTTTATGGTTACTGGATCACCGTAAATTATCGCGAGGCTTACGGCATGTATGCCTGCAATGGAATACTCTTCAATCACGAATCGCCGCTCCGGGGCGAGACCTTTGTGACCCGCAAGATCACCCGTGGCGTCGCCAAGATCGGCCTGGGTCTGCAGGACAAGATCTATCTAGGCAACCTGGATGCCCGCCGCGACTGGGGGCATGCCAAAGACTATGTGGAAGCAATGTGGCGCATCCTTCAGCAACCGGTGGCCGAAGACTATGTGATCGCCACCGGCGTGACGACCCCCGTCCGGGATTTCGTGCGCATGGCTTTTGCAGAGATCGGGGTGGAACTGGAATTCAAGGGAAAAGCGGAAAAAGAGGTCGGTGTCGTCGCAAGCAGCAACAACCCTGATTTTATGGTGCCCGTGGGTAAAGAGGTGATTGCCGTGGACTCCAAATATTACCGGCCCACAGAGGTCGATTTGCTGATAGGCGATCCCACGAAAGCGCAGACAAAGCTCGGCTGGAAACCCACCTATGATCTGCCGATGCTTGTCAAGGATATGATGGACGGCGATATCCAGCTGTTCCGTAAAGAACGGACGTTGAAAGATTCAGGATTTTACGTTAAGAACCAGTACGAATAATATGCAAGTTACTGATAAGATCTATGTTGCCGGCCATCGCGGGATGGTCGGCTCGGCCATCACCCGCAAATTGCAGAAGGGAGGATTTTCCAATTTGGTTTTTCGCACTTCTGCCGAGCTCGATCTCAAGAACCAGGCCGCCGTGCAGGCTTTTTTTGCGGCGGAGCGGCCGGACTATGTGTTCCTCGCTGCCGCCAGGGTCGGCGGCATCATGGCGAATAACACCTACCGCGGAGAGTTTTTATATGACAACCTGATGATCCAGAACAATACCATCGACGCCGCCTATCGTAACGGGGTGAAGAAGCTGATGTTCCTGGGCTCTTCCTGTATCTATCCCAAGCTGGCGCCGCAGCCGCTCAGGGAAGATTACCTCCTCACTGGCCTGCTCGAAGAGACCAACGAGCCCTATGCCATCGCCAAGATCGCCGGCATCAAATTATGCGACGCCTACAGGTCGCAATACGGCTGCAATTTCATTTCGGTGATGCCCACAAACCTCTATGGCCCCAACGACAACTACGATCTCAATAATTCGCATGTGCTGCCGGCGCTTATCCGGAAATTCCACGAGGCGAAGGCGTCCTCGGCTCCCACCGTGACCATGTGGGGTTCGGGCAAGCCCAAACGTGAATTCCTGCATGCCGACGACCTCGCGGATGCCTGCTTCTTCCTGATGCAGCATTACAATGAGCCCGGACTGGTAAACATCGGCACAGGCGAAGAGCTCGCTATCGGCGAGCTGGCGTTGCTCGTAAAAGAGACAGTAGGCTATACCGGCGAGATCGTTCATGACCTGAGCAAACCGGATGGCACCCCGAGAAAGCTCATGGATGTCTCGAAATTGCATAGCTTTGGCTGGAAACACCAGATCGACCTGAAGGACGGCCTCCGGCGGGTCTATGAGGAATATAAAAAGCAGCACTGACGTTGCGGCTTTGGGCTTGCGGCCCGCGGTAGCAGCACCGACCTAAACATCAACCCGACCATTTGTTCTCGTTTTTTAATAAGAAGCCCCGGTCTGCAGCCAGCCTTGAAGGTATCGCCTGCGACATCCACTCCCATCTCATTCCCGGGATCGACGATGGCTCGCCCGATCTCGGGACTTCGATGCTGCTGATCCGCGGGCTCATCGATCTGGGCTATCGTAAGCTCATCACGACGCCGCATGTCAACAGCGACCGCTTCCGGAATACGCCGGAGATCATTCTGGGCGGCCGCGACCGCATCATTCAGGAGATCCGGCAGCAGGGCCTAGCCGTAGAATTCGGCGCCGCCGCGGAATACCTCATCGACGATGGGTTCATGGACGGGCTGGAGCGTTCTGCGGATTTTGCAGCCTCGTCGTTCTCTCCGATTCCCCCATCTCGCCAGCAGGAGCCATCCCATCTCCCGGTGTTCCTCCCGCTGAAGGACAATCTCCTCCTCGTGGAGCTTTCCTTCTATGTCCCCGTCATCAATCTCAAACAGGTCCTGTTCGACTTACAGCTAAAGGGGTATCAGCCCGTACTTGCCCATCCGGAGCGATATCTTTATTTCGCGGGCAATAAGGGCTGGTACGACCAGCTCCGCGAAATCGGCTGTCTTTTTCAGCTCAACCTCCTCTCGTTCAACGGCCATTACGGGCGTGAAGTCCGCGCCCTTGCCGACTATCTCGTCAAAAAGAGGTACGTGGATTTTCTGGGCACCGATATGCATCATCCGGGTCATCTCGAGGAGCTCCGACATTCGCCCGCCGTATACAAAGCCGTTCAGCAGATCCTCGATCTGGGGCTGCTGAAGAATCCCTCGCTTTAGGCTTTCTCTCCTTTTCCCCATTTCTCCCGGCGCACATTCGCGCCGACCCCTGCCAGGCTCACAGCCCTCGCCTGCCGCCTTCTTACATCCCGCCCGCCATACGCCGCGTTCTCCCTGCGCGGTGGCACCCGCCATTGCGCCGCCCCGTCCGTCACGGCCCGCCGCCGGTCACGGAAGGAGCCGACGTTTCCCCCCTGCCTTATTGACATTTCGCCGATAAAGGCCCCTTTTTTGCATGTACAAGGAGTATAAATAAAGAATTATAGCATGGCAAAAGTATCAACAGAAGGGGAGGAACAACAGCTTGATTATCCGCCTATTGTGTTTTAACAACACCGTAGGTCACATAATTTTGGACAGGCTGTTGCTTTATGATTAATTTTGAATAGATGAATTTTTAACCAACAGGGGAACATTAAATCAATCAACACATGGCTACAGTAGAATTCAACCAGCTATTGGTCAGCAATGCGGAGTTCTTGAAGCCGTTCGCTATCACGTTAACACGTGATTCTGAAGCAGCAAAAGACCTTTTCCAGGAAACCCTTTTCCGCGCATTAGCCAATAAGGATAAGTACAACGTCGGCACGAATATCAAGGCCTGGCTTTACACGATCATGCGGAATATTTTCATTAACAACTACCGCCGTAAAGCCAAACAAAATACCATTTTTGACAGCACGCCCAACGAGTTTTTGCTCAATTCTGCTCAGATGGCAGTGCCGGGTACTGTCGAAAGTAATCTTCGGGTAAAGGATATCCAGGCGGCCGTTCATAAGCTGCCGGAAATATTCCGTAATCCTTTCCTGCTTTATTTCGATGGTTTCAAATACCACGAGATAGCCGAGATGCTGCAGGAGCCATTGGGCACGATCAAAAGCCGCATCCATTTTGCCCGCAAGCTGCTGAAGAATCAGATCGAGCGGTTCTAAGCGAAACCAGGGGCCGCAGGATGCGGACCGACCGAAGGTCAATCATTAACCAGGGGCCGCAGGATGCGGACCGACCGAAGGTCAATCATTAACCAGGGGCCGCAGGACGCGGACCGACCGAAGGTCAATCATTAACCAGGGGCCGCAGGATGCGGACCGACCGAAGGTCAATCATTAACCAGGGGCCGCAGGATGCGGACCGACCGAAGGTCAATCATTAACCATTATGCCAAAGGAAGAAGTGATCCTTGTGGATGAAGTAGATACGCCGCTCGGAACGATGGAGAAGATCGAAGCCCATCGGAAGGCTCTTTTACACAGGGCTTTCAGTGTTTTTATCTTCGACAGGGAGGGGCGGATGTTGTTGCAGCGCCGGGCCGATGGTAAATACCATAGTCCCGGGTTGTGGACGAATGCCTGTTGCAGTCATCCCCGGCCGGGGGAAGATACGGAGGCCGCCGCCATCCGCAGGCTCCGCGAGGAGCTCGGCTTTACGACACCGCTCATCAGCCTCTTTTCCTTTACTTATCGTTCGGAATATGACAATGGGCTCACGGAATTCGAGTTCGATCACGTCTTTGTAGGCCGCTATGATGCCGCGATCCATCCCGACCCCGCCGAGGTCAGCGATCATTGCTACCGAAGCATGGACGAGATCCGCGCGGAGCTGCAAAGCAATCCAGGGCGGTTCACAACCTGGTTTCACCTGGCCTTCCCGATGGTGAGGGAAAGATACCAGGGGTGATCGAAGGGGCTATTGGCAGAGATTTAGCTCATCTGTTCCCAGGGTCGAGAACTGAAAGAATTTGACCCTGCCACCGGCGCCTGCCACATCGTAATGCAGCACCAGTGTGCCATACTGCATCTCATAAGCATCCCACAGATCGTCCTTGACCTTGGCGTTGCCCAGCTTCGTGAAGAGCGAACCGCGTTTGGTGCCCAGGAGCGGCAGGCTGGTTTTCCCGACGAATTTGGGCCCCACTTCGACGTATTTTCTCCTGGTGTAAAAGAAGAGGTCTTTGTCCTTGAAGAAGACGCCACCGCCGCATTTGGCCGACTCGGACTCGTCTTCGGCGCTGGTAAAACAGGGGAATTTTTCCTTGATCTCGTTTTGCGTAAAGCTCGGCTTGATGTCGTTCACGGTGCCATTGAGGACATCGACGTATAGATCGGGGCATTTCACTTTGGCCTTTAACTGGCCCATGCCTACGGAGAGGATACTCATAAAGAAGGCGACAGAAAGCAGTTGCTTCATATGCGATAGTGGTTTTAAACTACCCTATTACTGCAAAATCCTTGCTAGAGTTGTAACGGGCCCGCCTTTTTCCGGCTCATTCTCCCTCAGGGAAGGATTCCCACGATCAAAAAGCAAATGCCGATGGCGGTGAGCACCAAACCCACATACCAGAGCATCTTCCGGCGGGTCAGGACAGCGATGGCGGAGATGGCGATGGCGATCTGGAATGCGGTAACCGCGCGGGAGAGCGGCACGTGTCTGGCGAGATGAGCTTCGGAGACCTGCTCGTCTTCCTCGGCCTGCTTCTTTATCTCGGCTTTCTCTTTTTCATACCGTGCAATGTCCTGGCTATGGTCTCTAGCCATTGCGGCTGCTGACGATTCCCCGGCGGAGCCCGCTTCTCCGGCTTCCGCGGCCGGCTTCCCGGCACGTGATCCTGCGGCTGCTGGCTGCCCGGCCCCGCCGGTTTTGGTGCCGGCAGCCATTGCGGTTGTGGTCGCGGCTCCGGCGGTTTTCGCGGTTGTGGCCGTGGTGCCGGCAGTTTTCGCCGGGCCGATAGCCTTCAGTATAGCATCGGTATTGACGGCGATCTCCTGCTTGAGGTTTTTCGCCTGATAGAAATTCCATTGATCGGAGGCCTTCATCCGCTCCACCAGGGCCTCATTGGCGTGATGTCCTGCCATCAGGCCGGCGAAAGCCGCCAGCACAGCCATAAAGGCCGTGGACAATGCGAGGTACAATGTCCAGCGTTCTTTCCTTTCTTCTGCTCTTTCTTCGATTTCCTCGTGCAGATGTTCCGTGGGGATCTCGATCTCTTCGGGCATAGTTATCGGGTTTTACACCCGAAATTACTATTTACTCAGATACATGCTTCGATCCTTGTACAATTTCCGGAAGCCGGGGTCGCGGAGATCTTTGATGAACCGGATGGCTTCGCCCGTAGACTTCATTTCCGGACCCAGCTCGATCTTGACGCCCGGGAATTTGTTGAAGCTGAACACCGGCTCCTTGATGGCGAACCCTTGCAGCTTCTTTTCGAACGTGAAGTCGGTGAGCTTGTGCGTTCCGAGCATGATCTTGGTGGCGATGTTGAGATAGGGGATCTGGTAGGCCTTGGCAATAAAAGGCGTCGTCCTCGAAGCCCGCGGATTCGCCTCGATCACAAAGACCTTCCCGTCTTTGATGGCAAACTGGATATTGATCAGCCCTTTGATGTTCAGCGCCCGGGCGATCCTCTCGGAATAATATTCCATGGTCGTCACCACCAATGGCGTAAGATTAAAGGCCGGCAGAACGGCGTGGCTGTCGCCGCTATGGATACCCGCCGGCTCGATGTGTTCCATGACGCCCATCACATGAAAGTTCTCGCCATCGAAGATCGCATCGACTTCCGCCTCCTGGCAGCGATCCAGGAAGTGGTCGATCAGTATCTTGTTGCCGGGGATATGTTTCAGCAGACTCACGACTGCCTTCTCGACCTCGTCGTCATTGATCACGATCCGCATCCGCTGACCTCCCAACACGTAGCTCGGCCGGACCAATACGGGATAGCCTACACGGTTCGCCACCTGCACTGCCTCGTCGACATCGAAGGCCGTTCCGTAGTCTGGGTAGGGGATGCCCAGTTCCTTGAGCATATCGCTGAAACGACCGCGGTCCTCCGCGATGTCCATGCTGTCGAAAGAGGTCCCGATGATCCTGATGCCTTTCGCCGAAAGCCGCTCAGCCAGCTTCAGCGCCGTTTGACCACCGAGCTGCACGATCACGCCTTCTGGTTTCTCATGCTCGATGATCTCCCACAGATGCTCCCAGTATACCGGCTCGAAGTAGAGCTTGTCGGCGATATCGAAATCGGTCGAGACCGTCTCGGGGTTGCAGTTGACCATGATGGCCTCATAACCGCATTCCCTGATCGCCAGTAACCCGTGGACGCAGCAGTAGTCGAACTCGATACCCTGACCGATGCGATTAGGGCCGCTACCGAGTACGATGATCTTCTTTTTATCCGAGACTTTGCTTTCATTGGCATGGCCGCCTTCGAATGTGGAATAGAAATAGGGTGTCTTGGCCTCGAACTCGGCGGAACAGGTGTCCACCATCTTATATACACGGGTGATACCGGCGGCCTTGCGTTTCTCATACAACGCATCTTCGGAGCCGGAGCCCATGATCTTCACGATCTGCTCGTCGCTGAACCCTAGTTTCTTTGCCTCGCGCAGCACGTCTACCGGGATGGTCTCGAGCTTATAGCCCGCCAGCTCTTTCTCCATGTTGCAGATCTTTTGGATCTCATAGAGGAACCAGCGGTCGATGCCATTGGTGGCCTTTGAGATGGTGCCTACCGAGATACCCGCCATCAGCGCGTCCTTGATACGGAAGATGCGGTCCCACTTGGGTGTCTTGATATATTCCAGCAGCGCTTCAGCATGCATTAGGCTCTTGCCATAATAACCCAGGCCCACGGCATTATTCTCCAAGGACTGACATGCCTTCTGCACCGCCTCGGTAAAGCTCCGGCCGATTGCCATCACTTCGCCTACGCTCTTCATCTGCAGACCCAGCGTGTCATTGGCGCCTTTGAATTTGTCGAAGTTCCAGCGCGGGATCTTCACGATCACATAGTCCTGCACCGGCTCGAAATAGGCCGAAGTGGTCTTCGTGATCTGATTTTTCAGCTCGTCGAGATTGTAACCGATGGCGAGCTTGGCTGCAATTTTGGCGATGGGATAACCTGTTGCCTTGGAGGCCAGGGCCGAGCTGCGGCTAACCCGTGGGTTGATCTCGATGGCGATGATCGATTCGTCTTTGGGATTGAGTGCGAATTGGACATTGCAACCGCCGGCGAAATTACCCAGATCCCGCATCATCATGAGGGCGGTGTTCCGCATCAACTGGAACGCGGTATCGCTAAGGGTCATCGCAGGCGCCACCGTAATGGAGTCGCCGGTATGTACCCCCATGGGGTCGAAGTTCTCAACCGTGCAGATGATGACTACATTATTATTAGCATCGCGTAAAAGCTCGAGCTCGAACTCTTTCCATCCCAGCACGGCCTGCTCTACCAGTACCTCATGGATGGGCGAAGCCTGCAGGCCGCGATTCAACGCTTCATCCAACTCGCTCTTATCATGCACAAAACCGCCGCCTGTACCACCGAGCGTAAACGAAGGGCGTATAACCAGCGGGAAACCGATGTCCTGTGCATATTCCTTTCCTTCCAGAAAGGAGTTTGCCGTTTTTGCCGTTGCGACAGGCACGCCGAGCTGGATCATCCACTGGCGGAATTTCTCGCGATCCTCCGCTTTGTCGATGGCTTTGATGTCGACGCCGATCAGGCGGACCTTGTATTTTTCCCAGATGCCGAGATCCTCTGCCTCTTTGGCGAGGTTGAGGGCCGTCTGGCCGCCCATCGTGGGCAGTACCGCGTCTATATTGTTCTCTTCCAGTATCTGTTCGATACTTTCCACCGTAAGCGGTAACAGATACACCTTATCCGCCATCATCGGGTCCGTCATAATAGTGGCCGGATTGCTGTTGATCAGGATAACTTCGATCCCCTCTTCCCGCAAGCTGCGGGCAGCCTGGGTGCCGGAGTAATCGAATTCGCAAGCTTGACCGATGATGATAGGACCTGAACCAATGATCAGGACGGAACGAATGGAAGAGTCTTTGGGCATTTCTTGATTTTAGTTGTTCGGGCCTCAGGGCCCGTTTGACAAATTGCGCAAAGGTAACACAGTGGAGGTCTTTATCCAAAAGAAAAAGGCTCCGTGGAGGTATTGTGGGGTTTCCGGACCCCACATCCCGGCGCGTCCCCGTGCTAACGCCTGTTAGCCAGCTTCGCCGCCCGCGTATTCCGGCGCGCCTCAAGCCTTCGCCGGCCGGGCACAAAAAAGCCCCGGCAGACGCCGAGGCTTTGTATAACTAACAATTTACTAAGGGAGACTAAGACTAATTATTATTATGAAACGAAGCCAGTTCGATATCGTCGAGCATGACCCCACCCTTGCGGGCAAAAGATTTACGCTCCGCCATCAGCCTGCGATTCTCATACTTGCTTTTTACCCGGAATACCCATTTCTGTTTAGCTTCTTCGCCTTTAATAAGTCCTATCGCCCCGCCGACAGATACTGCCAGAAAGACGACAATTTTGTTTTTTACTCCTTTCATACCGTTCTTTTTTGATAGTGAAGCCTACTCTTTATTAAGACAATTAATGTTAGCCAAAAGCTGTACCAAACTTGAAAAAATGTCTACCCTTTTTGTGGTATTTTTTCCCGGCGCGTATCCACTGTTGATCTATAGTATTTTATTAACAATCACTTCACGAACCCCCTTGGTTACCTACGAAAGACAGGCCTGTTCAGATGTCGGTATATCGCCTTTTGACGGTTCGCCGTTGGGAAAATCCGGCTCACATTGGGAATCACTTTCGTCGTACGCGGCGGGAATCACTAAATTTACAGCGTAATCGCACTTTAATCTCTCTTTAATCTCGTCATGCGCTACCTGTTCTCTGCAGCCCTCGTGCTCTGCTCGATACCCGGCATTTGTCAACTATTCGTGCCCGCCAACTACCCGCGTAATTATTTCCGCGATCCGCTGGCCATTCCCATGAGCCTGGCCGCGAACTTCGGCGAGCTGCGCGCCGAGCATTATCACATGGGCCTGGACATCCGGACACAACACCGCGAAAATCTCCCCGTGTTCGCTGCCGCCGATGGCTATGTGGCGCGTGTGTCCATTGCACCTTTTGGTTTCGGCCAGGCTATCTACATCAATCATCCCAATGGCTATACTACGGTCTATGGCCATCTCAACCACTTCTCTCCCGCGCTTGCCGCCTATGTTCACAAAGAGCAATATCGCCACAGGTCCTGGCAGGTCTATCTCGAATTGCCGCCTTCGCTATTTCCGGTGCACAAGGGAGACCTGATAGCTTACAGCGGCAACACCGGCGGCTCCCAGGGGCCTCATCTGCATTTCGAGATCCGCCGCACCGCAGGTGATGTCAATCTCAATCCGCTACTCTTTGGGTTACCCGTGCCGGACAATACAACACCCACTATTCAGCGCCTGGCCTGGTACGACCGCAGTAAAAGCGTATATGAACAATCACCGCATTTGTTGGCTGTGCAGAGGAATAACATACACGAAGATGGAAGGTTCACGATCAGTCCGTCTTTACTCAGCGTTCCCGTCACCCATGTGAGCTTCGCCATCGGGGCTTTCGACACGCAAAGTGGCTCGACGAACCCCAATGGTATCTTTGAAGCCGAACTGTTCATGGACGAGCGCCCTGTTATCGGTTTTCGGATGGACAGGATCAGTTACGACAATACGCGCAACATCAATGCGCATATCGACTATAAGACAAGATTGACAGGCGGTCCGTTTCTTCAACAGTTGTTTTTTTTACAAGGATACCCACTTCCCTCTATCTATTCCGTTCCATATGGTGCTTCGGATCGGCCCGCCGACCCCGCAGCCGTTCTTGCCGCCGGCGGACATCCCCTTGACGGTGTGCTGGACATCAGTGACGGTCGTTCCCATGCAATAAAGATCGAAGTCAGGGACCCCTATGGAAACACTTCGCGGCTGCAATTCGAGATAAAATACAACCCCGCTGCATTCACCGGCGAATCCGTCGATTCACCGGCCAGAAGCGTTGCTTTACCGGCGGAGGACGTCGCGTCACACGCTGAGGCTGCCGGGGCCTACAGGAGCAAACGATTTTATCCCGGCATGGTCGACGGGCTAGAAGGTGCAAACTGTTCGTTCTTTCTCGGCGAGAAGAGTCTGTACGACTCGGTGACCATCGGAACTATCGTTGCCGGCTATCCGGGATCGGGTAAGACCCTCCCCGGAGGGATCTCACCGACTTACGCGATCGGCGCAAAGTGGATACCCTTACTGGAGCCGGTGCTTGTCCGGATACAATATCCGCATGCTGTACATGCCGGCCCGGCAGCGGGTAACAGCGTGGTTGCGCCCATCGACACGAGCCACGTCGTCATGGTGTGTTTCAACGGCACCGATAAAGACATACAGCGTCCCGAATGGCACGATGGCTGGGCATCCGCCCGTTTTCGGGAGTTCGGCGACTTTCAGCTCGTCGACGACCGCACCCCGCCCGTGATCACCCCGCTCCAACCTCTGCAGGGCGCCAATCTGGCCAGGGCTCACCGCATCGCCTTCGAAGTTAAAGACGACCTGGGCGCGCTGCGTGATTTCACCGCCGAGCTGGATGGCTCCTGGCTTTGTTTTACCAACGACAAGGCAAAGGCTTTTATCTATATCTTCGACGAACACTGTCCGCCCGGCGCGCATACACTCAAAGTGACGGCGAAGGATGTGGCCGGTAACCAAACCACCAGGGAATATCATTTTACAAGATAGAAACGTATGACCCATCTCCAGGAAGGCGACAAAGCTCCCGGCTTCACCGGCAAAGATGCCAACGGCAACAAGATCTCGCTGGCGGATTACAAAGGCAAAAAGCTCGTGCTCTACTTCTACCCGCAGGACGACACTCCGACCTGTACGACACAGGCGTGCAATCTCCGCGACAACGACGCCCTGCTGCGCAAAGAAGGTTTCTCCATCGTCGGCATCAGCCCCGATGATGAAAAAAGCCATCTGAAATTCGTGGGTAAGTTCAACCTGCCCTTTCCCCTGGTCGCCGACCCCGATCATACCATCATTGATCGCTATGGGGTCTGGAGCGAGAAGCAATTGTATGGCCGCAAATACATGGGATTGCATCGCACCACCTTTCTCATCGATGAAAAAGGCGTCATCCGGAAGATCTTTCTAAAGCCCAGGAGCAAGCAGCATGCGGAAGAAATAACCAAAGCCTGGAAAGAGCTCAGCGGCCGGCCGCCGAAGGATCCAGTATCCACTCTACCTCCCCAAAGCTGAAGCTCCGGTCCAGCACATCCCGTGTCAGCAACTGACCCTGCGGCGACACTCCCTCGACCCGGGTCGTGAAGACGGCATTGTCCTTCCGCAACCGCACCTCCTGGCCCCGCCGGTAGAGCACCGCATTATAGGCTTCCAGCAGTGCGGGGGCACCGCCGGCCTCCCACTCGGTATACCGCTTGTCCAGGTGATGTCCCAGGTCCCGGGCCAGGCTGATCGTTTCGTAGGTCCGCCCCGTGATCTGCCGCAGGGAGACCGGGTTGCGCGCTGTGGGCGGAAATTCCACCTGGTTGATGTTAATGCCGATCCCTGCGATGGCATGCGCCCAACGGTTGCCCCGGAGATGGTTCTCGATGAGGATGCCGCCTGCCTTTCTGTCATTCCAATAGAGATCATTGGGCCATTTGATGGTGACATCCGAGTAGGCATAGGCAGTAAAGAAATCGCGGCAGGCCAGTGCTACGGCGACGCTGAGGCCAAAGGCCGCCTGAAGGGATGCAACTGGCTCTAATACAGCACTGAGGATGATGTTGGCTCCGGGGTTGCTGTTCCAGGTCCGCCCGCGCTGTCCCTTCCCCGCCCACTGGTCATGCGCAAAAACCAGGGTGCCGTGTACAGCCTTGCCCGCAGCGGCCAGAGCCATGGCATAGTTGTTGGTGCTGTCCACCGATTCTAATTCAATAAAAGAATGACCGATCGCCAAAAGATTCCTATTTTTGGTAGAACGAATTTATCACAAAAAGTACTGATTATTGGAACAGCTGTCTATATTAGCTACCCGCAAGCGCAATAGCGTAGTCCGGCTAACGAGGAGTTCGAAAATCTTTAAAACAATCATTAAAGCAATACAGGAAAAAAAAGGCGAAAATATCATCTCCCTGGACCTTCGAAAGATCCCGGAAGCAGTAGCAGATTTCTTTGTTATCTGTGAAGCAGCCAGCACCACCCAGGTAAAGGCGATCGCCGACTCCGTAGAAGAAGAGGTCAGGAAAAACTGTGATGAACTTCCCTATAAACATGAAGGCAGACAGAACTATCAATGGGTTCTGATCGATTATGTGAATATCGTGGTCCACGTGATGCTGCCCGAAAACCGCCGCTTTTATAAACTGGAAGATATGTGGAGCGATGCCGCACAGGAAGACCATAAAGGTTAATAAATCTGTGCGAAACGCGGCCAAAAAACCGGAAACCGACAATTTAACAGTATATTTTGCCGTTTGAAGGTTTTTTTCGAACATTTTAACCTTGTATTTTTTATTATTTATATTACTAATACAGCAAAAACAACACAGGATTAATACACAATGCCACAAGACGATTTGAAACAAAACGATAAAAACAACTTTCCTCGGTTTCGACCCAGGGGGGATGATGATGGCAATGGCGGACGCAAAGGTCCCAAATTCAGCATTTATTGGATTTGGGGCATCATAGCAGCAGTCCTCATCGGCTTCAACCTCTTTGGTTCCTTCTCTCCCGATGCACACCAGATAGAAGAGTTGGACTTCCGTCAGCACATGCTGGCGCAGGGCGATGTCGAGAAGGTCGATCTCATCTCCAATAAGAACCTCGTCAGGGTCTATATTAAGAAAGATAGCCTCAGCAAACCCTATTACGCCAAGTACAGTAAATCGAATTCCTGGCCAAACGGCATGAGCAAAGAGGGGCCCCAGTTCGAGTTCCGGGTCACCGACGTAAAAGATTACGAGAAATATCTGCACGACTGGTTCACCAAACATCCCGACCAGCCCGAAATTTACATTGCCTCCAAACCGGAAGGTGAATGGTTCGGGCCATTGCTCAATTTCCTCCTCCCCCTGCTGATCATCGTCCTCATATGGGTGATGCTCATGCGTAAAATGGGCGGCCAGGCGGGCGCCGGCGGGCCGGGTGGCATTTTCAACATCGGGAAATCAAAGGCCACCCTCTTCGACAAGGGTACCAAGGTCACGATCACCTTCAGCGATGTCGCGGGATTGGACGAGGCCAAGGTTGAGGTCATGGAGATCGTGGACTTCCTCAAGAATCCCAAGAAATATACCGCCCTTGGCGGCAAGATCCCCAAGGGTGCCCTGCTGGTAGGCCCTCCGGGGACCGGTAAGACCTTGCTGGCCAAGGCTATGGCCGGGGAAGCGCAGGTTCCCTTTTTCTCGATGAGCGGTTCCGATTTCGTGGAGCTGTTTGTCGGGGTGGGTGCCAGCCGCGTCCGCGATCTGTTCAAGCAAGCCCGGGAAAAGGCTCCCTGCGTGATCTTTATCGATGAGATCGACGCCATCGGCCGTGCCCGCGGAAAGAACGCCATCATGAGCAATGACGAAAGGGAAAGCACCCTCAACCAGCTGCTCGTGGAAATGGACGGCTTCGGCGGCGACAGCGGCATCATCGTGCTGGCCGCTACCAACCGCCCCGACGTACTGGACACTGCCCTGCTGCGTCCCGGCCGTTTCGACCGGCAGATCTCTATCGACAAACCCGATCTCAAAGGCCGCGAAGCCATCTTCAAGGTCCATCTGAAACCCATCAAGATCTCCAGTAAACTCGATATCCATAAGCTGGCCGAACAAACTCCCGGTTTTGCCGGCGCGGACATCGCCAACGTCTGCAATGAGGCCGCGCTGATCGCCGCCCGAAAGGGAAAAGAGACAGTAGAAATGGAAGACTTCCAGGATGCGGTAGACCGGGTCATCGGCGGTCTGGAGAAGAAGAACAAGATCATCTCTCCCGACGAAAAACGGATCATTGCATATCATGAGGCCGGACATGCTATTTGCGGCTGGTATCTCGAACACGCATATCCCCTGTTAAAGGTAACCATCGTGCCTCGTGGCGTCGCAGCGTTGGGTTATGCTCAATACACCCCCAAGGAACAGTATCTTTATAATACGGACCAGCTGTTCGACCAGATCTGTATGACCCTCGGCGGCCGCGCCAGCGAAGAACTTAACTTCGGTAAGATCTCCACCGGCGCCCAGAACGACCTTCAGCAGATCACCCGTATCGCGTATTCGATGGTAACGGTATACGGGATGAACGACAAAGTAGGTAATATCAGCTTTTACGATCCGCAAGTAGAGAACTCCTTTACCAAGCCCTATTCCGAAGAGACTTCCAAGCTCATCGACGAAGAGGTGCGGAAGCTCATCGATAAGGCCTATGAGGCTACCAAGCAGCTGCTCACGGAGAAAAGCCGGCAAGTGAAGCTCCTGGCCGAAGCGCTTCTCGATAAAGAGGTGCTCTTCCAAAGCGATGTAGAGGCGCTCATTGGCAAGCGGCCGTATGAAGAGAAGCGTGCCCTGGATGTATCCGAACACGAGCAAGGCAATGGAGTGCCGCCGCCCGTGGTCGTTCCCCCCGCCACCGAAGAAGTGAAATAGTATGAACGTTTCTTCAGCGAAAGAAAATATATTGAAAAAGATAAGGAAGGCGTTGAGTGAATCAACGCCTATTCCTTTTCCCCAAAGCGAAGGCACGCATTCCGTCTTTCAGCCATCGAAACAGGACCTCGAAATAGAATTTGCGGAGCAGTTTGCCAAGCTGCAGGGGAAATTCGTGTTCTGCATCGATCACAAGGAATTGGCCGGCCAGCTCAACGCCCTGATCGCCACCCAGGGCTGGAAGAACATCTTTTGCCGGGAAGAGAAGCTGCGCAAGAATTTGCAGGACCAGGGGCTCGGCGACGCCCTCTCTTCCAAAGACCTTGGCGAAAGCGATGCCGCGATCACCACCTGCGAGACCCTGGTGGCGCGCACAGGCACTATCGTCCTCGCTTCGGCTAACGCCAGCGGTCGTACTACGAGCGTCTACGCGCCGGTACATCTCTGTGTTGCTTACACCGATCAGCTGGTCTACGATATCCGCGATGCCCTCGTGGGCCTGAAAGAAAAATATGGCCAGCAGCTGCCCTCGCTGATGTCTTTTGCCACCGGGCCCAGCCGGACCGCCGATATCGAGAAGACCCTCGTCGTCGGTGTGCACGGTCCGAAACAGGTGTATCTTTTCCTGGTGGATAGACACTAGCAGGCTGGAAGCCTGCTGGCCGAAGGCCCGACATTAGCCCATGGTTGGGCCGAAGGCGCAACCTATATTTGTATTTATGCAGATCCCACCCGGCAAAAAGATCTATTTTCTCTCCGACTTTCATCTGGGTGCCCCAGATCACGAGACCAGCCTGGCCCGTGAGCGACGCATTGCCGCCTTTCTGGAACGTATTCGCGGCGACGCCGCCCTGATCTTCATCGTCGGCGACCTCTTCGATTTCTGGTACGAATACCGCACGGTGGTCCCCAAGGGCTATACACGCATCCTGGGTAAGCTGGCCGAGCTCACGGATTCGGGCATCCCCATTCATTTCTTCACCGGTAACCACGACATGTGGATGAGCGGCTATTTCGAGCAGGAACTCAATATCCCCGTGTATCATGAACCACAGGTCTTCGATTTCAACGGCAAGTCATTTTATATTGGCCATGGGGACGGACTAGGGCCCGGCGACCATGGATATAAGTTTTTGAAGAAGATCTTCCGGAACCCACTGTGTCAATGGATGTTCGGTATCCTGCCGCCTGCCGTGGGGGTGGGGATCGCCGGCTGGCTAAGCCGCCGCAGCAGGGCAATGACGGGTGCTACCGACGCCGAATTCCTCGGCGAGGACAAAGAGTGGCTGGTGATCTACTGCCGCGAGCTGCTAAAGAAACAACGACACGATTATTTTATCTTCGGCCATCGCCACCTGCCCATCGATCTTTTATTGGACCAAACCGGCAGCCGGTATATCAATTTGGGTGACTGGATCCGTTATTATACATATGCCGTCTTCGACGGGGTACAGCTGTCGCTGCTTAGCGAGACCCCCGAGACTGCCGGCAAGATCGTCCGTCGATGAAGCGGCTCCACCATACAATCCTTCTGTTGCTCTGCCTGGCAGGCAGCCGACCGGCATCGGCGCAGCAAACCGAGCAGCCGCCACCCGCAGCCCAGCCCGGCTCCATGGGCGATTTCACGCTGACGCTCAAGGTCTCCCAGGATATCGTCGATTTTACCGTCGACAATCTCGGTAATATCTATGTGCTGAACTCCGACAACCAGCTCAAAAAGCTCAGTCCGCGCGGCGACTCGCTGGCCGTCTTCAATGATGTCCGGCGGTATGGCAAGATCACGTTCATCGACGCCACCAATCCGCTCAAGATATTGGTCTATTACCGGGAATTCACCACGGTGGTCGAGCTGGATCGCTTCCTCAATCTCATCAATACCGTCGATCTCCGCAAACAGAATATCCTCCAGGCGAAAGCGATTGGGCTGGCGTATGAGAATAACATCTGGGTGTACGACGAGCTCGACGCGATGCTCAAACGCGTCCGCGACGACGGTACGCTGGTTGATCAGACCACCGACTTCCGGCAGCTGTTCGACTCGGTTCCGGATCCGACTATTATCCGCGACCGCGGCGATCTCGTCTATCTTTATGACCCTGCTAAAGGCGTGTACATCTTTGATCATTACGGAACCTTAAAAACCCATCTCGATATCCGGGGCTGGAAGGACTTCAATGTTATTGGTAAGAATCTCCTGGGGCACGATGATACGCAGTTCTACCGCTATGAGCCCGGCACCCTCAATATGCTGGAACAGCCTATACCCGCCGATTACCAGGGCGCCATCCACATCGATATCACGCCCACCGTGATCTATGTGCTGAAAAAGAGCGGGCTGGAGGTGTATTCGCGGAAATAGCATCCCGCGGCTGGCTGCGTTCGAAATAATATCTTTGCACCATGCACAGCATCTGGAGTACCATAGTCCTGAGTAATCCGCTGAGATCTTACTTCATCGTCGCTATTACCATCCTGTTCATCATTGCGCTCAAGCGGGTCATTTCGCGGCTTATCGGCCGGCTGATCTTTCGCCTCCTTGGCCGCATAGGCGCCGGGATCGATCGTTCTGCCTTTCTGGACTTGGTGGTCGCCCCCATCGGTACATTTATCGTACTTTTTGTCTCACTCACCTCTATCGAGAAGCTACACTTTCCTGCCGGGCTCGAGTTCGACATCTATGAAGTCAGATCCAAGACCATCATCCAATCGATCGCCATCATCATTCTGATCTCCGCCTTTTTCTGGCTCTTGCTGCGACTGGTGGATTTCATTGCCCTGGTGCTGCGTACCAAGAGCCGTAAAGACGGCAGTTTCCGCGATATCCAGATGATCGTCTTTATCCGCGATTTTCTCAAAGCGATCCTGGGTATCATCGGGGTGCTGGTGATCCTCAACTCGGCCTTTCATGTGGATGTGTCCAGCATCCTCGCCTCGCTGGGTCTGGCCGGCGCCGCCCTGGCCCTGGCCGCCAAGGAGAGCATCGAGAACCTCATCGCTTCCTTCGTGATCTTCTTCGACAAGCCTTTCAAATCCGGCGATGTCCTTAAAGTGAACAATATCTCCGGCACCGTGGAGAAGATCGGTCTGCGCAGCACCCGTATCCGCACGGACCAAAAGACCTATGTCACGGTCCCAAACAAACAAATGGTGGATAGCGTCGTCGATAACCTCACGCTGCGGACCCAGCGCAAAGGCGAGCTCCGGCTGGAGTTGAGTCTTTCGACGACCGCCGAGCAGCTCGATACCGCGATCGCCCGGATCAAAAAGTTGTTGGTAAAGGACAACGTGGAGAACGGCAACGCTTATCTCAATGATATCTCCGGTACGGCCTTCCTGGTGAATGTAGATTATTATACGTCGCCGGTACCCTTCGACGAGTTCAATGCGATCAAACAGCGGGTGAACCTCGACGTGTTACGGCTGTTTGCTGAATTGGGTATCGACATTGCCGGATTGAGTACGACCATCAACCTTGCGCAGCCGTCCCCGCCCGAGCCGGATACCTCCGTCCGTTAGAAGTTATAATTGCGCCCTCATTTCCTGGAGAAAGGCTTTGATCTGTTGGAGACGCTGGATCACTCCGAAACGTTCTTCGGCCTTTTTATTGTTTTTCAGAAATTCTTTCGCGCCTTCGATGGTATATTTCTTTTGCCGGAGGAGATGATAGATCAGGTGAAGGTGTTTGATATCGACGGGGCGGAAGTATCGATCCCCCTTACGGTTCTTGCGGGGTTGGAGGATGTCGAATTCCGTTTCCCAGAAACGCAGCAGACTCTGGTTGACATGGAACATCTCCGAGACCTCGCCCATGGTATAATATTGTTTGCTGAAGAGGATCTCGTCTTCGGGTATTTCTATGAGGTCGGCCTCGGCAGCCACCTGTTTGAGCGATTTACGTCCCCTTTTAGATGGTCCCTGTTTTGCCGCTGCCGCCCGTTTTGCTGCGGGGGTGCGTTTTGTCGCCGGTACGATGACGGGTGTAGCGGGGGCGACCGGTTCGGTGGTGGCCGCGGGGGCGACTTGTTCGGCGGCCGCGGGGATTTCGGCCTGCACGCTGTCGTTCGATGTGATAGAGGGTTCCGCGGCTTCCGCGTGTGAAGGCTCCTCCAACGGGGCTTCGGGTTCTCCGAAAATTCCTGCCCGTTCTCTCGACGCCAACACGCGTTCTTCGAATATCCGCGCCCGCTCCAGCTCGGCGGCCTGCTCTTCCGCAAGCGTTGCCGTCGCGACGGCCGCCAGGTCTTCGGACACAATAGGCTGGGCGACCTCTTCAGCCACCGGCTCACCCTCCCCGGCGGATATTTCCTCTGCCCGCTGGCTCCCGAACAGATCGCCGTTTTGGGGAGTGGGCGTCTGTTTATAGGCCTTGATGCGCACACCGACACCTCCGGCCGTCATATACGGGCGCGAAGAAGCCTCCCCTCCACCGTCATTGGCTGCGGGAGCAGGTGCGGGGGGCGGGGTTTGCGGCTCCTGGCCGAAATCAAGCGCTATCTGGGTCTGTTTGCTCATCGCCGTTTTGGCTCAAAAATCGAGCCTACGCGTATATCCTTATGAAATTACTCAAATTAGTCAAAACTTTGATTACTGGAAGCCGCCAGCTTGAGAAGCCGGTCGTACTGGTCGGGCGTGATGTCATTGTAGAAGTAATACACAGGGTCCACGGGGTCTCCATTGCGGTGGACCTCATAGTGACAATGTGGGCCGGTGCTCTTGCCCGTGCTACCCACCCACCCGATGATCTCGCCGCGTTTGACCTTATCGCCGGGCTTGACCTTTACCCGGAACATATGCCCGTACAGTGTAGCATAGCCATACCCATGGTTGATCACCACATGGTTGCCATATCCGTTACCCGTGTTACCTGCTACCTCCACCGTACCGTTCGCCGTGGCATAGATAGGCGTGCCTTGCGGCGCGGCAAAGTCAAGCCCCGCGTGGAACTTCGTGGTTTTATACACCGGGTCGATGCGGTAGCCGAAACCGGAGGCGATCCGGCTGAGTTCCTTATTGCTTACCGGCTGGATCGCAGGCGTACAAGCGAGAAGCTGTTCTTTGTTCTTGATAAACCCGTCGATCTGGACATACGATTTGGCCTGACTCGCCATGCGGGCCGTTAGCTGTTCGAGGGTGGCGGCGATGGAAGTGTAGAGATTCTCCTGGTCCATGCCCTGCACCAGCTTGATCTCCTGCTCCTGCTGTGTTTCCTTGGCCCGCGCACTGTCAGGAATAGGCGCAGCTTCGAAGATGGCCCGGTAAACGCCATTATCCCTTTTTTCCAGCTCCGCCATCTGCTCCTGCATCTTTTTAACCTTATCGTCCAGGGTATAATAATTGTCCTGCAGGGCTTCATTCCTCTGCATCAGCCGTTTTTCGTTAGCCGAAGGAAAATATTTATAGGCGAGGGAAACGAGGATCAGGGCGGTGACGACGGCGGCGCTCAGGAACCCCAGGACGCGCAAAAGGGTCACCCGGAGCGGCGTCTCCAGCTTTTCATAGCGGAGGGTGTTCGTGTTATAATAGTACTTGATCTTCTTCATCCGGCAACAATGGTTGCACCGTTCGGCGCTTCTATAGGACATCTTACCCGGCCGACCCGACCCGTTTGGGGGTAGAACGACAAAACAGGCTGATTTGGTGTACCTTTGCACGGCTTTTATCAGGAGCCAGGCGCACAAATATAACAGGTGCGAGCCAAATAACAACCAAAGATTGTTCCGTTTATGATGACCAGTGCCGAAATACGAAAGGAATTTCTGGACTTTTTTGTATCGAAAGGACACACGATCGTGCCCTCCGCCCCTATTGTTATCAAGAACGACCCCACCCTGAAATTCACCAATGCGGGGATGAACCAGTTCAAAGACTTTTTCCTCGGCAACAAAAAGGCGCCCTATTCCCGGGTGGCCGACACCCAGAAATGCCTCCGGGTCAGCGGCAAACACAATGACCTGGAAGAGGTCGGCGTTGACACCTATCATCATACGATGTTCGAAATGCTCGGCAATTGGAGCTTTGGCGACCCGGCCGATCCCAGCGCAGGCTATTTTAAAAAAGAGGCCATCGCCTGGAGCTGGGAGCTGCTGACAATGGTTTATAAGATACCCAAGGACCGGCTGTACGTCACCGTATTCGAAGGCGATGAGAAAGATAAGCTACCTCGTGATACCGAGGCCTTTGAGGAATGGAAGAAATGGATTGCCGAAGACCGGATCCTCATGGGTAAGAAAAAGGATAACTTCTGGGAGATGGGAGACACCGGCCCGTGCGGACCCTGCTCCGAAATTCACGTGGATACCCGCACCGATAAAGAGCGGGCTAACATAGACGGCGCCAAGCTTGTAAATGCAGACCATCCCCAGGTCATCGAGATCTGGAATGACGTGTTCATGCAATTCAACCGGCTCAAGGATGGGACCCTTCAGCCCTTGCCGGCCAGGCATGTGGATACGGGCATGGGTTTCGAGCGGCTCGTCCGGGTGATCCAGGGCAAACAATCCAACTACGATACGGATATATTCACCGGCACCATCGCCGTAGTGGAACAGATCGTCAGAAAACAATATGACTATGGCGACAGCAAACGGGATATCGCTTTCCGCGTATTGTCCGACCATCTTCGGGCGATCTCCTTTACTATAGCCGACGGGCAGCTGCCTTCGAATACCGAAGCAGGTTATGTCATCCGCCGTATCCTCCGCCGTGCGGTCCGCTATTATTATTCCTATCTGGATTATAAGCAGCCGTTGCTGTTCCAGCTCGTACCCGTGCTGGCAGATCAGTTCCGGGATGTTTTCCCCGAACTCCACCACCAGGCCGAGTTCGTCGCCAAGGTCGTAAAGGAAGAAGAAGAAGCTTTTCTGCGTACCCTGGACAAGGGCCTGAAAAGGATAGACGATATCATGGCGTCATTGGGCGTATCCGCTTCCGTCAGGGTCGCCGGCAATAGCGACGGGCGGCGTTTCCACGATCGTCCGGTGATTCCGGGTGCAGCAGCCTTCGAACTGTTCGATACTTACGGTTTCCCCCTGGATCTCACAAAGCTTATCGCTCATGAAAATGGACTCGACGTCGATGAAGCAGGCTTTAACGAGGAGATGAAGAAGCAAAAAGACCGCTCGCGTGCCGCCACCACCATCGACACCGAAGATTGGGTGGTGCTCATCGACAACCCGCTGGAAGAGTTCCTCGGCTATGAAATGCTCGAGACGAATACACAGGTCGTCAAATACCGAAAGATCAGGAAGAAAGGCCAGGAGTCGTACCAACTTGTGCTCGAAGCCACACCATTCTATGCGGAAAGTGGCGGACAGGTGGGGGATACCGGCGTTCTGATATCCGGTACTGAAACTATTCCTGTCCTAGATACCAAGAAGGAGAATGGCCTCATCGTTCTTTTTACGGACAAGCTGCCTTCCGACCCTGAAGCTCCGGTGATCGCGAGGGTGGACCGGGTCAAAAGGAAGGCCACGGAGATCCATCACTCCGCTACCCATCTCGTCCACGCCGCCTTGCGCAAGGTCCTGGGCGCCCATGTGGCCCAAAAGGGTTCGCTCGTCAACAGCGACCAACTGCGTTTCGACTTCTCGCATTTCGCGAAGATGACGGAGGCCGAAGTGGCTGCCGTGGAAGGTCTCGTCAACGAAAAGATCCGCGAGAACATCCCCGTGATCATCCGCGAGATGCCCAAGGACGAGGCGCTGAAGCTGGGTGCCATGGCTTTGTTCGGTGAAAAATATGGCGATACCGTTCGGGTGGTCACCATCGACCCCACCTATTCGGTGGAGCTCTGCGGCGGCACCCATGTGGGCGCTACGGGTGAGCTCGGCTTCTTTCGTATCAAGCACGAAGGCGCCGTCGCTGCCGGCGTCCGGCGGATCGAGGCCGTTGGCGGCAAGGCTGCCGAAACCTTTGTCGACGAACATTTTGCCGAGCTCCATACCGTCCGCGAGGTGCTCAAGAATCCCCGCGAGCTCACGAAGGCCGCCGAGAACCTCGTCGCCGAGAATGCCGGGCTGAAAAAGAAACTCGAGCGCGCCGAGGCCCGCGAGCTGGAAGCCACCCGCCAGGAATTGCTGCAAAAGGTGCAACAGCTCAACGGAACCAATTTCATCGGCGAGATCATTGAAGCACCGAACGCCGACGCTGTCAAAAAACTGGCCTTCGATCTGCGTCCCGCACTAATCGCCAGGCCTGGCGACCTGCCATCTATCATAGTGCTGGCCGCAAAAATCGATGGCAAAGCTTCTGTAGTCATCGCAATCGACGACAAGCTCGTGGAGACGAAGGGTTTGGAGGCGCCGAAGATCATCAAGGAGCAGATCGCCCCGCTGATCAAAGGCGGCGGCGGCGGCCAGAAGACCCTTGCCACTGCCGGCGGCCAGGATGCCAGCAACCTGCCACAAGTGATCGAACGCGTGAAAAAATTGTTGGCGTGATGGACCCGGAAATGCTGACCACCCTGGTCTCCATGCCGATGCCCTTTGGTAAATACAAAGGCACACTGCTTTGCGATCTCCCCGTTTCCTACCTCGAATGGTTCCATCGCGAGGGGTTCCCCAATGGTAAGCTGGGCATGTTGCTGGCGACGATCTATGAGATCAAGATCAACGGCCTCGAGCAACTGCTCGAGCCATTGAAAAAGGCGAGGAAAAACGCCGGCTAAAGCCAGCCGGCCCGGCCGCCGACTTTAACATTTCCGAATCCTTTCGTATTCACAAATTTCCTCCTATATTTGATCTACGAAAGAAAACGTAGATAATATGAACACACACTTTCTTAAGGTTCCGGCACTGGCAATCGCAATGCTGACCTTCCAGTTGCAGGGCTTCTCACAGCAACTGGTACCCACCCCGGGCGAGGTATCGGATGCCGCGGATACCGCGCACCCGCATAACTACAGCGAGATCATCATCCGCCAAAAGACGGACAAGGACGCCAAGGTCACCGTCGAGATCAAAAATGGCGAGCTGTTCATCAATGGCAAACCCGCTTCGGAGTACGAAGACGGCAATCTGGTGATCACGAAGCGGAAAATCAAACCACTCAAGAACGGCACAATCCTCGACGGCGGCGATATGAACCTCAGCCCCTTCCGGCAACAATGGGATTTTAAGGAATTGATGCCGCAGAACCGGGCCTTCCTGGGGGTTACCTCCATGCGCCCGGAAAACGGCCCCGCAGGTGCGCGTATCGCCGAGGTCTCTCCCGGCAGTGCCGCCGAGAAAGCCGGGCTTAAAACGGGTGACGTCATCACCAAATTGGATGAGATCTCCATCGAGAGCCCAGAAGACCTTAGCCGGGCCGTAGGGAAATATGACCCGGATGAAAAAGCCACTATCACCTATCTCCGGGATGGGAAAGAGACCAAGGTCACCGTCACCCTCGGTCAAAGCCCCAGCGGCCGCGTCTTTGGTTTCAACGGCCCCGGCGGGCAGGATGAGCAATTTTTCAAGCAGTTCGCGCCACGGGGTTATAACTATAACTGGAATAATTCCAACAGCCCGCGTCTTGGCATCCGCGCGCAGGACACTGAAGATGGCAAGGGCGCAAAGGTCATTCATGTCGACGGTGAATCTGCTGCGGCAAAGGCCGGCATCAAAGAGCAGGATATCATCACCGCCTTCGATGGCCACCCCGTGAATGATGCGGGTAGTCTCGCAGCCGTCGCCCGTGAAAGCCGGCTTAAACCCACTGTGAAAGTCAACGTCCTGCGCGACGGCAAACCGCTGGAGCTCGAGGTCAAAAATCCCAGAAAGCTCAAGACCGCCGATCTCTAAAAGCGGACGGGCCGGAGCCTATCGTCGTAACGGCCAAGTGCGCATAATTATGTACTTTTGCTAGCTGCCGGCACCCCGGCAGTTGGTATTTATGATGGAGATCAATTATGATGCATACGAGACGGTAGTAGGACTGGAGGTGCACGCGCAATTGCTGACCCGCACAAAGCTTTTCTGTGGCGACAGCGCTGCTTTTGGCGGTGAACCGAATACCCACGTGAGCCCTGTGACCCTGGGTCTGCCCGGCGCGTTGCCCCGGCTCAATCGAACGGCCGTGGAGTACGCGATCAAAATGGGGCTGGCGTGTAAAAGTACCATCGAGCGGAACAACTACTTCGCCCGCAAGAACTATTTCTATCCCGATCTGCCCAAAGGATATCAGATCAGTCAGCACACGACGCCCATATGCATAGGCGGCCGCGTGACTATCCGGACTACGGCTGGCGAGCGCGACATCGAGCTTAATCGCATCCACCTGGAAGAAGATGCGGGCAAAAGCTCGCATGACATCGATCCCGACTATACTTGCGTCGATCTCAACAGGGCAGGGGTACCGTTGATCGAGATCGTTACCGAACCGGTTATCTCGAATGGCGATGAAGCCTATGCCTATCTCACCGAACTGCGCAAGATGCTCCGCTACCTCGAGATCTGCGATGGCAATATGGAAGAAGGCAGCATGCGCTGTGACGCCAACGTCTCCGTAAGACTCAAAGGTGACACCAGGCTCGGCACCAAGGTGGAGGTGAAGAATCTCAACTCCATCCGCAACGTCCGGCGCGCCATCGAATTCGAATCCCGGCGGCTGATCGAGCTGCTGGCCACGGGTCAGTCCATCCAGCAACAGACCCGCAGCTTTAACGCGGGGGACGGCACGACTTTCACCCTTCGGTCTAAAGAGGAAGCCAACGACTACCGGTATTTCGCCGATCCCGATCTGCCGCCCTTCGAGGTCACGGATGAATTCCTGGCCAGGATCGGCGCTTCACTGCCCCCGATGCCCGAAGAGCTGGTGCAGAAATACACCCGCGAATTGCAGCTTTCCGAATACGATGCCCGGGTGATCGCCGACGAAAAGGAGAGCGCTGGCTATTTTGAACGGCTCATCGGGCTCACTGGGGCCGCCGGCGGGGCCAAAAGTTATAAGGCGGCAGCCAACTGGCTTCTCGGCCCTGTGAGGTCAAGCCTTAACGAAAAAGATCTAGACTGGAAAGACTTCCCTGTCCCGCCCGAGTCCCTGGCTGCACTCATCCGGCTGGTGGAAGAGGGCGCACTGAGCTTTTCCATCGCCGCCGAACGCATCTTCCCGGTGCTGCTGCAGGAACCGGCCCGCGCACCCCTCGAGATCGCCACCGCCCTCAACCTCCTCCAAAGCTCCGATACCGGTGAGATCGCCGCGTGGGTCGAACAAGCGCTGGCCGGCATGCCCGACAAGGTTTCGGAATACAAAAAAGGCAAAAAAGGACTCATCGGTCTGTTCGTCGGCGAGGTCAAGAAATTGTCCAAAGGAAAAGCCGATCCCAAACTCACGAATAAACTATTACTCGAAAAACTGGAAAATTAAGCTATGCGTCTGAAAACTCTCGCGGCCATCGGGGCCTTATTCATACTCGCTGCCTCCTGTCAAACCAAAAAGAAGGGCACATTTACGGTCACCGGCACCTTTAAGAACGCCAATGTGTTGTCGGCCGAAGCAGGCCCTATCTCCAAGGTCTATCTCATGGAGGTCTCTTACGGTCAGGACCAGCCGCCGGTGATCCTCGATTCCGCCAAGCTGCCGGTAAGCAACGGTAGCTTCTCCGTCAGCGGGGTCACAAAGAACCAGGAGATCTACGAGCTCGTCTTCGGCAACAACGCCATTGCCGTCCCGCTGATCAACGACGCGCCCGAGGCTCGCGTGAATGTCGACCTGGGCAAAAAGGATGATTTTTACGAGGTCAGCGGCTCCGACGCCAGCGCGCAGCTCAGGGAATTCATCAAGACCTTTGGCAAAAAGGATTACGAAGTGGAGAAGGTCATGCGGACGGCAGACAGTCTTCGTCAGGCCAAGGCTCCGGATACTGTTCAATCCATCGCGATGACCCAGGCCAACGGCGCACTGCAGGATCTCAACATGTTTTTGAAACAGTTCGTCAATACCTGCACGAACCCCACGCTTTCGGCGCTCGCGCTTAGCTTTTCTTCCCGCAGTCTTCCGCCGGCGGAATTTCAGGCTTCGCTTATCGATCAGCTAAAGAAGTATCCCGATAATCCGACGCTGCTGGGTCTCAAGCAAGACTACGATAAACGCGAACAGCAAATGGCCGCTCAACAAAAAGAAGAGGAAGAGAAAAGCTGGGTCGGCAAACAGGCCCCCGATCTTACGCTGCCCGATGCCAACGGCAAGGCCATATCTATCTCCTCCTTTCGCGGTAAATACCTGCTGGTAGATTTCTGGGCCAGCTGGTGCGGACCGTGTCGTGCGGAGAACCCCAATGTCGTGAACGCATACCATGAATTCAAAGGAAAGAACTTCGCGATCCTTGGCGTATCCCTCGACAAAGAGAAGGGGGCCTGGCAGGAGGCGATCCGTGCCGATCATCTCGACTGGACGCATGTGAGCGATCTCAAATTCTGGCAAAGTGAGGCGGTGACAACCTTTGGGTTCAACGGTATTCCCTTTAATGTGCTCATCGATCCGCAGGGTAAGATCATCGCTCAGTCTCTTCGCGGCGAGGACCTCGAGAACGAACTTAAGTCGGTATTGAAATAAATACGTTATGACACGAGGCTCCGCCGACTGCATAACACCTTGAGAAAATAATTGACTCGTTATGAATAAACTATTCGCGCTTATCCTGCTGCTCGTCTCGGCAGCCTCCGTCAATGAACTATTTGCGCAGGACGTCAATATGTCCGTCGACGCCGTCAAGGGATTGTTGTGCAGGAAATGGGATCTGAGCTATGGAATTGTGAGCGGTGAGCGAATAGGGCCAAATCCCAGCGCCCCGACGATGAGCTTTGATTTCAAGGCGGACGGGTCTGTCGTCATCGGCTTCAATGGGCAGAACAATCATTTGCAGGGAACCTGGGCGTATGATGCCGCCGACAAGTGGATCAAGGTTACCGTGAACAAGCAAAAACGGCTGACGATATCCAGCTTGAAACAGGATGAGCTCGTGATGCTGTCGGATATGAAAGACATCACGCCCAATGATCCTACGGATAAATTGGTGTATAAGCCAGCGGCGAATTAATCCTCAATAAATAGAAAAAGCCTCATAAATGTTGATTATGAGGCTTTTTTGTGAGTGGTCACGCCAGGAATCGAACCTGGATCCAGGGCTTCGGAGACCCTTATACTATCCATTGTACTACGTGACCAAATTTGAAGGGCAGCCGGGGGTGCCCATTCGAAAGGAGTGCGAAATTAGGTAATAAAATCCATTTGGGGAAAAGCGGGGGCATGATTTTACGAATCCGGGGCCGCGGCCGGCCCTATCGCAGCAGCCCGCGCAGGTTCGTGCTGAATATTTTAACGGCGATCGCCAGCAGGATCACGCCGAAGAATTTGCGGATGGCGATCATCCCGGCGGGGCCCAGTATGCGTTCGATAAAATCCATCGACTTCAGGACGATGAAGATAAAGATGAGGTTGACGATGATGCCCAGCAGCACCGTCCATGTCTCAT
Source organism: Chitinophagaceae bacterium (assembly GCA_025934485.1). GTDB lineage: Bacteria > Bacteroidota > Bacteroidia > Chitinophagales > Chitinophagaceae > Puia. The sequence continues at coordinate 60,783 of JAICXX010000010.1, forward strand.
AGTTGGCTTTGAGGGACATGATGGTTGTCAGCGTGCCCGAACCCGCGATCAGCGGAAATGCGATGGGCACCACCACCGACGCCTTCGAGTCCGGCTCGCTTTTAAAAAGCTCGATCCCCAGCACCATCTCCAGCCCAAGGATGAAGATGACGATCGAACCACCCACGGCAAATGACTTTTGGTCTACTCCCAGGATGCGCAGGAACTGCTCGCCGCCAAAAAGAAAAAGCACCATCAGCGCGCCCGAGATCAGCGTCGCCTTTCCTTCGTGGAGGCCGCCGATCTTTTTCTTCAGCGCATGCAGCAGCGGGATGCTGCCGATGATGTCGATCACGGCAAATAAGGTGAAGGTCACCGTAAGCAGCTGGTCGAAATCAAAATTGAATTTCATGGCTAGGTGAATTTCTTGTAATACGAGCTTGGCTTATGCTGCTCGCGCTCTTCCGGTTTGTTGTTCAGCAGGACCTCATAGTCCAGACCGGCACCGGCAGGATAGATGCGTACAACGCAGCCATAATGAAGCGAGAACACTTTGAAGCTCTCGATGAGCGGCGTCCCGGTGATACCGCTGAGGACGCTCCTGAGCACGCCGCCATGGGCGACAATGGCCTGGTGGCCACCGACATTCGCAGCCGCGATGGCGTTAAAACATTGCGTCACCCGGGCATGAAGATCCAGATAGCTCTCACCTCCGGGGACCCGGATATTCACGAAATCCGCCATCCAGGGATCGATCTCATCCTTGGGCAGGTCATCCCAGGGTTGCATCTCCCAGCTGCCGCAATGCAGTTCCATCAGCTCGGGCCGGAGCGAAACGGCATGGCCGGGAAAAAGATGGGTCGCCAGCCGGGCACAGCGCTGCAACGGGCTGCTGTGTACCGCGGCAAAAGGTGCAGGCAGCACCTCGCGGATCGCCTCTGCTTCCGTGATAAAACTTTCAGTGACGTCGAGATCGGTCTGCCCGTAACAAATGCCCTTGGCCACGGCCGGCGTGGTATGCCGTATGAGATAGATATCGTTCATGAGAAATATAGCCGCCGGTCAGCCGGAAGCGGCCCTAAAAATACCGGAAGATTAGCACAAAACCGAGGTAAATCATGATTTCCGATACCTGCTCGATGGCCCCGAGACAGTCGCCCGTATAGCCGCCGATCCAGCGTTTGAAATAGCGGTTCAGCTCGAAGGTAGCATACAGCACCGGCGCGATCACCAGCAGATAATGCCAGGATAAAAAGCCGAAAGGCGCGAGCGCAAAGATCACCGCTGCGATCACGCCGCCCGAGGACATGCGCTGGCCCGCGATGGCTCCCGATTTACCCGCGTCCACCGCGCCTGCCGCTGCACCCGCGCCGGCACTCGCATCCGCCCCGGCTCCTGCATTTGCGCCGGTCCGCGCATAGGTCCCCGCTTGCATCACCAGCACCGGCATCAACCGGCCAAGACTATGCGCACAAACAATGGCCAGGATCGCATAGCGGTGATCGTAAAAAACATTCCACGGCGCGGCCGCCGTAGTGTTCAATGACGGCGTGAAAGCCGGCAGCTCTTTGATCAAGACAAACTTGCTCCCCAGCATCAGGATGAGCCCGATGGCGCCATAAGCGCCGATGCGGCTATCCTTCATGATCCCGAGGATCTTTTCTTTCGTCCAGCCGCCGCCAAATCCATCGCAGACATCCGCGAACCCGTCTTCATGAAAGGCTCCCGTTATCAACGCCCCCGCCACGATCGCCGCCACGACACCGGCATCGGTAGAGATAAAGCGCGTGCCCAGCAGATAGAATAACGCGCTGACGGCGCCCACGATCCAGCCCACAACGGGAAAATACCGCGGGGCTTCGCTGAGATATATAGGGGAATGGTCTACGTTTGGCGGCACACGAATGCGCGTGAGGAACATGATCGCCGTAAAGAATATGCGTACTTCTTTTTTCATTCTGCCTTACTTACGCCCGCCGTATCAAAAGAGGCCATCTCGCGCAGGAAGGCGAGCGCGCTCTTCACCAGTGGATAGGCCATAGCGGCGCCGGTGCCTTCACCCAGCCGCATCCTCAGATCCAGCAGGGGTTCGGCGTCGAGATATTCGAGCATGCGGGCATGACCGCTCTCTCCGCTCGTATGCGAAAAGATACAAAACGCCTGTACGTTCTCCCGGATCAGCCTGGCCAGCAGCAGGGCCGAAGTGGCGATGAACCCATCCACCAGGATCACCATTCGTGCCTCCGCCGCCTGGAGAAAAGCGCCCGTCATCATCGCGATCTCGAAACCGCCTACGTGCTCCAGGATAGTCATTGCATCCGGGTTGGCGGCAATGGCCGGCAGATGAAGCCGAAAGGTTTGGCGTAGCACCTCCCGCTTTTTTTCCAGCTGCTCGTCGCTGGCACCCGTGCCCCGGCCGGCGCATTCTTCCACGGGGATACCCGTGACATAGCTCATGATGAGCGAGGCCGAAGAGGTATTGCCGATACCCATCTCGCCAAAACCTATGCAGTCGCATCCCTTGGCGGCCAGATCACGGACGACCGATCTGCCGGCTTCCAGCGCCTTCCCGAGCTCACCCGCAGTCATCGCGGAACCTTCGAGGTAGTTGCGGGTGCCATAGCCGATCTTGTGGGAGATGAGATTCGGGGACGAACCGCCCCCGGCGGTTCCGTCAAAATCGAAATTCACGCCTGCATCGACGACGCTGAGGCCCAGCCGGTGCTGTCGGCAAAAGACATTGATCGCCGCGCCACCGGCGAGAAAGTTCAGGACCATCTGTGCCGTCACGGCCTGTGGATAGGGATTCACCGATCCTGTGGCGGCGATGCCATGATCTGCTGCAAAGACCACGATATGCGGGTGTTTGATCTCCGGCGTCAGTGTATTTTGGATGAGACCGGCCTGCACCGCGATTTCCTCGAGCCGCCCAAGCGCGCCGAGTGGTTTGGTCTTATTGTCGATCATTTGTTGCAGCCGCTCGCGTAGGACAATTTCAGTTAGCATGTGTGCTTATTTGACTTTCAACGGCAGACCGCTGATCATAAAGATGGCTTCTTGGGACCGGGCTGCAATATACTGGTTCACCCAGCCTTGCAGATCGGTAAACTTCCGCCCCGACTCGGTATGCGGATGCAGGCCCATCCCGATCTCGTTGCTGATGACGATGAGGTGTGCATCCTGCTGCAACAGGGCATCGATCTCCATCTTACAGGAAGCCAGACAGGCGTCGACATCATAGCGGAGATCGGAAAAAAAATTGTTGATCCAGAGGGTGACACAATCGATCACCGCCGTCCGGCCTTGCAAGGGCAGCCGGCTGAGATGTTTTTCTTCTTCCAGCGAAGTCCAGCGGGTGTCCCGGTCCTGGCGATGCCGTTCTATGCGTTGCCGGAAGTCTTCGTCCCAGATCCGCGCCGTGGCTACATAAACGGGCTGTTCGCTATGTTGCAGTGCCAGATCCTGTGCGTAGCGGCTTTTTCCGCTTCGCGCTCCGCCGGTGATAAAGACTAGTTTATTCATAAAAAAAGTCCGCCGCCACCTGTGGCGGCGGCGGACGCATAAAAGTAACCTAAAATTCGATAGTCGCACCCCCCGACCACATCGCGGGGATGGAATTGTAACCGTAGACCGTATTGAAATGCTTATTTGTGACATTGCGGCCATCGACGAATACCTTGAACCACCTACACAGCTTATACTCACCGTAGAGGTTCACAATAAAGAACGGATCGAGCACCGCATCGGGCAAGGGATTGTAAGTGACGGGGTCATATCCGCCGATATCATAGCGCTTGCTTTCATAATGCCCGGTGATACCCACGTAAAGATTCGGGATTGGCCGCAGCCCGAGTGTGAAATTGATCGTACTGGCCGGCACCCGCAAGGCATAGCTATACGCGGTGTCGTCATAAGAGACATGGCTCTGGGTCTTTTCCTTCATGTGCAGCCAGGTATAGTTGGCCGAAAGGCTCACATTGTCATTGAATTTGTATTTTCCTTCGAATTCGAGACCATCGCCCTTCTCGTTATCGAAGTTGTAATACAGATAGGTAAAATTGTTGAAGCCGAGCCCATCCCTGATGTTCCGGTGGAAATACGTGCCGCGAAGGTTTAGCTGGTTGTCGTTGTATTGCAGACCGCCTTCATAGGTGGTGGACTTTTCGGGCTGCAGGGCCGGGTCGCCATAAGCAGAATACAGCTGATAGAGAGTCGGGGCCTTCCACGCGCTGGCGACGCTGGCATAAAGCTTCCAGTTCCGGGCGATGAGCCAGGCGGGGTTGAATGTATAGGTATAGTTGCTGCCGAAACGCGAGTCGGTATTCAAGCGGCCGCCCAGCTCGACACTCAGCCCCATGTCGCCGGTATAAAGGAGCGAGCTGTACAATGAGTTCTGGCTCACCGACGTGTCTTTGAAGGTCTCCGGGTAACCGCCATAGACGCCGTTCAGGTTCATGGAATTGATGCGGTAGTCTCCTCCGGTAAGCAACGTGAGACCATAGCCCAGCCTGGTACTGGCATAGATCTCTGCAAACTGGGACTTGCCGGAATAGTGCTCGTGGACATACGACTGATCAAAGACGCTGTCCCGGTTTAGCAGGCGGTCCGAGGTGCTATAGAGATAGTTACCATTGATGGTCGTGTTCGCAAGCTTATAAGTGAATCCGCCGCCTGCCATGAGCTCCTTGCTGGCGCTGGTATAGTCCCTGGCGTCCTCGAATGGACCGTTGGCGATATCCACCGTATAGTGACTATACTGGATAAAACCCTTCACCATAAGCGGCTCTACGGGATTCCAGGCAAGATTGCCGGCTACCAGGTCACCATGGTATCCATTGTGTTCGAAGGGGGTGTGGCCTTGTGTCGTGGAAGTGTCGGTAGCGGCAGCGAAACCATCCGAATGATCCCGGTTGTACCGGACATTATAGGTCAGCTTCTGGTCCAGCTTTCCATATAGCTGTGTATTGCCGTTATAGGTTCCGTAATTGCCTCCCGAAAAGCTCGCCTTTCCGTTGAATGGCTTTTTTATATCGGACTTTATGGTGATGATGTTGACCACGCCGGCGATGGCATCCGAACCATAAAGGGTACTCTGCGCCCCTTTCGAGATCTCGATCCGCTCGATCATGGAGACGGGGATAAGGTTGATATCGAAACTATTGTCTGTTTGCGTCGGGTCGGTAAGGGGAATACCGTCGATGAGGACAAGGGCCCTGCCCGAGCCAGCGCCCCGGATAAAGATACTTTGGTTGGTGCCCGGGTCGTTCAGCGCGCCGGAGACCGTGATCCCTGCCTGCTCGCTCAATACTTCCCCCAGAGGCTTGCCCGTGGCTTTTTCAAGCTCCTCGTGTGTGACGACGATGACGACCTTTCCCGTTTGGCTTTGTTTTACCGGATATTTGGTGGCGGTGACAACTACCTGATCCAGCTGGCGGCGTGACGTATCGCCGACTTCTTGTGCCCATGCCGCCTGGCCGGACGCCAGCAGCATCAAAAGGACAACATGTTTCCTTCTCATTTTTTTCAGTTAATTTTTTTGCTGGCTTGCTGAATTGCCGGGAGGGAGCAGGTATAACCATCTGCCTGCCCATTCCTCGCTTTTCACCCGAAAGCCGTGAATGTGTTGTTGGACCGGGCAGGTCTTCTGGCTCATGCTTCACCGTTTTACCTTCCCATCCGCTGCAGCGGACAGTGGTTCTTGAAGTGGGCGGTGATTCCGCTCCTGGCAGCGCCGGAGCGGGGCATTTACAGCTACGGGGATAGCGCCGGTGTTGCACCGGACTTCCCTTTTAATGACGCAAGGCGTCAACCCGATTCGGCGGCGAAGATAGGGTTTTTTGAGTATGCCCGGCCTTCGGCCGGGCCGGGTATGAGAATTGATGCAGGAACATTTATGAAGCAGGACCACTTCTATGAATATTGGCCCATCATCGATCGTCCCGCGATCGAATGGCCCGGAGGCAAACGTCTCGCCGTCTATATCGGGTTGAATATCGAACATTATGAGGCGGGCAGACCTTCCATCGGCATCCTCGACAAAACTGCGAACCGCGACCCTGACCCCCTCAACGAAGGCTGGCGCGACTACGGCAATCGCGTCGGCGTCTGGCGGATCATGGAACTCCTCGACAAATATGGCATTCGCCCCTCCGTCCTGCTGAATGCCGATGCCTGCGAGTTCTATCCGCGGATCATCCAGGAAGGCAACCGGCGTAACTGGAATTGGGTAGCGCATGGCAAGAACAACTCCATGTTCGCCGGCGGCGTGTAGCCCAAAATGACCATGGAAGAGGAGCGCCGTTATCTGCAGGATTGTCTTCAGACCATTCAATACGCGACCGGCAAGACCTGCAAAGGGTGGCTGGGCCCTTTGGGGCTCAGCGAAACCTACAATACCATCGACCTCCTCGCGGACGAAGGGATCACCTATGTGCTGGACTGGACGAGCGACGAGCAACCTTATCCGTTGAAGACCTTCCGCGGCGAGATCATCTCGGTGCCCTATTCGCTGGAGATAAATGACCTGCCGCTTTTTCTGCAGAAGGGGATGACGGGCCCCGAGTTCGGTCAGATGATCATCGACCAGTTCGACATCCTGCACCACGATGCCGCTACCGCCGCCCGCGTCATGGCCATTTGCATCCACCCATGCGTCGTGGGACAGCCCTTTCGGCACAAATACTTCGAACAGGCCGTCGCCTATATCTTACAGCACAAAGATGTGTGGATCGCGACCAGCGATGAGATCGCGGCCTGGTATATGTTGAATTATTACTCCACCCACGTTCGGAAGCTAAGAGAGGTGGGTATGCCGATGCAGGCCGTCCAACAGGACGGCGATGGAATCGAAACGTTTTGATTCGCCTCCCGCCTCGAACAACCACCCCGGGCGCCCGGCCTCCACGAAAACGCGGACCACGCCGACCCCCGCTCCGCCCCCCGTCGAATCGGCCCCGGCCGCTCCATCCATGATCGCAAACCCTGCCCGCTGCAACGCCCGCCTGGTCCAAAAGGCTTCTACACCCACTCCTTCCAGCCTTATTGGCATCTGGCCCTCCGGCGGTATCCGGAACACCCCGGATGACCGGTCGAAAATCACGTCCTCCCGCGCAAAGACGGCCTCGAAGATACCCTCGAGTATCAGGTCTTCGGGTGTACCCTTGTGAAACGGTACACCGGCTGAACCGGACCGCGACCCCGTGGGGAGATCCACCCTCACCGCGTCAGCCCCTGACCGCGCCACCCCTCCTCCGCCCTCGAGCAGCCAGACCTCGTCCGCCACCTGCAAGGCCAGGTCCAGCTCATGGGTAGAGAGCAGAATGCCTTTATCGAGCTCCCGCGCCAGCCGGTGCAGGATTCGCATCAGCCGTATCCGGCTGGGCAAGTCGAGATGCGCCGTAGGCTCGTCGAGCATCAGGATCGGCGTATCCTGCGACAGAGCTCTTGCAAGCATGACCTTTTGGCTTTCACCGTCGCTCAGCGTAAAGACCTTGCGCCCGAGCAGCTCACCGATATCCGCCGCTATGATGGCCCGGTGGATCGCCTCCCGGTCGGCTTCACGAAGTCCGCCTAGCCAGGTCGACCAGGGATATCTTCCCAGCGCCACCAGCGAATAAACATCGAGATTATTGCCCGTGACCCGGTCCGTCAGGACGAGGCTGATCTTTTTAGCAAGCTCGGCGGAGGAGAGGCCGACCCGCCCTTCGATCTCCACCCGGCCGCCCAGCGCCGGCTGAAGCCCCGCCAGCGTCCGGAGCAGGGTCGACTTGCCCGAACCGTTGGGTCCCAGCAGGCAGATGAGCTGTCCCGCGCCGATGGTGAGCTCGGGCAGGTCGCCGGACACGACGATCCGCCGGCCACCCTGATGATAGCCCGTGACCAGTTCCCGGGTATGCAGCAATTCGGCCATCATCGGTAAATATTTAGATTCTTTTTTCGGACCAGCAAATAGATCACTACGGGTGCACCCACGAGCGAGGTGATGATGTTGATGGGAAGCACCGTTTGCGTCCCCGGCCACTGCGCAATGCAGTCGCAGGCCAGCAACAGGATGGCGCCTAAAAGACACGAGGCCGGCATCAGCACCCGATGGCTCGACGTATTGAACAGCAGACGCGCCAGGTGCGGCACGGCAATACCCATGAAACCTATGGGCCCGCAAAAAGCGGTGATGCCCCCCGCCAGCAGGCTCGTACTGCATACGATGATGACGCGGGCGCGTTTTACCGTTAGCCCCATGCTGCGGGCATAGTTCTCGCCGAGGAGCAGGGCGTCCAGCATCTTGGACGAAAGGAAGACCGCCGCCAGACCCACGATGACGATCGCCGTGAGGATATAGAGCTGCAACCCCGTGACGCCACCCAAAGACCCAAAGGTCCACAACAGATATTCCTTCACTTCCTCCGGGTTGCTGAAATACTGCCAGATGCTGGTGAGCGCCACGGTGATGCTGTTCATCATGAGTCCGATCACTAGCATCAGCACATTGTCCCGAAGCCGGCTCGACAGTGCAAGCACCAGCAGCATCACCAGCCCGGCGCCGACACAAGCCGCGCCCGCGATGAGCCAGCTGCCGGGCGAACCCAGCTCCCGGATGGCATACAGCGTGGCCATGCTGCCACCCGACAACATCACCGCGGCTACACCAAAAGAGGCGCCGGCAGTGATTCCCAGCACACCCGGCTCCGCGAGCGGATTGCGGAACATCGTCTGCATCTGCAGACCGCTCACGGAAAGCCCGCATCCCGCCAGCACAGCGGTGATCGCCTTCGGCAGCCGGATGCTCCGGACGATGAAGGCCCAGGTGGGATCACCCGACCCCCGGGAAAAAAGGAGATGAAAGATATCGCGCAGCGGAATGCGTATCGGTCCCGACGAAAGGTCGAATAAGAACGCCAGCCCCAAAAGGAGCAATAAACCACCCAGACGGAATCTTCGAAGACGCACCTTCATTTCAGTTGTTTATAATAATACAACGTATCCTGCGGCAGCAAACCCGGATGCAGGATGCGGATAAGGTCCGCCAGGATAAGATGCGGGTTGACGATACCCGATTCCCAGTAGTCGTTGGAGCCGATGTCGTTGACCCGTTTGTTGAAGTTATACAGCGCCCCGGTCTTAAAGGCGTGAAAAGTAGCATACCGGCTGTCTTTAGCAAGGATATCGTTTTTCGAATCCACATAGCCGATGTTGAGCCAGTAATCCGCCTTGAGCGCGACGGGCGCCACGGCTTCAAAGGCAAGCGAGAGGCTGGTGGCGCCCTTGGTGTCGGCCCAGGGATAAGTGGCGCCGGCATCCCGGAGCAGCTGTGTTTGATAGTTGGCGCCGGCCGGTATATACCACGCCCCTTTAAAAGGCATGTTCAGGATTACGGTAGGCTTGTCTTTGGCGGCGGAACCGATGGCCGCCAGCTGGTTATATGCGCGGACCACGCTGTCGTATTTCCCGGCCACGATGTCTTCTCTGTCGACCAGCGCGCCGAAAAGCTTGACCCATTCCGCCCGGCCCAGCGGCGAGGTCTCGAGCCATTCCCCGTCCGGTAGCACGGGGATGCCCGCATCCATCAGCGGTTTGTATTGACCATAGGCCGCATCGGGGTTGGTCATGGCGATGAGTACACCAGGATGCATCGAGATCACCAGCTCGCTGTTGATCCGGCTATCCACGCCGATCTCTTTGACCTTACCTGTTTTGATCCCGGCACGGACCGTGGGGGAGTAGATATATTGAAAACTGCCAAGCCCCGTGATCCTGTCCGCAACACCGGCAAAATCTGCCAGCGCCACGTGCGCCGAGCTCTGGACCGCGAACTGCCGCACAGGTGTCGTGATCAGGGGTATCCCCGGCCGGTCCGCCGGCGCGGCAACGCCCGAGTCTACCAGCAGGAAATGCAGCGTGTCGGCATGCCCCGCCATCGCGTTGACAACGCTGACCTCGCGAAAGCCCTCGTAATAGTCGATCTGGAAACCTTGCGCATAGCTCAGCGGCATGCGTTTAATGAAATGGGAACCCTTTGCGGCCGACCCGCCGGACGGGCCGCCACAGCCGGTGAGAAAAAAGCCGCAGCCGGTGGCAAAAGATACGATGCCTGCCAAAAAGAACAACGAACTCCTGTACATAGCGAAATACTTTTATCGGAACATTCAGCCGCCTTTGACCCGAAGGGAGAGCTAAAGGATAATGCGGCAGGTCTTCTGGCTCGTGCCGGTCCGGCAAGCCTTCCCGTTCCGGTTACGCGGAACAGTGGTCAGGAGTGTGCGCGGACGGTGATCGATGGCACTTACAGCTACGGGTATAGCGCCGGATTTGCACCGGTCTTCCCATTTTAATCCGCACGGGGCGGAACCAACATTCCTGCGAAGGTAAGGAGTCACTTCGTATTATTTTTCCCTTTATCTTTAGGGCCTTTATATTTGCAAAAATCGTTATGAGTGTTATCCGAAAAGCCAACTCGTTCATCAAGGATCTGTTATTGGTTTCCCGCGTAGGTGTGCTGTTGGCCCCGCTTCGATTCCCCGCTAAATTCTTCTATAATTTCTCTTTACTTTCTTCCTGGGTCAACAAGAACAGCGGGAAGGTGCCCTATAAGGATTTCTATACTCCCTTTAGGAATTACGACAACCGCGTGAAACTGCATGAGCATGTCGTAAACAGCGAGGGGCTTGCAAAGAAGCCCATTCATTATCTGGAATTCGGTGTGGCCAGCGGTACGTCGTTCCGCTGGTGGATCGGCACCAACCAGCACCCCGGCTCGCGGTTCTTTGGTTTCGATACCTTTGAAGGGCTGCCCGAGGACTGGCATTTCTTCAAAAAAGGCGCCTTTAGCTTCGATACTCCCCTGCTCGAGGATCCCCGCGGCACCTTCATCAAGGGATTGTTCCAGGATACCGTTTATAAATTCCTTGACAACTACCGCGCGAATATCGACACGCCCGAGGCGACCCGCGTCCTCCATCTCGATGCCGATCTTTATTCTTCCACCCTCTTCGCATTGACGATGTTAGCCCCCTTCTTGCGCAATGGGGATATCCTCCTCTTCGACGAGTTCAATATCCCCAATCACGAATTCGCGGCCTGGAACGATTTCGTGCGCAGCTATTATATCCAATACGAAGTCATCGGTTCGGTGAACAACTTCTACCAGACCGCCATCAAGGTGATCAAATGATCCGGCCGACGTGCCTCCGGCCCGTCCCCGTTAGCGGAGCTTACCCGCCGCATTCTTCAACACCACGTCCGAGAGGATCGCCGAGTCCTTTGTTGCCGGAAGATGTGAGCAGAAGCCGATCCCGACATAGAATGGTGCATCGAGATGCAATTGGATGGGTTGGGCGACCTGGTGCATCGGTTCCCCGTGCATGCTCACCCATACGGTAAAAGTGTCTCCGTGTTTCTCGATGCCGATCCGCCGGGCCATCCCGATATCGAGGCTATCGCCGGGATTGGCCGGGGTATGACCGTTCTTCCTGTTGACGCGGACCTCTTTCATCTGCTGGTTCTTATCCGGACGCCAGGCCAGGTGCATGAGGCCGCCTCCGTGGAGGGCCACCACGGCTTCTTTGGAATCGTCGTCGAGATTTTGGCGGATGACGAGCACCGCCTTGCGGTCGTCATAACCCCTGGGGTCCGGGAAGCCGATATCGGCGGCGAGGGACACATCGCCCGACATCTTCTTCCAAAGGTAGCGGAACTCGTCGCGCTGGTACCAGATATTGTAGCCGGCGGAGACGATCGTGTACTGACCACTGGAGGGACTATAGCTGGAGGAACCGGGTACCAGGGCGGACCCGACGTCGCTTTGCCCCTGAAAGATGCCGATGGCCTTATGTTCCGTCCTTGCAGGCCGGTGAAAGTCCAGTGGCGGTGGTACCTGTTTATGTGTGGCGGAGCCGGGAAGGGCCCAGTCCGGCACTTGAACTGGGGTGGTTTGTGCGGAAGCCTGATGAATGCAGGCGCTCAACGCGAGGACAGGCAGCAATCTCAATTGTCTCATGTCGATGATGTTTAGCCGCCAATTTAAGGCTCGGGCTTTGGCTTCTTCGATCCTTGACCACATCAACGATACATCATACGCTTTTTCGCCTACATCTTATCTACATCACCAAACGTTTCATCGAAGCGTGACGAACTATCCATTAGCTAATTTTTGATCTTTGTATATACAAATCAATAATATTGGCCTAGCCAAAAGATTTGTCATGCTATTTGCTTGTTATGCAATTGGTTACAAAATGTCGTTTTGGCGGCTAAGCATCTTTTATGATTTGTATATACAAATATCCGAAACTGTCAAATCGGTGTCGTTCGACTGCGGTTATTTCAGCGCAAGATTCAAAGACAAGCCGGCATATGCGTTCCTCCCGGCTGCCGCATTATAATACCGACCGGCCGCGGCATTGAAATCATCGCCGAGACTATAGCGAACATTGAAAGCATTGTCGATCCCCGTATAGGCATCCAGCTTGAACTTCCCGCCGGAGAAGATATGGCGAAAGCCCAGCCGCCCGCCCAGGAGATTATAGGAGCCGGCCCACGCGGTATTGGCGTCGTTCAACGCCACATGATCGGAATAGGTGTAGGTAATATTGGCATAGAGCCCCCAATGAAGGACAACGTCGAGTCCGGATACCAGGAACTGCGGCGGCACGCTGGGCAGGCGATGACCGGTGAAGTTAGACGTGTCCTGGGTGAAGCTGCTATAGTGGAAATCATGCCAGGTGTCGCTGACAAAGAGCTTCAACCCGCTGACGAAGCCTGCGGGATTGTCGATCAGCTGATAGGAAACATACGTTTCCAGCCCATGCTGGTTCCTGCCGCCTGCATTGATGGAATAGCTTACCCCGAAGGAGTCGATGCGCTGTACGATCGCATTGCGGATATGGAAAAAAAAGCCATCCACATCGAAGAACAGCCGCCCGTGAAGCAGCGAGCCGCGCGTGCCCAG
>JAICXX010000346.1 GCA_025934485.1 Chitinophagaceae bacterium
AACACGGCGATCATCTTTCCCGCTTCGTGACGAAAAAGATGATCGACTAATTGTTGTGTGGACTGTGTTTCGCCGGAACTCATGAAGGCATGGGCATTTTCATGATCTCGCGGATTTCTACCGACCCTTCGTTCGCGAAATCAGGGAAACCAAAGGCGAGTTCGGTCGCCTCTGCCAGCGATTCCGCCTTGATAATAACATAGCCGCCCAACAGTTCCTTACCCTCGGCGAACGGACCGTCCGTCGCCACAGGTTTCTTGCCTTTTACCGTTTTTCCTTCGCGGACCAGCGGATCGCCACCAACATAACGGCCTTTTGCGCTCAGCTCACCGATCCAGTTAAACCATTTTTGCATTTGTGCCTGGCCTTGCTCCGGTGTCAGGTGCAGATCCTCGGGGGAAGGGCCGCGAAAAATGAACATAAAATCTTTCATAACGAATGTTTTAGCTTACGACGAACAAACAAAAAGGGGTCGGACAAAAATCGAAAATTTATTTTCGGACGATGTTGTAGATCGGGATGGACGGCGTAAACCGCTGGTCGTTCTCCGGCCGCTCGTAGATCGCCCGGACGATGTCCATGCCTTTGACCACCTTTCCAAAGGCGGCGTAACCCTGCCCGTCCGGGTTATTTTCGCCACCGTAGTCGAATCCCGGCTGGTCGCCGACACAGATAAAGAACTCGGTGGTTCCGGTGCCGGGTTTATCCCTGGCCAGCGAGATGGTTCCATCGGTATGATGGAGATGGGTCTGGCTGGTAGGTTCGTGTGGTACGCCGGGCACGCCAACGGCTTTGGCATGATTGGTCTTCCAGATGCCGCCCTGGATCAATTTGGAGATAGCCGCCCCCGTGACCTGGTTGTCCTCATTCAATACCCGGTAAAAAGAGGCATTCTTATAGAATCCCGAATCCACATAGGAAAGAAAGGCGCCGGCTGTTTTAGGCGCCTGGAGGGGGTATAATTCGACCTCGATATCCCCCGCGGCGGTCCGGATGATCACATGCGGTTTGGATGGATCGGAAGCAGTATGACAACCCGGCAAAAGCCCGACACCCAGTAAAAAGCACAAAGAAAAAAGCCACTTTCTCATAGTCGACATTGAAATTGGGACCCACAATTTAACGTAATATTGTTTATGCGTTTCGACCTGCCTTTTTTGCATACGATCTTTATTGCCTTTCTCACGCTATTCCCCGTGGTCAACCCGATCGGCAGCGCGTTTATTATCGATCCATTGCTCGGCGATCTGAGCTTTTCCGAGCGTAAAAGGGCTTCGAAAAAGATCGCTTTATATTGCCTTGCGATCTGTACCGTGTCGGCAGTCATCGGCAGCTGGATCCTCAAATTATTCGGCCTCTCCATTCCTATCGTACAGGTCGCGGGTGGGGTCATGATCTGCCAGATGGGCTGGAAGCTCCTGACTTCGGATGACCAGGTCAAAGGAGAGAAGGAGACGGCCCGCCCGCAAAAACGTCCGGTAGATCTCGATAATATCCTGTTTTACCCCATCTCCTTTCCCATGACCACCGGCGCCGGCACCATTTCGGTGATCCTGACCCTGAGCGCGCACGAAGAAGAGATCAATATTCTGAATCACATGATGAACCTGAGCGCGCTTTTCCTCGCCATCGTCCTGATATGTCTGATCATTTACATCTTTTATAGCAACACAGCCAGGCTTATTCACCGGCTGGGCCCCCGCGGCGAGCAGATCGTGAATCGCCTGAGTGCCTTCCTGGTCTTCTGTATCGGCATGCAGATCGCCTGGGCGGGCATCAAAACACTATTAAAATCATAAACAGCTTTTGATCTCGGCCAGCGTCTCGGCAAAAGCCTTCTCCCGCCGGACGTCGGGACACCAGGCCAGGCCCCGTTCCATGAGGTCGATCTCTTTCACCAGCGTAGAACCCTCGCGGCCCGTTTCGCGTCCCAGGATAAACACAGTATCCGAAATGGCAACCGAGGTGGCGATATCATGTGATACGATAATCAACGTCTTCAACTCATCCGATAAAGACACCTGCAACAACAGTTCAGTGACCTTATCCAGCACGCACACATCGAGACCCGAGAACGGTTCGTCGAGCAGTAGGAAATCTGCGCCCTTGAGCAATTGCTGGATGATGCTTACCCGTTGTTGCTGGCCGCCGGACAGCTGGGCGGGGTAGTGGTTGAGTACGTCGCTAATGTCAAAACGGGCGGCATAGTCGAGGATAGCCGATTCTTCCTTACCGGCGAGACACTTATTCTGCCTGGCTGCCAGCATCAACGATTGCCGCACGGTGCGCCAGCCAAACTGGTAGTAGTTTTGAAAGATGACACCCATATCACCCGGTTCCACGACCCGCTGCTGCCATATTTCAATGGCGCCGCCGCCCGTTTCCGCCGGTTTTCTTTCGCGGATGACGACCTTGCCCCGGTCGGGTTTGCGCAACCCGGAAAGGATGCGGAAGAGTTGCGTCTTCCCGATGCCGCTTCGCCCGATGAGCGAGACGACCTGACCCTGTTGCAGACCCGGCCGGACGATATCCCGGATACAGAAATTGATGTCACGCAGGATGGTTCTGCCATCGTAGGCTAAAGAAACATTTTCCGTTTGCAGTAAAACCTCTTTTTTGCTATAAGGAGTCATAGTTTTAAAGTTTTGTGTAAGGAAAGAACCAGCGGCGCAGCGAGCCCAGCGCATAGTCGAAACAAAGCCCGAGACCGAAGATCACGCCCTGCAGGGCCAGCACGCGGGGAAGGTCGTTGTATTTGTTGTATTTTATCAACAATGCCCCGATACCCCCCTCGCTCATATTCAGGCCTTCGACCATCGTGATCATCATCCAGGCGATGGCGAAATTCTGCCGGACGATCTCGAATACCTGGTCCGCCTTCCCCACGATGATCACCTCATAAAGGGTTTGCCACCGGTTGTAACCCAGGGTCTGGCAGAGCTCGAATTCCTGGGCTGGGATACGCACAAGCACCGAGAGGAACGAGGTCGTGAAGAAAGGCACGATGCCAAACATCAGCAGGGAGAGCTTCAACGCACCGCCGTCGCGGGTGAGCAAGGTGAAGATGAAGATCAGACCCGTGAGGGTCAGATAGCGGCATTTCACGATGAGCTGGGCGATGGAATTAAAAAAGGGGATCACGCTCAGGTACGAGAAAACCAAGGTGATCAGCACCGAATAGAACATGGCCTTGACCGTCAGGAGCAAGCTCACGAGCAGATTATCGATCAGCAACTTGCTCGTTAGCAGCTCGCCCAGGGCCTCCAGGATACGGGAAGGGTGAGGGATCAAGCCGGCCGGAGTCAGTTGCCATACGGTTAGGGTAAAGACGGCCTGTGCTATCACCATGATCAAAAAGGTCGTTCGGTTTAATGTGGCAAATGGCTTGAACATAAAATTTTTTTTATAAGGGGGCCCGTCAAGGGCCCCCTCTGATTAGTTTCCAAGAACTATTTCTACACGACGATTACGGCTTCTGCCGGCTTCCGTGCTGTTGTCGGCCACTGGTTTGGACGAACCAAAACCCTTGGTTTCGATGCGCTGGTCCTTGAGACCTTTGGCTGCCAGGTAATCCTTTACACTGGCGGCACGACGCTCGCTCAACGGCAGGTTCACATAGTCACTACCGTTGTTATCGGTGTGACCGAACACCCCGATCTTCAACCCTTCGGCGACAACGGCCGACTCGAAGATGGAGTCGAGGGTCTTATACGATTCGGGCCGGATAACGGCGGAACCCGTTTGAAACTCGATATGATAAGA
>JAICXX010000283.1 GCA_025934485.1 Chitinophagaceae bacterium
ACGGTGGTCAGCGTCGTCGGAACGTTGGCGGCAGGGCTGTTGCTGGGCCGGTGGATGAAGGTCGACAAAAAGACTTCGCTCCTGATCTCTGGCGGGACGGCCATCTGCGGGGGGAGTGCCATTGCCGCTTTGTCGCCGGTGATCAAGGCGGAGGAGCGGCAGGTATCTGTGGCGCTTGGGGTAGTCTTTATCCTCAATTCCGTGGCGTTGTTCCTTTTCCCCGTAGTGGGGCATTTGCTGGGCATGAGCCAACTGCAGTTTGGATTGTGGAGCGCCATCGCTATCCATGATACGAGCTCGGTGGTGGGGGCGGCGGGGCACTATGGCCCCGAGGCCCTGCAGATTGCGACGACGGTGAAACTGGCGCGGGCGTTGTGGATCATTCCGGTGTCATTGCTTGCTGCATTCGCTTTTCGCCCTCGTGCGCGGAAGATCGCCGCTTCGGATGCGGGGACTCCCGCCGGACACATTGCGGAAGGCACAAATGGCCGGGCCAGGGTGAAGATCCCATATTTTATCGGCCTCTTCGTCATAGCGATCCTGCTGAATACCTGGTTACCCATCCAGGGACTGAGCAAGATGATCGTCGGTGCTTCGCATGCGGGGCTGACGCTCACGCTTTTCCTCATCGGGAGCGGGTTGTCGCGTCAGGTGCTGCGGCAGACCGGGGTGCGACCCATGCTTCAGGGTGTATTGGTGTGGATGTTGATCGCGAGTGGGACATTATGGGCCATCCTCGTACTGATCCATTAACACAGGTTTAACGTTCCGGTTATGAACTCTGGCGCGGTTATTTGATCTGACTCCATCATAATAACCAACACATGATCACTATTCCATCTTCTAAGACGATGCTTGTTCTTTTAGGGGCAGGCATCGTCACGTTATCCTCTTGCAGTAAATCGGATTCTTCATCCGCCAGCAGCGCGAAAGTCATGTATACTAACGGCTGTGTCGGCGCTACGTCTACTTCGCTTACCATAAACGGGTCGACTTTATCCAATGCCAATTCCGTCGCCTACCTGGGCAATTCCGGCTACCACAGTGTGACGTCCGGCTCGGCGAGCATGAGCAGCACGCTTACCGGCGTGGGAGCCTTAGGCAGCCTTAACACGACTTTGAATGCCAATGCCAGTTATTCCGTTTTCGACTGTGGCACCGTGCTAAAGGACTCGCTGGTGATCGTTGCGGATAATCTGCCTTCAGCGAATGGAAGCTATGCTTATGCCCGCCTGGTGAATGTCTCTTCGGATACCACGGCGACGGCTATTACCGGTGCGGCGGGGAATACGGTAGTGGCTTCGGGTGTTGCTTATGGCGCCGCTTCGGCTTTTGTACAGGTCACGCCGGGCTCGTATACGTTAACCGCGCTCAATGTGAATAAGCCCGGGAATGTGGCTACGCTGAGTAGTGTGCAGCTGAACGGCGGAAAGATCTATACGGTGCTGTATTCGGGGAATTCGAATACGAGTGTGGGATTTAAGATAACGGTGATTAATAATAACTGACTTCGGGGTGCTGGCCTCACTACAGTCGTTGCAGAAATTCGTCCAAAGTTATCGTTGTAAGCTTTGGGAAGGAGATGGTTTTTAGCACGTTGAAGTGTTTGTCTTCAGTGACGATGTAACTCGCCTTGGCTGTTATTGCACAATCACAATATTTGTTGTCATCCGGATCAAAAACGTTACAGTCGATGACGACAGTCATTAGTGATCCGATTTACGAAAGTGATCTTTTTTCCATTGCTCGAATACTGCGGTTGAGTAGCCATTCTCATCGAACGCTTTGTCAGCCTCGCGGGTTACCTTTTCGGACAAGTAGGTGACCAATAAAGATTTGATCTCCCTAAGGTCTTCGGGAGACTGATCGTGTTGAAAGAGTTTGAGAATCTCTAGTTGGACGTCGTTTAAGGCTGTGGCCATAGCTAAAAAAGGGTGTTTTCACCCTAAAGATACAAAAATGTTATAAAAATAAAGCCCGCTCGGAGGAGCGGGCTCTTATATGTTGCGGGCGGCGGCGGCCGAAGCCGCTGCGCTCGATGGAGATCGACTAGTAACGATAGTGCTCGGGTTTGAAGGGACCTGCCTTGGGAATACCGAGGTAGGAAGCCTGAGCGTCGGTGAGCTCGTCGAGTTCTACGCCGATCTTGGCGAGATGGAGACGGGCGACCTTTTCGTCCAGGTGCTTCGGCAGCACATATACTTTGTTCTCGTACTTTTTGTGGTTCGTCCACAACTCGATCTGCGCGAGGGTCTGGTTGGAGAAGGAATTGCTCATGACGAACGAGGGGTGGCCGGTAGCGCAGCCCAGGTTCACGAGACGGCCTTCGGCGAGGATGATCACGTCCTTGCCATCGATGTTATAGACATCGACCTGGGGCTTGACGGTATCCTTGGTATGACCGTAGTTCTTGTTCAGCCAGGCCATATCGATCTCGATGTCGAAGTGTCCGATGTTACAAACGATGGTTTTGTCCTTCATCAGCCGGAAGTGTTTTTCCGTGATCAGGTCGCGGCAACCGGAAGCGGTGACGATGATATCGGCTTCTTTCACGGCGTCAGCCATCTTCTTCACTTCGAAACCGTCCATAGCGGCCTGAAGGGCACAGATCGGGTCGATCTCGGTGACGATCACGCGACAGCCGGAACCTTTGAGGGAAGCGGCAGAGCCCTTACCTACGTCGCCATAGCTACCGACGACAGCAACCTTGCCGGCCATCATCACGTCCGTAGCACGGCGGATGGCGTCGACCAGGGATTCTTTACAACCGTATTTGTTGTCGAATTTGGATTTAGTCACGGAGTCGTTGACATTGATCGCGGGAATAGGGAGGGTGCCCTTTTCCATGCGCTCATACAGGCGGTGAACGCCGGTGGTGGTCTCTTCGCTGAGGCCTTTGACGTGCTGAACGAGTTCCGGATATTTATCGAATACCATATTCGTGAGGTCGCCGCCGTCGTCGAGGATCATGTTCAGCGGGCGATCCGTGCTACCGAAGAACAAGGTCTGCTCGATGCACCAATCGGCATCTTCAAGAGACTGCCCTTTCCAGGCAAACACCCCAATACCCGCAGCGGCGATAGCAGCAGCAGCCTGATCCTGAGTAGAAAAGATATTGCAAGAGCTCCAGCGTACTTCGGCGCCCAGCTCTACAAGGGTTTCGATGAGTACGGCAGTTTGGATGGTCATGTGCAAACAGCCGGCGACGCGGGCACCTTTCAGGGGCTTTTGTTTGCCATATTCGGCACGGATGGCCATCAGACCGGGCATTTCGGCCTCGGCAAGACGGATCTCTTTACGGCCCCATTCTGCCAGGCTCATATCTTTCACCTTATAGGGGAGCGACAGATCGATGCTCTTCGTTTTCGTTGACATGGAATTTCAGTTTTATTAGTTTGGGCAAAGGTAAAAATAGTAGAACAAAAATACAGGGATTGTTAATAAATTTGGAATGAAAATCCATTTTTTAACCTTTTAGTAGAACAAAATACAAGACAGTCATGGAAAAAGACGGCCAAAAAGAAAAAGCGGCCACCGGGTCGGTAGAATTGGATGACAAGGATCGGGCCATTCTCAAGCTTTTACAGGCCAATGCCAAGATCACGGTCCGGGAGATCGCTGCGCAGGTCCACCTGAGTACGACGCCCGTTCATGAACGCATCCGGCGGCTGGAAGAGACCGGCGTGATCCGGCAATATGCCACCCTGCTGGACCATTCCAAGGTAAGGAAGGGGCTGCTGGCGATCTGCTATGTCTCGCTGAAAGAGCACAACAAGCGTTCGGGAGCGAAGTTCATCAAGACCATCAACGAGCTGCCGGAGATCATCGAATGCTATATCATCAGCGGGGAATTCGATTTCCAGCTAAAGGTCGCGGTGGCGGACATGGACGCGTATTATGATTTTCATGTTAACAAATTGGGGCAGGTGGAGAACATCGGTCATGTGCAGAGCACCTTTGTGATGGGCGTTGTGAAACAGACGCATCAACTTATCGATTAACCAGTGATTCGTAAATTGCAGTAACAAAAACAACGATCATGTATTCATACGACACAGTGGTAGAGGCCGTAAAGGGCCTGAAGCAAAGAGGATATACCATCGACTTTAACCTGGAGGCGGACCGTATCTTTTGTGATAAGACGCCACTGACGTTGAAACCGAACGATTTCGAGATTACCGAATTCTACCGATTCGAGGGGCCGAGCGATCCAGCCGATGAGGCGGCAGTGTATGCGATCACGGCGCGGGACGGGCGAAAGGGCGTACTGGTGACGGGTTTTGGCATCAGTGCCGAAGGGGTGGGAGAGGAGTTGATCGAGAAGCTCGCTGTGAAGCGCTAATATTTCTCCTTGAGCAGATCGGCGACGACCTTGTCGATGGGCAGGGTCACGCTTGCTCCGTTGAATACGGCCCAGTCGATAAACCGAAAGGTCTCGGTCTCTTTCCGCTCTGCATAAATCCTGAGCTCCCGTTCGTCAAAATCGAACGGCTTGGTCCGGAGGGGAGCCTTGATGGGTTCGAGGGCGCGGACGAAATAATAGATCGAGATGATCTGGTGTTCGGGGTTGAAGGCCGACATCTGGAAGAAATCCGTGGTATAGAGATGGTCGGTGACTTCGATGTCGAGGTCCATTTCTTCTTTGAACTCGCGTTTGAGACAATCGCGGGTGCCTTCGCCGAATTCGAGGCCGCCACCGGGGTACTTTGTGATGTAATCACCGCGGATATACTCGTCGCTGACCAGCACTTGCTTATTCTCACCTAACAGGATGCCGTATACTCGGACGTTGAATAGCTGCATAGTTTCTTTGGTTAAAACCACTTCTTTTTCATAAAATACCAGCTTATAATGATACTGATGCCTACCGACAGCAGGATCGGGATATAGAACGCGTAATGGGAGTTGGAGTAGGGGATCGGGACGTTCATGCCATAGATGCCGGTGACGAGCGCCGGCAGGGACAAGATGATGGTAATGGACGTGAGCCGTTTCAGCACGCTGTTCATGTTGTTGTTGATGATGCTGGCGAAGGCATCGAGGGTGCTGCTCAGGATATTGGTATAGATATTCGCCATTTCCAACGCCTGGGACGTGTCGACGGCAAGGTCATCCAGGAAATCCTTCTCTTCATCGGTGAGACCGAGGAAATTGGTGCGGGCCAGCTTCAGCAGGAGCATCTCGTTGCTGCGGAGGGCAGTCACGAAATAGACCATGCTTTTCTGGATCTTCATGAGCTCCAGCAGCTCTTCGTTGCGGTTAGAGGCGTAGAGCTTTTGTTCCATGAGATTGCGCCGTTGGTTGATCTCCTTGAGGAATTCCAGGTAGGTCTGCGTGATCTTTTCGAAGACCTTGAGGACCATCATGTTCTTTTTGTCCGGATGACGGTTCTGGAAGGTGTTGAGGAATTTTTTGATGGCGCCGTTCTCGAAGGAGTTGACGGTGACGATCTGGTTATGGGTAAGGATGATACAAATGGGGATGGTTATATAGTAAGCATCGCTTTCATTGAAGGAATTGTTTTCAGTAGGAGTCTTGATGACGATGAGCTTGACATTGTCGTGCTCTTCGAAGCGGGCGCGTTCATCTATGTCTAATGAGTCCGTAAGGTAATCAAGAGGGATATCGAGCTCCCCGGCGAGGTTGCTGAACTCTTGTTGTTTCAGCGGGGGCAGGATATTCACCCAGGCGCCGTTCTCCGGATGCTCGATCTCAACAGTCTGATGGTTGACGTTCTTGAAATACTGGATCATGCTATTTTTTAGATGGTGCCCTGGAATACTTTTACGGCGGGGCCGCAAAGCCACACATTCTCGAAGGAGCCATCGGCATTACGATCGAAGCGAACGGTAAGTTTCCCGCCTTTGGTCGTTACCTTGACATAGTTAGGTCCTGTTTCGTTGTGAAAGTTGGCCAGCGCGCTGGCGGTGACACCGGTGCCGCAGGAGAGGGTCTCGTCTTCCACGCCGCGTTCGTAGGTGCGGACGACGATCTCGTCGGGGCGTTTTTGTTCTACGAAGTTGACGTTAATGCCCTGTTTGGCGAAGTCGCTGCTATAGCGGATGTCCATGCCTTTGTGGTAGACGTCGAGTTCCATCACGTCGGTCACAATTTTTATATAGTGCGGGCTGCCGGTGTCGAGGATGCTGTCGCCCTTGTACTCATCGATTTGCTTTACATCCTTCATTTTGAGGGAGACCATGCCG
>JAICXX010000188.1 GCA_025934485.1 Chitinophagaceae bacterium
ACGGCATTCCATCCTCCAACATCAGCAAACAGCCTGCCCTGCAGCAAACCCTGGGCTGGACATTCATGGGAGCCGCCGGTACTTTCGATCCGACTAAGTAACAAAACAGTATATAATGAAGAATCGTTTTTTTCTGCTCGCTACACTTGCCGCTTCCATCGGTCTCACAAAACCGGCATTGGCCCAGTACCCCAATGTCCCGGAAGACGTCAAGGCATCGGCGGATTCAATGCTAAAAGCAGCCTGGCAGCATTCCGACTCCGCCTGGCAGGTAGCCTGGCCCATTATCGACAATGACGCGAAACATGGAAAACCATATATTCCCTGGGCCGCCCGGCCCACCGACCTCCCGCAATCGTCGCTTCTCGCCTTTCCGGGGGCTCAGGGCGGCGGCATGTACAGCTTCGGCGGCCGTGGCGGTAAGGTCCTGGTCGTGACCAATCTCGATGACTCGGGCCCGGGGTCCCTCCGCTGGGCCTGCGAACAGGGCGGCGCCCGCATCATCGTCTTCAACGTGGCGGGCATCATCCACCTGCACAGCCCCATCATCGTCCGCGCACCCTACATCACCATCGAAGGCCAGAGCGCACCCGGCGACGGCATCTGCGTGGCTGGTGAATCCTTCTGGGTCAATACGCACGACGTCATCCTGCGCTATCTGCGTTTCCGCCGCGGGGAGACCAATGTTGGCCGTCGCGACGACGCCCTCGGCGGCAACCCCGTAGGCAATGTCATCTGCGACCACATCTCCACGAGCTGGGGCCTCGATGAGAACTTCTCGATGTACCGCCATATGTTCGACCCTGGCGATGGCTCCAAGGAAGAAAAACTGGGTACGGTGAACATCACCATCCAGAACTGTATCTCTGCGGAGTCTCTGGATACCTGGAACCATGCCTTCGGCACCACCATGGGCGGCGAGAACTGTATGCTCGTACGCAACCTCTGGGCCGATAACACGGGCCGTAACCCCTCCATTGGCTGGAACGGCGTCTTCAATTTTGTCAATAACGTCGTCTTCAACTGGCACCATCGCTCCATGGACGGCGGCGACTATACCAGCCTGTTCAATATCATCAACAACTACTTCAAACCCGGCCCCGTTACGCCCAAAGACGAGAACGTCGGTCACCGTATCCTGAAACCCGAGACCGGCCGCAGCAAGCTGAAACAGCTCTATTTTGGTCGCGCCTATGTCCACGGTAATATCATGGAGGGCTATCCCGCTATCACTAAAGACAACTGGGACGGCGGCGTCCAGGTCGGCGAAGAAAAAGATGCTGGCATCTACAAGGACTACATGAAGGTCGACAAACCCTTCCCCATGCCCCCCGTTACCATCATGCCCGCCGAAGAGGCCTACCACTGGGTCCTCGCCAACGTAGGCGCGACCCTGCCGCACCGCGATGCCGTAGACGCCCGCGTCATTGAACAGGTCCGGACGGGTAAAATAGCTTATAAAGAAGTGAATACGGATACACTTGCTCAGTTCCATGTTCGTAAATTGCCAAAGGATTCGTATAAGGAAGGGATCGTCACCGAGATCTTCGAAGTGGGCGGTTACCCCAACTACCAGGGAACTCCCTATAAAGATTCCGACCACGATGGTCTTCCCGATGCCTACGAGACCGCACATGGCCTGAATCCCCATGACCCTAACGACTCGGCTAAACCTGCGAAAGACGGAAGCGGCTATTCGAACATCGAAGTCTGGTTAAATACCATCGCCCGCAAAGGTGAGAAGCCCGTGTGACGGCCGGAAGTCAGACGTAAAACAAAATCATAGTTGAGATGCGATCCTTTTCCATAGTCCTGATACTTTTGCCTTGCGCGCTAATGGCCCAAAAAAAAGTGAAACCACCCGAACCCCCACCTCCGGTGGCGGCCCACGGCGGACACCTGGTCTACACGCCCGACGAAAAAGGTGATCGCATCCCGGACTTCTCTTACGCTGGATATAAAAATGGAGACATACCGTTACCCGACGTTCAAGCACGCGTCACCGTTCCTCTCAGGGGCGGTGACGCAACGTTTCGGGTCCAGGCTGCACTCGACTACGTCGGCAGTCTGCCCGCAGACGCCAGGGGCATCCGCGGCGCCGTCCTGCTGGAGAAAGGAACCTACGAGATCGACGGTCAACTCCTGATCCGCCACTCCGGGGTTATCCTTCGGGGGAGCGGCATGGGACCCGATGGCACTATCCTCCGTGCTGCCGGCCACGACCGCCGTACCCTTATCCGCATCACCGGCATCGACAACCGCACCACCGGCAAAGCCATCGACATCGCCGATGCCTATGTCCCCGTAAACGCCAAACACCTTCGCCTCACCGGTGCTAACCCCTTCCACGCAGGCGACCGCGTCCTCATCCAGCGTCCTTCTACCGGGAACTGGATCGAACTCATAGGCACAAAGACCTTCGGCGGCGGCATCTCCGCCCTGGGGTGGAAACCCGGTGAACGCGACATCTTCTGGGACCGCCAGGTGACCGCTGTCGATGGCGATGGCCTTACCCTCGACGTTCCGTTGACTACCGCGCTGGACACGGCTTACGGCGGCGGCAGGATCATGTGCTACCAATGGCCCGGCCGGATTGAGCAGGTTGGTGTGGAGAATCTTCGTTGTGTATCCGACTATGACCCCGGTAACCCCAAAGACGAAGCACATAGCTGGATGGCCGTCACTATGGAGAATGTGATGGACGCCTGGGTACGCCAGGTCATAGTGGAGCACTTTGCCGGCTCTGCTGTTGACATCTTGCCAACGGCCAACCGCGTTACCGTAGAAGATTGTAAATACCTGTCCCCCGTCTCCGAGATCGGCGGACAACGCCGATACGCTTTTGTCACTTCTGGCGGTCAAACGCTTTTCCAACGCCTGTATTCGCAGCGGGCCTATCATGATTTTTCCGTAGGCTTCTGTGCCCCCGGGCCCAATGCCTTCGTTCAATGTCAGTCCTACTATCCCTATAGCCTTAGCGGCGCTATCGACAGCTGGGCCTCCGGCATCCTCTTCGACGTCGTGAACATCGACGGACAAACGCTAAGCTATGCGAATCGGGAACAGGACGACCAGGGCTCCGGCTGGTGCGCCGCCAACAGCCTTTTCTGGAATTGTACCGCGGCCCGCATCAACTGCTACCGCCCACCCGGCGCACAAAACTGGTCCTACGGCTCCTGGGCGCAATTCGGCGGCGACGGTTACTGGTCCGAATCCAACAGTACTATCCAGCCTCGCAGCTTTTATTATGCCCAGCTGGCAGATCGCCTCGGCGCCGACGCCGTGAAACGCGGCCAGATCCTGCAAATAGAGAACGAAGCTTCCAGCAGCCCCACCGTCGAACAGGCCGCGGCTCTCACCGCCTGGTCCGTTAAACCCCGGACCCAGATGACGGAATGGATCGACGAGGCTGCGGAGCGCAATCCCATCTCCGTCGACCCAGGCAACGCTCCGTCGATCGACAAGCTCAACATAAAACCCGAACCCGCCGTTAGTAAGGCCGCTCCCATGCAGGTCACGGACGGCTGGCTAACCCGCGGCGACAAGGTCCTCACCGGACGCCGCTATTACGAACCCTGGTGGATGGGCTCGGTACGTCCTTACTTCCTCGCCGAGGCCAAACCGGCTATCACCCGCTGGGTGCCCGGTCGCACCGGTACCGGGTTGACGGATGACCTCGACAGCCTCACCAATGGCATGGAACGCGGACACGTGGTAGCCCTCGATCATAACTACGGTCTCTGGTACGACCGCCGCCGCGACGACCACGAACGCATCCGCCGCCAGGACGGCGACGTCTGGCCGCCTTATTACGAGCTTCCTTTCAAACGCAGCGGCAAAGACACCGCCTGGGACGGACTCAGCAAATACGATCTCACACAGTATAACCCCTGGTACTGGGATCGCCTCAAACGATTCGCCGACCTCGCCGACGAAAAAAGTCTGACGCTCATTTACCAGGATTATTTCCAACACAATATCATCGAAGCCGGTGCCCATAACGCCGACTTCCCCTGGCGCCCCGCAAACAACATCAACCACACCGGCTTCCCCGAACCAACACCCTATGCCGGAGATAAACGCGTCTTCCTCGCCGAGCAGTTCTACGATACGGCCAACCCCGCACGTCACGACCTGCATGTCGCCTTCATCCGCCAGTGTCTCGACAATTTCAAAGACAACACCGGCGTGATCCAGGAGACCAGCGCCGAATTCACGGGGCCCCTGCACTTCGTTCAGTTCTGGCTCGACAACATCCGGCAATGGGAGAACGAGACCCATCACAAAGAGACTATCGGCCTCAGCACCACAAAAGACGTACAGGACTCCATCCTGGCCGATCCCGCCCGCGCGGCGGCCGTCGACGTCATCGATATCCGCTACTGGTACTACCAGGAGGATGGCAAGGTCTATGCCCCCCTCGGCGGCCAGAGCCTGGCGCCCCGCCAGCACGAACGCCTGCTAAAACCCAGACGCTCCAGCTTCGACCAGGTATACCATGCCGTTAGAGAGTATCGCGACCGCTATCCTTCAAAGGCGATCCTCTATTCCGCGGATGGCTGCGATGAATACGGCTGGGCCGTCTTCATGGCCGGCGGCTCGCTGGCGAATATCCCCGCCACCGAACCTGGCTTCCTGGCCGCTGCCGCAAAGATGCTTCCCACGGACCTGCCGGGCAACCCGGAAGGCGTCCGCGCCCTGGGTGGAAAGAACGGTTATATCGTATATTCAGCACACGGCGAACGCAAATTCGATCTCCCCGGCGTCGGTAAGAACTACCGGGCCCATGAGATCCCATTGGCGAACGGCGCCAAAATATTTTGGTTCGAGAAAAAATAAACCATGCGTATCGCTTTATCCATATTCCTTTCTCTCTTGACGCTGATACCGCAGCAGGAATTGCCAAGGCTCAAAGTTGCCCCGAACGGCCATTTCCTCATGACCGAAAACGGCAAACCCTTTTTCTGGTTGGGTGACACCGGCTGGCTCCTGCTTTCACGATTGACGACGGAAGAGGCACAGCAATATTTCGAGAACCGTCATAAAAAAGGTTTCGACCTCATCCAGGTTATGCTGGTCCATAGCATTAAAGACGCTGACGCATACGGCCATCCGGCCCTCCTCGACAAAAACCTGGCCGCACCGGCTAAGGCCTATTGGGATCACCTCGATACCATCATCGACCTGGCTGCGTCCAATGGGCTCTATCTTGCATTGGTACCGGTGTGGGGTGGGGTAGTCAAAGCCGCGAAACCAAGTCCCGCGCAGGCGCAGGCCTATGCGAGCTTCCTCGCTAACCGTTATAAGAATAAAACCAATATCGTCTGGATGAACGGGGGCGACATCAAGGGCGCCGATTACGAGGATGTCTGGAATACCATCGGTACCACCCTCAAGAAACAAGATCCGAACCACCTCGTCACCTTCCATCCCCGCGGCCGCGCCTCCTCCTCCTTTTGGTTCGAGCAGCAACCCTGGCTCGATTTCAATAGCGTCCAGAGCGGCCATCGCAGCTATGCCCAGGATACATCCAAAGAGGACCCAAGGTATGGGGAAGACAACTGGCGGTATATCCGGGCCGACTACAACAAGACCCCCGTACGTCCCGTACTCGATGCCGAGCCTTCCTACGAACAGATCCCGCATGGGCTTCACGACACCACTCAGCCACGCTGGACTGCCGATGATGTGCGGCGCTATGGCTACTGGTCCGTATTCGCCGGCGCCTGCGGCTTTACCTACGGCGACAACTCCGTGATGCAGTTTCTGCGGCCTACCGATAAAGGCAGCGCCTATGGCGCCCGCACCCCCTGGTTCAAAGCCATCGACGACCCCGGCGCCGGGCAGATGATCTACCTCAAAAAACTAATGCTCAGCCGCCCTTATTTCGAACGGGTACCCGACCAATCCCTCGTTACCGATCAGGGGACTAAGTATGATTACCTGATCGCTACACGTGGCAAAGAATACGCATTCATCTATACCTATACTGGTCGTACCTTCAGCGTAAACCCCGCCGCCCTCGGTTCCCGGCGTCTCCAGGCATCCTGGTACAACCCACGGGACGGCAGCACTTCGACCATCGGCAATTTCTCGGGCAGGGAGACGCTGACCTTTGACCCGCCCGGAGCACCCGGTCCCGGTAACGACTGGGTACTCATTTTGGATGACCACGAATGACCTCGAACACGATCGAACAAGCTCGAACAAGATCATAAATGAAGCACATCTTTCGCATATTGCTCCCTGTAATGCTTTTCGCTTCCTGCAAGTCGGGGAAAGAAATCTATCTCTTTACCTCTTTTCGCGAACCGGCCACCGCCGGGCTCTATTTCCTCTATAGCCGTGACGGCCGTCACTGGACCGACCTGGGCGGCTCCTTCCTGAAACCGGAGATCGGCGAGAAAAAACTCATGCGCGACCCTTCCATGGCGCAAGGACCGGATGGCGTCTGGCATCTCGTGTGGACCAGCGGCTGGAACGGCGACAAAGGGTTTGGCTATGCCTCCTCCAAAGACCTGATCCACTGGAGCTCGCAACAGTTCATCCCCGTAATGGAAAAAGAACCCGACGCGTTTAACGTCTGGGCGCCCGAGATCTTTTACGAAAAAGACAGCGCCCAATTCCTCATCGTCTGGGCAACCACGATCCCCTTCCGTTTCCCCAAAGGTCAGGAAGACGAAAAGAACAACCACCGCCTGTATTGCACCACCACCCGCGATTTTGTGACCTTCACCCCTACGAGGCTTTACTTCGATCCCGGCTATAGTGTCATCGACGCCATGGTCCTGCAACGCGGCCCCAAAGATTATGTCCTGGTCTTCAAAGACAACACCCGGCTGCAACGCAATATCAAAGTAGCCTTCAGCGATAGCCCCGCCGGCCCATGGCACGATGACTCGAAAGCCTTTACTCCCGAGTTTACCGAAGGGCCCACTGTCGCACATGTCGGAAAAGAATACTATATCTATTTCGACAGTTACCGGGCAAAAAAATATGGCGCGGTCAAAACAGCCGATTTCAAGACCTTTACCGACGCCTCGGACGAAGTCTCGGTACCCATTGGCCACAAACACGGAACCATCGTAATGACCGATAAGAAAACACTTAAAAGATTACTCCATGAACACAAACAATAGCCGCCGGAATTTCCTGAAGACCACGGCTCTGGCCACCCTGGCGGCTGTCAACATCCCAGAGATCGTGTCCGCCGCCTACAAGCCGGCAAAGTTGAAGAAGATCGCGCTTTCCAACGAGGACATCATCCTCTTCCAGGGTGACAGCATCACGGATATGCACCGCAAGAGGAGCGACAACGACGCCAACAGCCCCGCTGCGCTCGGCACCAGTTATCCCTTCCTCGCCTCGGCCGAAATGCTCTATCGTTACCCGGAAAAAAAGCTCAGCTGCTACAACAAAGGGGTCAGCGGCAACAAGGTCTATCAGCTCGCCGAACGCTGGCAAACGGATTGTCTCGATCTCAAACCTACGGTGCTCAGCATCCTCGTCGGCGTCAACGATTTCTGGCATACCCTTGTCAACGGATACACAGGCACGATCAAGACCTACAGAGATGATTACAAAGCCCTGCTCGACCGCACCAAACAAGCGCTCCCGGACGTAAAGCTCATCATCGGCGAACCCTATGCCGTGATCGGCGTCAAGGCCGTCGACGATAAATGGTATCCCACTTTCAACGAATATCGCCAGGCGGCCCGTGAGATCGCCGACAATTTCGGCGCCGCTTTCATCCCCTATCAGGAGGTCTATGACAAGGCGCAAAAGTCCGCCCCCGGCGCTTATTGGACCGCGGATGGCGTACATCCAACCCTGGCCGGTGCCCAGCTGATGGCGGAAGCCTGGCTGCAAACCGTAAAAGGATAATATGAATGGACGTTTGATATATTTCTTTCTTTTAGCCGGTTTTTTTTCTGCCAGCGCACAGGATACCGAATACGTTCACTACAGCGGTCACGTTCTGTCGAACGTAGACTATCACCATGGCCAACTCGTGCCTGCCGTAGGCGTTCACAATATCCAGGTGCTGCGGGCCAATAGGGAACATCCCGACTCCGCGGAGGGCTCGGGGTTCACCTACAACCACGCGCCCATGCTGTGCTATTGGAACAATAAGTTCTATCTCGAATACCTCAGCGACAGCATAGGCGAGAGCGTACCGCCCGGACAAACCTTGCTCACAACGTCGACCGATGGCTACCGGTGGGCAAAACCCATGATCGTCTTCCCCGAATACAAGATCCCCGACGGAACAACCAAAGAAGGACACCCCGGCGTAGCCAAAGACCTCTATGCTGTGATGCATCAACGCATGGGCTTCTATGTCTCCAAACATCACCGCCTCCTGGTCCTGGGTTTCTATGGTATCTGCCTCGACCCGCACGATGACCCCAACGACGGCAAAGGTATCGGCCGCGTCGTCCGCGAAGTCCATGCCGACGGCAGCTTTGGCCCAATCTATTTTATCCATTACAACCCGGCGTGGAACATACACAACACCAGCTATCCTTTTTACACGTCCAGCAAGGACAAGGGTTTTGTCGCGGATTGTAACGAGCTCATGGCGACTCCGCTGATGATGATGCAGTGGGTCGAGGAGACGGATCGCAACGATCCCCTTATTCCCCTGCACAAAGATTATAAGGCCTTCGATTTCTATCACCTGCCCGATGGCCATGTCATCGGTCTCTGGAAAAATGGCCTCACCGCCTACAGCAAGGACGAAGGCCGCACCTGGTCGCGGGTCATCCGCGCCCCCCATGTCGTGACCAGCAATGCCAAGATCTGGGGCCAGAAGACCTCCGACGGGAAATATGCTACAGTTTACAACCCCAGCGAATTTCGCTGGCCGCTGGCCATCTCCACCAGTACGGACGGCCTCGATTATACAAATCTGCTGCTGGTAAATGGCGAGATCTCCACCGCCCGCTATGGCGGCAACTATAAGAACTATGGCCCCCAATATACCCGGGGCATCATAGAAGGCAACGGCACGCCCCCCGATGGCAATATCTGGATCACCTATAGCATGAACAAAGAAGACATCTGGGTGAGCACCGTTCCCGTCCCGGTGACGGGTAAGGTTGCCGGGGATGTGAACGACGACTTCCAAACCACCGATCTTAGATCATGGAATACCTACAGCCCGCGCTGGGCACCGGTAGACATCATCGATCACGCGCTGACCCTCAAAGACTCCGATCCCTATGATTTTGCCATGGCGGAACGGGTTTTCCCCGTAGCCCAAAAGATGCAGGTGGAATTTTCGATCAGCGCCGGACAAAACGATCATGGTCAGTTGCAGATCGAAATGCAGGACGAACGCAACAGCCCCGCTATCCGCCTGAGCTTTGAACCCGATGGCACGCTCACCGCTAAGGCCGGCGCCCGCACAAAAAAGATAACGAGCTATCAGCCCAACACGCCCTATATCCTCCGCATCACCGCCAACACCGATACCCGGATGTATACGGTGAACCTCAACGGCAAGGATGTGCTCACACAGCTTTTCTTCGACCCGGTGGAAAGCTTTGGCCATATCGTCTTCCGTACCGGCGAAGCCCGGCATTTCCCCACCGCCGATTCACCCGCGGAAGCCGATACCGATCAACCCGGGGCCGGCGACCCCGTACCCACTGCGATCTATAGCATACGATATTTGAAGACGAACAAACAATGACGAAAGCGCATACCATAACATTCCTCTTCCTCCTGACGGCCGCAACCACGGCCACAGCACAGCAACCACCGTTGTCCCTGATGGCTGCTCCGGCAGAGTCACACACGATCCGCATCCCGGAGGTCGAAGAGGCCATTTCGCCCACCGACGTCACCCATATCGGCGGATTCGAAGGCAATCGCCTCGAAAAGAACCGGCAGAACTATCTCCATACCTTTCCCATCGGCAAATACGTGGGACTCATGGAAACCCGCGATTTCACCGGCTGGGACTGGCGCAGCGGCGAACAACCGGGAAAATGGCTGGAAGCATCGATCCTCACAGCCGCCCGTACCCACGATACCGCGCTCTACCAGGAAGCCCACGCCATGTACGAACGGCTCCTCCGCTCACAGGCCCCGGATGGCTACATCGGCATCACCGCACAAAGTGCCCGCACACCGGAGAAACCCCTCGGCGGCATGGACGCTTATGAACTGTATTTCCTGGAACATGCCCTGCTCACCGCCTATGAAGTATGGAAAGACCCCAAGGCGCTGAAAGCCGCCGAACACCTCGGCGATTATTTCCTGCATTATATCGGCCCGGGGAAAGCCGAATTCTGGCCATCCCCCATGCGCCCCCCGGAGAACGATCATAAGACCCTCAAAGGTTCGATGCATTCCGAGATCGCCGGTCATAGTATCCATTACTCCTGGGAAGGTACCTTGCTCATCGACCCCATCATGCGTCTCTATGAACTTTCCGGCGATCATCGCTATTTCGACTGGTGCCGCTGGGTAGCCGGGAGCATCGACAAATGGAGCGGCTGGGATGCCTATTCTAACCTGGATAAAGTAGCAGCCGGCGAGATGCCCATCGACAAGATCCAGCCCTATGTGCACGCACACACCTTTCAAATGAATTTTCTCGGCCTCCTGCGCATGTACCAGGTCAGCGGCGACAGCTCTTATCTCCGCAAGGTCATAGGCGCCTGGAACGACATCGCCTCGCGCCAGCGCTATATCACGGGCGGCGTCAGCGTCGGCGAACATTACGAACGCGATCACATCCTCCCGCTCACCGGCGAAATGATGGAGACCTGCGCTACCATGTCCTGGATGCAGCTCTCCCAGGCACTGCTGGACATCACCGGCGATCCGAAATATGCGGATGCCATCGAACGCATCCAATGGAACAACGTCTTCGCCGAAGAAACCATCGACGGAAACGCCAACCACTATTTTACTCCCCCCAACGGCTATACGCCGAAAGGCTATTTCCGCGAACCCGACTGCTGTATGAGCAGCGGTCCCCGGCTGATCTCGATGCTGCCGGGGTTTATCTATGCCGAGGGCCCACGCCAGACCATCGTCGTGAATCACTTCGTCACCTCCACGACCACCATCGGTAAGACCCGCATCTCCCAGCAAACGAATTTCCCCGAAGATGGCAGGATTCAAATAGCGATCGATCCCGCAAGACCCGCGGCATTTAGCGTCAAGATCCGTATCCCGGCATGGGTC
>JAICXX010000233.1 GCA_025934485.1 Chitinophagaceae bacterium
AGGATCAAGGAGATTGCGAAGGGTATCGATTGTCCCGAGTATTTCATCGCAAAGATTTTGCACGAGCTAAGCCGGAAAGGTTTAGTGATGTCTTTGAAAGGACGTACGGGTGGATTTTACTTGGAAAAGCGTTCATTGAATTATACTCTGGCCGATATCGTCCGAACGATAGATGGAGACAAGGTTTTTACATGATTTTTTTTGCTTTAATAACCGACAAAAAGGTCTTTATATGTGTTATTCACTGGCGATCATCCATCTGTTGTTTTCCGCAATGCTGGGGAAAGCCTTCTTCTCTGTTCATTCTGTTGCGGGCTGGACGCTGATCCTGTTTTTCATCATCTTGATTCTCCTGCTTGCGACGCTGTACCTCTATTTCAGGACGTCAGAGATCAGGTCCCTTGCACCGGGCAGGAAAGGGGAAATGGACAAAAGGCAACTGGACGAATATATTTCCACGTTAGACAAACAGCAGATCGATCGGTATTTGGAAAATGGGAAACCCTCGCCGGGTGGTAAAGAGCCGGGTGTCACTCGTCTGGCGTTCGCACCGTTTTTGCTCGGGATAACGCCCGGCTCCTTTTGGGGGGAAACCGGCGTCCTGATCATGCTGGTCCTTTTATTGCTCCCCGTACTGGCCGGCGTCGTGGTAGTGATCTTCAAAGTAGGCAATATTCTCCGGCAGGAACGGGAGAAACAACGACTCACGGAGGCCGGGCGATTCAGTGAAGGCCTAAGCACCCTCTCTCCAGCAGAAAGGGAAACCCTTTTAACCCAGCGCCGGGATGCACTTGGCTATAGCCTAACCCAGCGGGAACTCATAGGAGAATTAGCTCCTGAAGACGAAAAAGGATTGTTAAGCAATATTACGAGCCATGCCGCCTTACCTGTCGTACCGGTGAAGAAACGGGCGGTGAAACGGCCCCCTATCGACCCGGCCCTGGCACGACTCGTGCTGGCTTATATCGGTTGCGCTACTTTTTGGCTCGTTGTCGGCACCACCGTCGGTGAATACCTGGGGATCAAATTTGTGGCCCCCGATGCGGATCATGTGAGCTGGCTGAGCTTTGGAAGGCTTCGCCCGGTACATACCAATATGGTGTTTTGGGGATGGGCCTCCTTAGGGATGCTGGGCCTGGGCTATTATATCGTTCCCCGCGTCGGCAATACCCCCCTGGCCAGCCTTCGGAAGGGGTGGTATTCCCTATGGCTGATCAATGCCGCGGTACTTTTCGGTAGTCTTTGCCTGATGGGCGGCATTAACAATGCGGGTGGTGAATACCGGGAATACATCTGGCCGGTCATGGCCCTGTTCGCATTAGCCCTGATGATCACCTTGATCAATTTCCTCCAGACAATCGGTCGTCGCAAACCGAAAGAAATTTATATCTCCAACTGGTACATCGTGGCGGCGATCATTTTCGGCCTCGTGATCGTAACCGTCGGGTATCTACCGTTTTGGCAGGATGGGTTGGGTGAAACCATTGTCCAGGGCTATTATATGCACCAGGCCGTCGGCATGTGGTTTATGATGTTCACGCTGGGAATCGTTTATTATTTCCTGCCCCAACAGCTTAACCGGCCCATCTACTCCTATAGCCTCGGGATCCTCGCTTTCTGGACACAGATACTGTTTTATACCGTGATCGGCACCCATCATTTCATTTTCAGTTCTATTCCCTGGTGGCTGCAGACCTTTGCCATCGTGGGAAGCGTCGGAATGATCATTCCCGTGGCCGCCGGCACCACCAATTTTATCCTGACCTTTAAAGGGGGCTGGCACAAGTTATCGTCCAGTTATACACTGCCCTTTTTTTTGGTAGGGGTCGTCTTTTATTTCACCGGCTCGATGCAAGGGACGGCGGAAGCGTTCCGCACCACCAACCTATTTTGGCATTTTACCGATTTCACAGTAGCCCACTCGCATCTCACGATGTATGGGATCATCTCCTTTTTTCTTTGGGCGGGTATGTACGCAGTCGTTCCCCGGCTCACTGGCAAAGAACCGCCCCAGATCCTCGTGGGCACACATTTCTGGATGGCATTGATCGGCCTGCTGTTTTATACCGTTCCCCTGATGTATGGAGGGACGCTAAAGGGACTCTTGTGGATAGCCGGCAAGCCTTTTATCGAGGGAGTGACATTGATGGAACCTTTTTGGTTATGGAGAGCCATCGGAGGCAGCCTGATGTGGCTTGCGCACCTCTTCTTCGCCTATAACCTCTACAAAATGACGGCGGCTACCCGCATCAAACAAAAAGACTATGGAATTCTTCAACAACCATAAAAAATTATTTTGGGCGGTGTTTTTATTCTTCGGAGGATTGACCCTGCTCGTGGCCATCCTGCCCGCACTGGAGAATCAAAGGAATTTCCGACCCCTTCCTAATGCCGAACCCCTGAGCGATGCAGCCGTCAAAGGAAAAATGATCTTTATCGCCAATGGATGCGTGGCCTGTCATACCCAGCAAGTCCGGAACGTGGATATGGACAAAACATGGGGTTCCCGCCCTAGCATTGCGGCCGATTATGCCGGGGATCACCGGATCGATGTCTGGCGCAATACCGCCACCTTGATGGGAACGGAACGTACCGGTCCGGACCTGACCAATGTCGGCCTGAGGCAACCCAGCGCAGCATGGAACCTCACGCATTTATACAATCCCCGGATCCTGGTAAAAGAATCCGTCATGCCAGCCTATACCTGGCTGTTTACCACCACCACGAAGCCGAACCCGGGAGATGTAGTCATCAATGTACCCGCGGAATTCAGGGACGACGCAGGCGACGGACAAGTGGTGGCCACTCCCGAAGCGCTGCAATTGCTGGCCTACCTGCAGTCCTTAAAACAAACAAAACTGCCCGACGGCAGGCCAGTACCAGCTTTTTTGTATAAGAAAAAGGACAAAGTAGAGTCCGGCGGCAGCGCCAAAACGACCGCCTTTGACGGTGCCGCCTTATATGCGACGAATTGCCAGAGCTGCCATCAGCCAAACGGAGAAGGGCTTAAAGGTGCCTTCCCTCCATTAAAAGGCAGCCCTGTTGTATTGAATGACAACCCGGAGATAATGGTCAATATCATCATGAATGGTTATTCGGGCAGGATAAAGGAAGGCTATGGACCGATGCCCGCGGTGGGAACCAACAATAACCTAAGCCCCGAAGAGATCACGGCCATTATGAATCATGAAAAGACCAGCTGGGGGAACAATGCCCGGGCAGTGACTCCCGATGAAATAAAGAAGCTGGTGGACCTGATCAAACTACAAGGAACAACAAAATAAAAAACACATGAAAACATCCTATCTCCTGCTATTGTTTTCACTGGTCCCCATCACCAGTATCCTTGCCTGCCCTGCCTGTACCTTGCAGCAACCCCGGCTGTTGCGCGGGATAACCCATGGGGTCGGGCCGGACACCCGCTGGGACTATCTCATTGTAGGCGTCGCCGTGGCCATTGTACTGGGGAGTCTTTATTTTTCAATAAAATGGTTGATACGGCCGGGTGAAAAATCCGAAACCCATATCAAGAAATTCATTTTAACGCTCGATTAATATGGTGGACAACAGTACGATATATCTTTTTTTGGACGAGGACCCGAAGCCGATCGCGGAACTTGTTTCCCCGGTAAATTTCGAGCTGGATACGACGCGCCTTATAGACGGCAGGCATGTTCTGAAGATTGTGAGTAAGGACCCGTCCGGCAAAGAAGGGCTGCGCCTGATCCCGTTTGAAGTAAGGAACGGCCCGTCCATCGCAATCGAGGGACTGAAAGAAGAGGCCGTAGTGGATGGGGTGGTGCCGATCATGATCAATGCCTACGGGAAAGGAAATCAAAAAGAATTTCTGATTACCGGCAGCGAAACGCCTCAAAGCATTCCTTTTTGGATATTCATCCTGGTAATCGGATTTATCGGCTGGGCAGTTTACTATTATATCAGCAATTCACACGTCAATCTCTTGAAATGATAAAAGGATCCGACCATACTCCTGATAGAGACATTCAAACCGAGGACGACATCTCGGACCTGGTCAATAGTTTTTATGAAAAAGTTCGTCGGGACGACCTGCTTGCACCTGTGTTTGAGGCAACCATCAAAGGAGATTGGGACCAACACCTGCAAAGGATGTGTGATTTTTGGAGCACCCTGCTGCTGTACAGCCAGAAATACCGGGGCGACCCCATGACCAAACACATGGCCTTGAATATCGGCAGAGAACATTTTAGCCGGTGGCTACAGCTCTTTACCCGGACGGTGGATGACTTGTTTAAAGGAGAAAACGCCAAAGAAGCGAAGAAAAGAGCGGGATATATCGCCAAACTAATGCAATTGACAAAAAATCCCGCCATTTCAGACGCATAAAACCATGATCACTAAGTGGGCTGATCCCACCTTTTAAAATAATAAAAAACACTTCACTATGAACACATTGGAAATTTTGGGCGTTACGAAAATAGAGCCTGGACAAAAACACCCCGTTATCTTCCAACATTTCGACGGCCTGGAACAAGGGGAGGCCTTTATCGGTATTGATTTTTGCTGTGGGGGCAAACAGACACTGAAAGAAGCGGGCGAACAGGCCGGAGTCTCCGAAGAGCAATTGCAGTTTGCCCTGGAAGAGGCAGCTAAGTCTTCTCCGTCCGAACTCGTGGAAGGCCTGTCCGGATTTCTCCGGGATCTGTTGACCCACATGATGAAGGAGGAAATGATATTGTTTCCCGCCATCAAGCAAATGGTTGCAAGAGAACGGAATCCAAAACTGACGACAGGTCTTGAAGCCGGCCTGGTAAGGGAGGCCACAAGGATGATGCAAATGGAGCACGAAATATCCGGCGAGGACCTGAAGTTCTCCAGGAAAATCACCCACGATTATGCGCTTCCAGAAGACGCGTGCAACTCCTATACCTATCTGTTCGAAAAGATAAAGGAGTTCGAAAGCGATCTGTTGCAGCATATCCACCTGGAAAATAATATCCTTTTTCCAGCGGCAGCAAAACTGAAGAGCAAAATTTCCGCACATCTTTAGACAATGATCATCAACGGGCAAACGAAAATATCCAGCATAATAAAGGCGAACAAGGACAGTATTGAAGCCATAGCTTCGGTGGCCAGGCCATTAAAGAAATTGAAGAACCCGCTTTTGCGGAAATTGATGGCGGCAAGGATCACCTTGTCGGAGGCGGCAGAAATGGCCGGATGCTCCGTCGGAGATATCGTCCGGGCATTGCAACCGCTGGGATTTGTCTTTGAAGGGGCAGATACACCGGCGATGGCGGTAGAGATGGCTGAAGAGCCTCAATGGGTTTTCGAGATTGCAGGAGGAAAGCCGGTCGATCTGGATGTCCGGCCGATGTTGAGAGATGGTGTCGACCCGTTAAAGGGAATAGTGCAAAAATTTAGAGAGTTGGACCACGGAGGGGTTTTGTGCATTGTGAACTCCTTTATTCCTACTCCGTTGATCCGGCTTTTGGAGGATATGGGCGCGGAGAGCTTCACGAAAACCGGTCACGAGGGAGAGATCCTTACCTATTTTCTAAAGGCAGGCGGAGCGGAGGAGAGCCGGAAAGCAACCCGGGAAACGCAGGAGGGACGTAATCAAAAGCTATTCAAAGACGATGCACGGACATTCGCGGAGATAGCAACAAGATACCCCGCGGACCGGACACACGCCATCAATGTGAAGGATTTGGAAATGCCCCTTCCGATGAATGCCATTTTGAGATCGTTAAAACAGCTTCCCCTAGACCATGCCTTATATGTCTACCACAAACGAACGCCGGTCTACCTGCTGGAGGAATTGATGGATGAGGACTACGAAATTCATATCCTGACCATTTCGGATACGGATACCCGGTTGCTTTTATTTAAAAAACGACAGGAATAATGGCAGGTATTAACATTGGAAAAGCGCCCAAAAATAATGCGGTCCTGCCTTTTTATGGGACAGGAGCGATCTTTTTCCTCGCTCTAACCCTCATGATCCTCTTTTGCCCCGCAGCCCTGGAAGGTCATTATTTTCAGCCTCATTTGCTTGCAATCGTACATACCGCGGCGCTTGGATGGGGTACAATGGTCATATTTGGTGCGTCCTATCAACTATTGCCGGTGATTTGTGAAAAGGAACTTTACAGCACTTCGATCGCGTTGCTCTCTTATTTCTTCCTCGCTTCCGGAGCCACCTTTTTGATCCTTTCCTTCTGGTTTTTCCGCACAGGCATGATCATGATTGGCGGCGGATCGCTGATTTTGATCGCTGCCCTGTTTTACCTGCTGAATGCATGGAAAACGGCCGGCTCCTGTAAAAAATACAGTGTTCAGAGATGTTTTATTATCAGTTCCGCTATTTGGTTGGTGGTAACAGCTTGCCTTGGCCTGGTCCTGGCCGTTAACCTGCGCTATCCGTTCATCACGGGAAGCCACCTGGAAATCCTAAAACTGCATGCCCATGCAGGGCTTGCGGGATGGTTCCTGCAATTGATCGCAGGGGTTAGCACCAAATTGGTACCAATGTTCCTTTTGGGCAAATCGGAAAAGGATAAGTTGCTCCGGTGGGCCTTTTTGCTGCAAAATACAGGGCTTATAGCCTTTATCCTGGATGGCTATTTCAATGGAATCACATGGAGAGTATTTTTATATGAAGGGATGGTTGTTGCCGGTGTGATGGCCTGGCTGGCTTATTTGACCGATGTCTATCGGAACAGGGTAAAGAAGAAAATTGATTTCCAAATGAAATATGTCGGTATTTCGATCCTGGCGCTATTGATTAG
Organism: Chitinophagaceae bacterium; assembly: GCA_025934485.1. GTDB lineage: Bacteria > Bacteroidota > Bacteroidia > Chitinophagales > Chitinophagaceae > Puia. The sequence continues at coordinate 6,771 of JAICXX010000233.1, forward strand.
TTTCCTGCTGATCCCCGCGATTTACTATGGCGCAGATCACCATTGGGCGATTGTCTATGGCGTTTTTGTATTCCTTGGGTGGATCAGTGCTATCCTCTTAGGCATGACGTTTAAAACCTTACCTTTTATCGTCTGGAATGAACGGTACAAAAATCTGAACGGAAAAGGGAAGATCCCGATGCCCAAGCAGTTGTACAAGGAAAATGTTCTGAATTGGCAATTTCGCTGTTATGTCGTAGCGTTGCCGTTACTGGTTTTAGGGATCTATATGCATACCGGGACAATGGTTAGATTATCGGGTATCATTTGGGTGATGGTTGCCGTCCTATACGCGTATAATGTGGCGGTGGTGATTTTTCATAAAAGGAGGATGGGAATATAGAGCCTGTATATGGGACTACGAGATAAAGATATTACGATCAACATTATCTATGACGGCAAAGAATATGGCCTAAAAACTTATTCGGGCGAGTATAGGAGCCTCATGGTGCTGATCTATGATAATATCTATACCGAAGACTTCGGTCAATGCAAGGGAATGGGCAGGTGCGGGACCTGCTTGATCGAACTGCTTGAAAATGCAGCCGGGTTGAGCGCCTCTGACAGAAACGAAGAAACCACGATAAAAAAAATGGGAATGGCAGGCCTTACAGTCCGTTTAGCTTGTCAAATTCCTGTAAATGCCTCGTTAGATGGCATCCTGATTCGAATTATTCATGAACTGAGCTAATCAGGAATTTATGTTTACTCATGATATCAATACGGCGCCGACAAAAATAAAAGCGTTTAAGAAAGGCGAAGCAATTTACCATCAAAATGCCGTTGCCCGCTGCTTTTACGAGGTAAAAGAAGGTGCGGTGCAAGTTATCTATAGCAACACGAGTGGGAAGGAGTTTATACAAGGAGTATTCAAGGCAGGTGATTGTTTTGGCATTCCGCCTTTAATTCTTGGCCAGACTTACCCGGAAGCCGCGATTGCCTTCACCGATTGTGAACTATATTTAATGCCAAGAGAACAATTTACAAAACTTCTCAAAGAAGACTACCTATTTCACTTTAGCGTTACACAAATGCTATGTAAACAATTACTCTATACAAAGATGATGTTGGAAGAAATAGCCATTGAGGAGGGAGAACATCGTTTGTTAACCCTTATTCATTATTTGATGAGCCAGAAGAATTGCGACAATAAGGAGTTAGATATTACAAAACAACAATTGGCCGACATGAGTGGATTGCGCGTTGAAACGGTTATTCGCATCTTGAAAAAAGTTCAAGCAAAAGGAATGATCGAAACCAAAAGAGGAAATATCATATGCCTTTGTACTTTGTGACATTTCTACTAAATAACAGAATAGAAATCATCAGTCTTACTACCTTTTCGCAAATAAAAACATTTGATGTATGACATACGTCATATACTACTACCCCGGCGGTTAGTAACTTTGTGCATCAGAAACTTTTCGATTATGAAAACAACAACGTTAGATACGCACCATTGGTCTAAAAGGCCTTTTTACCATAATAAATTCGGCGTATTCGCACATCTCAAAGGATGGATAAAAGTACAAGAGCCTGGCTGGGAACACAATCGTTTAGGGATTTCCGGCGCAGGAATATTTATACAGGTGACTTTTGCCGGCGCCATGATGGGCGTCCTTTCACTAGC
>JAICXX010000354.1 GCA_025934485.1 Chitinophagaceae bacterium
CGGTTGACCGCCCCGGGATTCAGCGACCAACCAAGACCTACCCAACTGGCATCGTCACTCGTATGAACACCGGCATGATGGGATAGCGCCAAAGGATAGTCGCCATCCGGACCGGGCACATCCAGTATCGGGATATTGTAGGTAAAATCGCCGCTTTGAAGATTGACCATGTCGGTGGTATCCACCGGTTCAAAACTGTTGGCCTCCGGTTGCGTAGGACCGGAGGTGAGCGCATAACAGATCCCGGGAGCAAAGGTTTCGGTGGCAAAGATAGTCAATAGCGTAGCCGCCACTATCCTGCGAGGGGTTTTACCCAGCAACATAAAAGTATCGTTTAGGAGACCGCTAATTCAGCTAGATCTCAGAAATAGCTGCTTAAGCACAGAAAATGCAAATCCTTAAATTAAAATGAAAAACGGGTGGAGAAGCTGTGCCAACGTCGGCAGATGCGACTGGCGGAACGATACTCATAGGCATAAGACCATCGGTTAAGGTGAATGTTAAGGTTTAAGTCTAAATTATTCCAAACATAAATATTTTATTTGGAAAAACACCTGCGTGCAAAAAAAAATTATAAGGAATTAGTATTTGTAATCAAATTTTTACCAATATTGCCATGCCTAACTCTCCAGCCATGCAGAAAAAACCCTTATCCCCTTTACGAATAAAAGCCTTCTCGCTTACTGAAGTCCTGGTTGTACTCATCATCATCGGCATCCTCATTCTGCTCGCCCTCCCCAACCTTATGCCCCTGATCACCAAGGCTAAAAGCACCGAAGCCAAGATCCAGCTCCAGCATCTTTATACACTTGAAAAGAATTACTACTACGAGAAATCCAAGTATACCAAAGAACTTATAGACCTTAGCTTTGAACAGCAAAAGCTGACCACCGACGGCGGTCAGGCGAACTACCGAATAGAAATCATCGACGCCTCCAATACCGCCTTCAAGGCCCGCGCCACCTCCGTGGTGGACTTTAACGGCAACGGAACCTTCGATACCTGGGAGATCGACCAGGATAAAAATCTAGTGGAAACCATACCAGACTAATGCCAACCATCCTGTTATTGCTTACTATTGCGATCCTGCTGATCATCGCGCGCCAGGACCTTTCCACCAGATCGGTGACTTGGTTCCTGTTCCCCCTGCTCGCCGTATCCGGTATGGGCTTCGCATGGCTGGAACTGCACTCCGTTCAAACGCTGCTCATCAACATCGGTATCAATACCCTGTTCCTGCTCCTGCAATTCGGGTTGCTCAAGCTATGGTTCCTGATCCGAACCGGCCGGCGCGCCTTCCTGGATCACGCGATCGGCAAAGGCGATCTCTTCTTTATGCTCGCCGCGGGTTGTTTTTTTTCACCGGTCAATTTTGTCCTTTTCTATCTTTCGAGCCTGGTGTTATCCGTGCTCATCCACCTGATCTTCCGCAACCTGCCCCGGCTCTATGGGAACGCCGGCAATATTCCGTTGGCAGGGCTTCAGGCCGCCTGTCTCATCTTAGTGCTGGCGATCTGTACCGTAAGAAGTATACCCGCTACTGGCGATCTTATGAACTTTTCAAGCTAATCTGCCATGCATCCCGATCAACCCACCATAGACCAATTATCCATTAAGCTTATCTCGGGGAAACAAGCCTGGCACTATCGCATCGTACCCGGTGCACAACACAACGGCCATCTCGCCTTTCATATCGACGAGTCGCGCTATCGCCCCGATTTGCCGGACGAGCTGGAGCTGCTCACGGGCAAAAAGGTCATCCTCCACCCCCAGCCTGCGGCCATGGTGCAGCAGCTGCTGGAAAAATATTATCCAAGCGACCGGCTGGACAGCCGTCAGCTCAATGACTACTATACCGGCGACGCCGATTCCTTTCTGAACAACCTGATCTCGGAAGCCCGGAATCTCAAAAGCAGCGATATCCATATCGAGATCTATGAGGAAAAATGCCGCGTCCGCATCCGTATCGATGGGGTCCTCGTTCAACGCTATCTGCTGGAAAAAAAACAATATCCCTCCCTCATCAACAAGATCAAGATCGTCTCCAACCTCGACATTGCCGAAAAACGCCTGCCGCAGGATGGCCGCATCTATTTCGAGCACGAAGGCCGCAAATTCGACATCCGTGTGTCCGTCCTCCCTACCCTGCACGGCGAAAAAGTGGTGCTGCGTCTGCTCAGCAACGACGCCACCGATATCGATATCCATACGCTGGGATTCTCCCCCGTCGATCTCGGCAATTATCTCGAAGGGCTTAAAAAGAAACAAGGCATTATCCTGATCAGCGGGCCTACCGGTTCGGGTAAGACGACGACACTCTATGCCACGCTCAAGCTGCTCAACACCGAGACCCGCAATATCCTTACCATCGAAGACCCCATCGAATACACGCTCGAAGGCATCAACCAGGTACAGGTCAAGGAAAGCATCGGTCTGACCTTCGCCTCCACCCTTCGCAATTTCCTTCGGCAGGACCCCAATATCATTATGCTCGGTGAGATCCGCGACACGGATACCGCCCATATGGCGATCCGTATGGCCCTCACCGGTCACCTGGTTTTGTCAACGATCCACACCAATTCCGCATGGGGCACGATCTCGAGGCTCGCCGACATGGGCGTAGCGCCTTTTTTACTGGCCGACACCCTCGAAACCACCGTAGCCCAACGCCTGGTCCGACTGCTCTGCCCGGCCTGCAAAATAGAAAAGCCTTTCGATTCCGCGCTACTGCCCTCCCGGACCCGAACCTACCGCCCCGTGCCCAGCCATTTTGTACCGGGTGGTTGCCCCGAATGCTATAACACCGGCTATAAAGGCCGGAAAGCAGTATACGAGGTCATTCCCCTGGATGCCGAGCTGGCAGAGCAGATCAAAGCCCGCAATTCCGTCGTAGACGAAATCCTCACCCGCAAGGGGATCAGAACCCTAGCGGAAAACGCCTTTCAGCTGTTCGAACAGGGATTGACCAGCCTGGAAGAGATCTATTCATTACTCCTAAACTAACCCTGTACCGTATGCGACTCCGTCATAGACTATACCTTATACCCACGCTGATCCTCCTCCTAAGCCTTACCGTAGCGCAGGTCTCCGGGCAATCCCAGAGCCAGACCCAGCCCCCGTCACAACCTCCTTCCCAACCGGACCGGTTCCAGCTCATCGAGCAAAGACTTAAACAGCTCTCGGCCATCGTACCGGGACTCAAAGAAAAAGCCGATCTCTCGGTATCAAACGGCTCGCTGCAGGATTTCCTCAGGGGTCTCGCGGAAACGCACGATCTTAACCTCAACATCGATCCGGCGATAAACCAGCGCATCACGAACTATTTTTCACAGGAAACGGTGATCAATATCCTCCTGTTCCTGGCCAGACAGTACAATCTCGACTATACCTTCGTCGGAAGCATCATCACGATCAGC
>JAICXX010000021.1 GCA_025934485.1 Chitinophagaceae bacterium
GACAACCTCAAGGACTTGCTGGGCTTGTCCAACTATACCGTGATCAGCGCCCCCGACGGCCGGCAAGGCGTGCGGATGGCCGTTGCGGAGAAACCCGATCTCATCGTTTGCGATGTCGACCTACCGGTCCTGGACGGCTATGGGGTCATTCATGCCCTGCAGCAATATGCGGAAACTAGAGGTATACCCGTGATCATCCTGACGACACTCAGGGTGAAGGACGATTTCCGCAAAGCAATGATGGCCGGTGCCGATGACTATCTCTCCAAACCCTACGATGGCGTGGAACTGCTCCGGTCGATAGATATCTGCCTGGAGAAACACCGACGCCGCTTGCAGGATCATCCGGCCCGCGCTACGGCCCCATCCGAGAACGTCGAAGGCAGCGAACAGGCCTGGAGTCCGGGAGACCGCGACATCCGCTATTTTCGGAAAAAGACCCAGCTCTATTCGGAAGGGCAGCGCGCAACCCAGGTCTGGTATATCGTCAAAGGGAAGGTCAAGACCTTCCTGGTGAACACCGATGGTAAGGAATTGATCACCCATATTTACGGACCCGCTGACTGCATAGGATATATCGCGGCGGTGCGCGGTGGAACGTACACGGATAACGCGCAGGTGTTGGAAGACGCGGCGCTGATCATTATCCCGCGGTTGGAATTCCTGGAGATACTGGGCAGCGATTCGGCCCTTTCACAGCAACTGATCCGCTGGCTGGCGCGTAATGCCACCGAAAGCGAGGCCGGACTGCTCAATCTCGCCTACAGCTCGTTAAGGAAAAAAGTGGCAATCGGCATCCTGGGACTTTATGACCATTTTCATTCGGGCGAGGACGACAGGAGCTTTATCACCGTATCCCGCGACAATCTCGCTGCCATCGTGGGCTCCGCGCCGGAATCCCTGACCCGTACGCTCAGCGATTTTAAAAAGGAAAAGCTCATCGATATCACGGACGGCAGGATATACCTGCTCGATGTGAGCAGGCTCAGGAATCTGATCAACTAACTATAAACTATTATCATGCTTACGACACTTCATCAACAGATCATGATCCCGGTGGGACATAAAAAACTTACGGCCGAGCTCACGATACCCGCGGGCGCTCATGCCATTATCGTCTTCGCGCGCTCTGGCGCGGATGCCCATCTCAACCGGCACGAGAGGGCCGTTGCCGCCCTGCTGCAAAAGGCCGGCTTCGGTACGCTGCTGTCCGACCTGCTCACCGATACGGAGATGCTGACCTCCGCAGCGTTCGATATCGACCTGCTTACAGCCCGGTTGCTCATCGTGACGAATTGGGTTCGGGAACGTGATCTCTTCGGCCATTACCGGCTGGCCTATTTCGCCGTTTCCGTAGCCGCTGCAGCCGCCATCCGGGCGGCAGTATGCCTGGACGAGGTCATCGATGCCCTCGTATGCTGTTCGGGTCGTACCGATCTCGCCGCGGAGACCCTTCCGGAACTACAACAGCCGGCAATGCTGATCGCCGGCAGTCTCGACCGGCCCGTGCTGGAGTTCAACCGGGAGGCTCTTGCTTTGCTCTCTTGCCCCAGAAGGCTGGAGATCATCCAGGGTGCTACGCATCTTCCCGACGGCACGCATGCTCAGAGCGCCACGCAGCTCCCCGAAGACAAGTCCGATGAGATCGTCGAGCTTGCAATGCAGTGGTTCAACACCCACCTCAAATGTCTTGTATCATGACACGAGCGAAGTAACCGAGCGACAGCGAAGGTTAGGAGCGAGAAAAAGCAAGGAACGACATTTTTACGAAGCTCGGCATAACACCATTGAAAAATAATCGACTCGTTATGAAAAACATTCTTATCGCCACCGATTTCACTCCCGCAGCCCGGTCGGCCGAAGCATATGCCGTAGCGTTGGCCAAAGCCCTCGATTGCGGGCTCATCATGGTAAGCGTATACTCGCAGGTGCCGGTGACGGTCTCCCGTTCGCTCACCTCGGTATCCGTGCTCGACAAGGAACGCGTTTGCCGGGGCCTGCTGGATCATGAAGCCTCGATGCTCGACGTCGGCGGCTTGCAAAGCTTCGCGCTGCTGGCAAGGGAAGGTCCGCGCGTTGACACCATTCTCGCTGTTGCCGAACAGCTTCGGGCGGGGCTCATCGTCACCGGAATGAAAAGCAGCGGCAAGGCAACCCGCCGCATCTTTGGCAGCACTATTACCGGGCTCATGCATCATTCACCTGTACCTGTCCTGGTGATACCCGAAGGATTTGACTATCGACCATTGAAAGCCGTCGCTATGGGGGACGATTTTATTTATAACCGGCATGCGCTGACGATTCAGGCGCTGCATCGCATTGTCGAGTTCTTCCTGCCGAAACGATTCGTGTACAAACACATTGCACGCGGAGATGTCAGCCAGGCGCTCAACGATTTCATCGGGGAGTATGGCATCGATCTTTTTGTCATGGAGCCGCAGTACCGGACAGCCCTGGCCCGCTGGTTCCTCAGAAGCTATACGCATGATATGCTTTTTAGAATAAGGATTCCCCTAATGATCCTGCCGGGTCGTATGTGATTCCCATTGCAATCTGGGGTAACATCTGTAGATATTGCCTTCCCGGGCATAGGCCAGGCTTATTGTTTCTCCGCCATTATGTCTGGCGACAAGTTCTTGGAAGCGGGTTGTGGATTCGACGGCATATTCGTCGATGCTTGTGATCACATCGCCCCGCCGGAGGCCGGCTTTAGCCGCCGGCCCGGATGCATCGATACTGTCGACATATAAGCCGGTAGGCCAGGCAAAACCCAGCCGGTGCGCCTGTGCGGTATCCATCTTGCTCACGGCGACTCCGAGATCTCCATGTAGGACTTTGCCGAACCGGATAAGGTCTCTGACGGTTTTTTCCACGATCTCCGCTGGAATCGCATACGAATAGCCTGCATACTCACCCGTGGGTGTAGCGATCGCATCGGTGATACCCGCAAGACGCCCATGAAGGTCTACCAGTGCCCCGCCGCTGTTGCCGGGATTCACAACGGCATCCGTCTGCAAAAAAGCACCTGCTGCATTACCGCCCTCGCGCCAAACTTCGGTCCGGCCTTTGGCGCTCACGATGCCCATTGTGACGGTCTCGGGTAATCCAAATGGATGGCCCACGGCCAGCACCACGTCGCCCACATCGATGGAGCCGGACGCGGCATAATGGAGAAAAGGCAGGGCGCCGGCATCGATCCTGAGCAGCGCCAGATCGGTGCGTTGGTCGAAACCGACCAGCGTCGCACGAAAACTTCGCTCATCATGAAGCATCACCCGGATGGTGGACCCATGGTCGACGACATGAAAGTTCGTGACGATATACCCCCTGTCCGCGATGATCACGCCGGAGCCGATGACGGCATCGCTACGGACACTTACCACCGCCCTCCTGGCTACCCTGGCGGCATAGCGGAAACTGATCGGCGGAGAGGAGTGGGGGGTATTTGCGGGACGGTGGGGGCTCTTTACAGGTGGCTGAGCCAGCGTGAGCGTTAAGCCCGATACGGCAAGGACCAGGGAGAGAAAGATCTTTTTCATACTATACGGCGGTTATAGGCGGTTCACGGATCAAACGCGGCGCAGCCATTGCGCGAAACAATTTTTCGGCATCATGCTGCTCGCACAGCGCGGTGCCGGGATTCATCACCGCTGCAGCGGAACAGGCCACGCCGTAGCGCACCGCATCCGGCAGGGGAACATATTCGGCGAGGCGCAATAGTGTACCGGCTACCAGGCAGTCGCCCGCGCCGATGCTGCTGACCTTTCGCACCGGAGGTGCCGGGATTTCCCAGGCGCTCTCTGCGGTGACGAGCAATACGCCCGCCTCTCCCGCGGATAACAGCACCACGGAAGCATAACGCCTGGCGATGAGTTCCCTCGCTTTTTCAAGACCCGTCCTTCCCCTCAAATCCAATGGCATTGCAAGCCCCTCGAGCTCACGTACGCTAGGTTTTACCAGGTAAACACCGGCCCGCAGGGCGGCTTCCAACGCCGCCCCTGAACTGTCGACGACGAGACGGCCCCGCTTGCGCGCCGCGAGCGCTTTGATCCGCCGGAATAGGTCTTCGGGCCAGCCTTCGGGCAGACTACCGCTGACGACGACCATTCCGCTCTCCTCGAGTTCATCGATCGCATTGATGCAGTCGTCCCAGATGTCGTCGGTTAATTCCGGTCCGGGAAGAACGCACCTGTATTGGCGGCCGCTGGAAGATTCCGTGATGTTGACATTCTCGCGCGTCTCACCCGCGATCTTCACCGGTTTCACGGGAACACGTTCCAAAGCCAGCAGCGCGAAAAGCATCTCGCCGAAAGGCCCCCCCGCGGGAAATACCGCTTTTGCGTTGCCACCCAATTTACGGATGGCGCGGGCGACATTGATGCCGCCCCCGCCGGGTTCGCGCCGGGGCGCGGTACCCGCGAGCTTGATATCCGGAAGGAGCTTGTCCACAGAAAAGCTTTTATCGATACACGGGTTGAAGGTGAGCGTGATGATCGGGAACATAGCTGGTGTTTTATTCATGATGGGTTGGCGGCAGGATAAACAGCGGGATGGAGGAGTCGAAAAGCATATCGCGGGTGGTACTCCCATAAAGCCGCTCGCCAAGCAACGATTTGGGTTCCTGGAATTGCTCGAAAAATTCCATGCGACGCTCTACCTCGTCAGGATCTTCAACCGCGAGGCCGGCGAGATCATCGAGGTGCTGCATACGAACGCGAACCGCCGGCGCAGGATCGGCGCCTTTACCACTTGCTCAGTGGGCTTCGGCCGGATGGGCCGGTTGGGTTTCTTTCTTTTGGCCGGCGGCGGCATGTGTGGCTTCCGCACCTTCGGGTGTGATGATGACCTTCAAGGCTTTCTCTTCGCCCGCATTGCCGAAGACCTTATACGCTTCGAGGATATCGCCCAGCTTAAAGTGATGGGTGATCAGCTTTTTGGGCTCCAGCTTTCCGGAAAGGACATTCTTCATCAGCATCGGCGTCGTGAACGTGCTCACGAGCCCGGTGGTAAGAGTGATGTTCTGGATCCACAGTCTCTCCAGCTCGAGGTTTACGGGATGGCCATGGACCCCGATGACCGCGACGTGGCCGGTGGGCCGGACGATGCGCTGACAGATATCGAAAGTGGCGGGAACGCCTACTGCTTCGATGGCTACATCCACACCGTCTTTTGTTTCCGCCATGATCTTCTTCACCGGGTCGACTTTCGCCGAATCGATGATATCCGTAGCGCCGAATTTCCGCGCCGTTTCCAGCCGGTTACGATCCAGGTCGATCATATAGATCTTTGCGGGAGAAAAGAATTGTGCGGTGAGCAGGGCCGACATGCCTATCGGGCCCGAGCCGACGATCGCGATGGTATCCCCCGGCTTGACCTGGCCATTGAGCACGCCGATCTCATAGGCCGTAGGCAGGATATCGCTCAGCATCACGAGCGCTTCCTCGTCGACACCGGCCGGGATAGGATGGAGACTGTTGTCGGCATGGGGGATGCGCACGTATTCGGCCTGGGTGCCGTTGATCAGATGTCCGAGTATCCATCCGCCATCTTCACAATGGGCATAGATACCTTTCTTGCAGTGTTCGCAGGTGCCGTCGGCGGTGATACAGGAGATGAGCACATGATCGCCTTTCTTGAAATTTCGCACCGCCGCCCCCACTTCCTCCACCACGCCGACGCCTTCGTGTCCCAGGGTCGTACCCGGTTTTACATCGGGTACTTTTCCCTTGAGGATGCCCAGATCGGTACCGCAGATCGTAGTCCGGGTCACGCGAATGAGGGCGTCTGTAGGTCTGTCGAGCCGGGGCACAGGCACTTCTTTGAGCTCCATTTTACCCGGTCCGCCATAGACCAATGCTTTCATTTTTGCTTTCATGATCAAAATATCTAAAGGTGATTAGAGACTACTCGCCGGGCGTTTTTTCCAACGAATGTTGACCAGGATAGAGCCAAACGCCAGACAGATCACGAAGACGGCAGCGATCCAGCCTACAAAAGGGATCGAAAAGAGCAGGCGCAGCAACACTGAACAGCCAAAACCCGCAAATACCAGGGGCCAGCGGGACCATTCCCTGTTGCTCCGGCTGTTGAGCCAGTTGGCGATAACAGCGGCTACAAGCCCGGGACACAGGATCCACACGGCAATATAGCCAAGCAGCACCACGACAGCGATCGGTAGACCAATGGCGGTAAAACACAGCAGGACGATGCCCACGGGGAGACCGAAGATCCATAGAAAGCCTGCGCCGAGGGCCCGCCAGGTACCGCCGGAGACCGTGCTCCCGGCTTTTCGTAACAAAGGCCCGAAAAGAAGCTGCAGGAGCAGCACCTCTGCGAAGGCCGCTCCGAGGTACCAAAAGGCATTCCACACCGTGACCGCGCCCAGAAAATACCAATGGCTTGCCGGCGGTCGCAGACTTTCATCCCTTACACTCTTTGCCCCTTTGAGCGATGAACCGAAATCCACGTTATCGGGTGCCCAATAAGCTACGTCGTGATAAAAGGCCGCAGCCGTGCCGATATCCAGCTGGCGGCCCGCGACCAGGGTAGACGTTCCGCCAATGGGTGCATTGATCTCGATATCGGCGCCGCGGCAATCGATGTTGCCGCCAACGCTATCGTATACCCTGAGCGAAGCGCAGGCGGCGCGGATGTCGCGCCGGACGATGCCGTTGAGGACCAGGTTGCCGCCGGTGGCAAGTACGCTCCCCGCTATCATGGCATTGTGCTCCAGGGATAGCGTCCCGCCGGCGATCACGAGGTCCCCGTCGATATGCTGCGCAATACGCAGCGTGCCGGCTATACACCGGACCTTGCCGGTCACATAGCCATTCACCGTGACATTGGCCCCCGCGATGAGCACCTCGCCGATCACGGTATCGTTGATATAGATCGTTCCACCTGCAGCCACAATGTCGCCATGGACCGGCGCATTCACGGTAACGGTGCCGCCTGCGAGATAGATGTCTTCGAATACGGGACGATCAATGACCACCGTGTTTCCGTTTTCGACGATCATCCCAAAGGCCGTAGGAAAGACAAAAAAAAACAAGAGTGTCGGTATGAGTACACGCATATACTGCAATTTTTAATAATAGCGGATGAGCGCGATACGGTCAAATTCCTCGAGCGTCCCATCATCGACAAATTCTACGTCACCACCCTGGTCGATTACCTGGCAGATAAGTTCATCCACCGCATCGGGGATGCACCAAGGGTTCTCATCGGGAGCGTCCTCTCGAAAAATGCGGTCCGGCATATCGCCGCGGCGGGCGGGAAAGCGGAAGCCTTTTTCCACGACAAGCAGGCGGGCGTTCTTTTGGACGGCTGCGGCCCACGCTTCTCTAATGCCCACGCTTAGTCGTTTGTAACTGGCCACCGTTTCCACCTGATCCAACAGGCTCCGTTGTTTTTGGCGTTGCCACTGCGCCATGCAGGGTTGTACCGCAAGCTGTAGTTCCGGCTCACCGGCATCCAGGTAGTTGCCATGGGCAAAGCCGGCGATCCGGGCGTGGTGGTGGGAATGCTGCTTGAAGTGACCGAGTATTTTTTCGGGACCGAGCACGAATACAGGCAGTGGATGGAGGACCAGGATGCGCGAAAGCTCCTCGTCCATATGATGCAGGAATTTGTCCTCGACGACCTCCTTTCGCTCCCCGGGATCGCTGAAATTCGCTACCCGCTGAGGCTTCTCATTCACATAGGCGAACACTTCCGTGGGAATGGTGGTTTTGAGAAGTCTTAAATGATGAGCTTCGCCGGCGAGATAGAACCGGCATTCCCTATCACTGAGGAGAAGTACCAGGTACCCCCGAAGCTGTTTGGAGTCGGCTACGAGATCCCGGATGGCAAAACTATCCCCGATGACGATGTGCTCCTCGACGGGAACATCGAGATAGACCAGCTTGCTGTGAAGCTGCGAGGCGTAAAGGGCGACACTCTTGTGTTCTGTGTCGGATCGGAGCTGTAGTCTGAGTTTGTCCAGCCGGGCCAGGATAACCGCTGCTGCCTCGGCCGTATAGTTCTTCCGCAAACGATGACCTGTGTTCTCCAGGGCGATCTTCAGGCGATGCTGCAGCTCGGACCCCGGGGAGAACACGGGATGCATGGGAAGCAGGATCGAAACGGCCGGTGGCAATGGCACCCGGCCCATGAGATCCTGATGAAGGGATGTGCTGGGATATTTTATCATGAAACCAAGGTACGCCGGCGCCGGGCCGGCAGCCAATGACCTGCATCACCGGGACCGCTGATGCTGCTCATACGAAGTTAACGGCGGCCATAGGTCACAAGGATCCTCCCGCTGTCCACGACGGCATCCCGGGCGCCACCCCTGTAGGCGTTAGGGTTTCCCGTACCCACTCCGGGATGTTTCACCGTGAGCGGCTCGCCGCGGCGGTTGTAGGTAAAGGTGTATACCATGGTGTCACTGCTACCCGGCGCACCGATATAGCCGCCATTGATGACCGCGATCTGCTTGTATATAAGGTGTGAGATCAGGATTGGGGAAAAAGGTACCCTTTTCTTTCTGGCAGGCCTGGAATAGCGTGGGCAAAAGCAGTAAGCCCACCCGGGCCTGCTGAAGCTGTCAATCTACTTGGCAGATACCTTACTCAGGGGCCAATGAAACGGCGGAAGTAACCGCAGTTATCTGAAGGTGTAAATGAATCCGGGCATTAGGGTCCCGTTGTAATAATTCAAGTTAAAACTGATCGTATTCCTCTTCTTTTTTTCGTTTTCAAGCTGGAGCTTTGAATACCGATGGTAATTATTAACAACCTGTCTGCCGCACAGGAAGCCAAGCGCGGCGCCGACCATGACGTCGGATATCCAATGCGCGTTCTGGACTATTCTGCTGATTCCGATCGCGGTAGCGGCGGAATAAGCAATGATCGGAACGGCCCGATACTGGCGATACTCCATCGCAAATACTGTTGCAGCTGCAAAGGCAACAGTGGTATGGCCTGAAGGAAAGGATTGAAAGGAAGCGTCGTCTTTTTTCAGGAAGTGGTAAAATGGGCCGTGGAAGACATGGCTATTCTTACCGGTGACGACATCATAGTAGTTTGGTCGCTGCCGGCTGGTCAGGTATTTAACCGCAGTTTCGATCGCCGCTGCCGTTATGTAGGCCTGTGTTGCCAAAAACGTAGTCGTTTTCTCCTTTTCTTTATGGAACACGAAGCCATAAGTACCAAGTGCGACAAGCGTATACGCTTCCCAGTCGCCGCCGAAATTGGTGACGTACGTACTGGCATTCACTACTGATTTATTCGTCCGGATCTGCGTGACAGCAAATTTATTAACGGGTCTATCGGCCCACAATACTGCCGCGGTGGTCGCCGCTGCAAATCCCCCCACTTTCAACCAGTCGCTGCTGGTGGCCCTCAAGGGGGCAGTCCACTGCTGCTTCATGTCATCCAATGTCAGCAGCACATAGACACGCGGCGTAATCCTTGTGTTCTCATTGTAGAAGGACGGAGCGACGATGTTTTTTTGTTTGGCGCCCGTACTGTCCGGGTTTTTGGCCAGGCTATCCAGCCTTTTTGTCAATGTATCCTTTTGCTGGGCAGATGCCAATGCCGGAAGGAGCAATAACATGAATGCAAGAACTCTACAGAAATTGCACATTAAAGTAGATTTATACCACTCTCAGGCATTTTCCATGCCAGGTAGGCGATCCGAAAAGAATATACTTTTTTGTGACCCAACCATTCCGATAGTTTATGCATCTACACGCCTAAAAATCCAACCCTGTACTCACGCGAATCCCGGTTGTGGAAACCCCCGGATGGTTAAGGTAGGTAAAGCGCCGGATCAGATCCACGCGGAAGATGTTGAAATTATTGTATACTCCGACACCTGCTTCAAGATACGGTTGATTGCCGAGGCCTCACGCAGCCGGAGGCGCCGGAATAAAAGGATCTTGGTGAAAAAAAAGCCATAGAAATAGTGATTGACGCTTAGGCCGCCGTAATGGTCGCTGATAAATTCCTCCACGTTCATCAGGTTATTTGCGCCGAAGCTTTAAAAAAAGGACGTATTGGCGGCCGCGATGATGAGCAATGGGAAAGGCAGGTTCCCGGTAAGATAACCCGCATTGAAAGAAAGGTCAGGATAAAGACCGGGTTGCCTTATGCATGAAGATATCTGCTTGCAACTGTCATTGTCGTAAAATCTATAGAGTTGATGGTTGGATCAATGCGGTAAGTTTTTCCTTTTCGTCGATGCGGATCTTTTTGCCGGCGGTGGTCACGAGGCCTTCCCGGGTCCAGGCGATGAGCAACCTGAAAACGGCTTCATAGGTGGTGCCGGCATAGCTGGCAATGTCGATGCGGGTAACGGGTATCCTGCAATAGCCTTCTGCATCCTCGCCGAAGACGTGGCGAAGGACGAACAGCGCTTCCGCTACCCGGCTTTTCACCGGCATCGTGGCGAGGGCACGCATCCGTTTTTCGGCCTTTTGCAGTTCAGTAGCATATAGCTGCATCATCATCCGGACAAAAAGTGGATTGGCGTTACTCACAGCTTCGAGGAATGCATGATCGAGATAGCAAACGGTTGTTCGTTCAAGGGTGGTGGCCGAAACCGGCGAGGCGGAGCCTGCACCCTGGGCCCGGTGGCCGAGCACATCGCCGGCTACTGCGAAGCGCAGGATGAATTCATTGCCCGGGGCCCAACGCTGATGGATCTTAACGGCGCCATTATAGATGAAATAGAGGCCATGGATCGCTTTCCCTTCGGTGAAGATCGGTTGGCCCTTTTCGTAATGGAAAACCTTTCGGTTTTGGGCAATGGCTTCGACCCAGACGGCATCGCATGATCTGCATAAGATACATTTATCAAAACCGCAGGAATCAGGATTCTCTCTTGGCATGTCTTGTCGCTTTATCGGTTGACCAGCCGGTTGATCTCGTTATCCGCGACGCTGGTCTGGGCTTCCAAACCTTCGAGCGACCGGATGACCGAGCCTTGCTTGTCGAGGATAAGGATGGCGTTGGAGTGGGTATAGGTGTTATCGCCGGCATCCTGGTATTTTACATTCAGGACCATCGACAGCTCCCTTATCTGCCGGGGATCGCCGTGGAGCAAGGTCCAGTGGTCGTCGAGGCCCTGTTGGCTCGCGAAACGGGCGAGTTGGGCGGGATCGTCTCTTTGTGCATCGAAAGAGACGAGGACGAAACCTACCTTGTTCTTTTCCGCCGCGGGCAGGCTATCGGCGATCGCTTTCATGTCCTGAACGAGCCGCGGGCAGGCATAGGTGCAATGAGTGAAGATCATGGCGATAACCCGTACTTTGCCTTTCAGGTCCCTGAGCTCCAGGCTTTGGTTGTGCTCATCGGTCCATTTTCCGGTCAGTTGATAAATAGACGATTGTGCCTGGAGGGTGGTCGCGATGGTAATCGGAGCCGTGGTCCCGGTCGGCGGGCAGCAGGAGATGTGGTTCGTGACGAGCTGTTTCCCGTGGCAGGATGAGGCGATCATGCCGATCGTTATGGCGCCTATTGTCAGTATCTTTTTCATAATAAGTCGATTTTTATTTTATGTCCTGTGCGCACCGGAAACCCAGGCTTCCCACGGTGTAGGTCGCCTGGAGGCTTTCGCGGAAAGCGTAACGCATGTAAGCCGCATAGTCGGCTTTGTTGGCGGTGCCGGCGGACCCTGCGGCGCAATAAAAGTTCCCGCCCTGCAGCATGACGCTGTTGAAGTCGTCTACCCATTCCCAGACAAGGCCATGCATGTCCCAAAGTCCGAGGGTATTCCTGTAGGTCGATTCCACGGCCGGCAGGATGGCCGGGGTTGGATGATCGTACCAGCCGAGGATGATCCGCGACAGGTCTGCACCGGGGTCGGCGTTTTCCGGTCGCGCGGCCGCGGCGTACTCCCATTCGTCCAGGGAAGGCAGCCGTTTGCCTAGCCATTTGCAATAGGCGTTCGCCGCAAACCAGGAGATGTTCGTGACGGGGCTCCGGCGGATGGCTGCGTTGCCGATGTTTTCGTCGCCGGCCCATTGGCTGAGGTAGTTGTTGTCGGCAAAAAGGCGGGGGACGCTTGATCTTCTCCATTGCGGATTGGCTTTGACGAATTGGAGGAATTCGGCGTTTGTAACCGCGTGTTGACCCAGCAGGAAGGCGGCAACATGTCTTTCGTGTTTTTGGTCCGCTGCGAGCAGGAACGGCTGGAATTTCCCGGCGGGGATACGGATCATCTCCGTATTAACTTGGCCGTGGGCCCTTACGGACCGGGCCGCTTCCAGTTGCGCTTGTGGCCTTACGGGTGGTAGCAGGAAGAGCAGTATAAATACGCTGGTTGCAGGGAGTTTCATAAAACGGGTATTATTGGTTTCTTGCTTTTTTTACTTGCTTTTCCTGGACGACCAGGCTCTTGTTTCCCCAGCTGTTACGAACATAGGTGAGGATGTTGGCGATCTGGTCGTCGCTAAGGGATAGTTTGGGCATGACACCCTGGAAATGGTTGCCGTTGACGATGATGGGTTCGTTGTTGATGCCGTTGAGCAGGATGCCGATGCCCTCATCGGAGCGCTTCATGAGGAAGTCGGATTTTGCCAGCGGCGGGATCGCTCCGGGCATCCCCATGCCGGTAGATTGGTGACAAGAGGAGCAGTTCATCTCGAAGAGCTGCTGCCCCTGTTTAAAGCGTTCGGCCAATGGCAGATCGGGTGCGGCAGGGTCGGCCGGTTCCTGGGTTGCCACGGCGCCGCCGGGTTGATAGAGTTCGTCCGAGATCTTGCCCGAGTAGACCACTTTGTCAGCGTTCCCGGCGACGACCAGCTGTGCGAGTGCGCCCTGGTTGAAAGCCCGGAAGATGGAGTGGTCCACGATGCTATAGGTGCCGGGCTCCTTGCAGGTGAACTCGACGATGGCCGCGCCGCCAGCGGGGATCAGGGTCGTGGCCACGTTGTGGTTAGCCTCGCTTCCGCCTTCCTGAAAGACGGTGTCGAAGATCTGGCCGATCACGTGAAAGGAAGAGGCGAGGTTGGGCCCGCCGTTCCCGACGTAGAGACGAATGTGGTCGCCGACATTGGCGCGGAGGGCGTTATTCCCCGAAGCGGCGCCGACGGCTCCATTGAATACGACGTATTCTGGCTGTTCTTTTATCGCCTTGTCCATATCGAAGGGTTGCAGGCCGGGGGCGCCGTTCTTTCCCTTCGTATAGAATTCGCCTTGCATCAGGTAAAACTCTTTATCGACTTTGGGGAGACCGCCTCTTGGTTCGACCTGGATCAGGCCATACATGCCGTTGGCGATATGCATGCCTACGGGCGCGGTGGCGCAGTGATATACGTAGAGACCGGGATTGAGAACGCGAAAACTAAAGGTCGAGGTATGCCCCGGCACGGTGAGTGTTGCTTCCGCGCCGCCACCGGGTCCGTTCACCGCATGGAGATCGATATTGTGCGGCATCTTGTTATTGGGGTTGTTGCTCAGGTGGAGCTCCACTTCGTCACCCTCCTGAACGCGGATGAAAGGGCCGGGAACCGTACCGCCGAAGGTCCAGAAGGTATAGGTGACGCCGTCGCTGAGCTTCATCACTTTTTCGACCACCTCGATATTGACGATGACCTTTTCGGTTTTTGGGTAATTCCTTGCAACAGGAACAAAGGGTGCATGGGTGAGATCGGCCGTGTATTCGCCGATGACGGTGGCCGTGTCATTGGGCGCCGGTTTCGTACCGCCGGCCTGGTTGCAGGCGGTGATGAGGCTCATCGCGAAACCGGCAAGTAAGAGGACGGCTGTAGTTTGGAGTATCCCTTTAGGGGACGATGATTTTTTCATGGTCCAAAAGTATATGCGGTTGCTTGCCGGGAAATTGAGCGTCCTCAGGCGGGAACCTGATTTTTGTCAGGTTTATGGTTCCGTAGCCGACGACTGGCTAAGCGGGCCTTGCGGCACTTTTCGCCTGATCACGTCATTCATGCAGCCACAACACGGGAATTGGGCAATTAAGCGCGATCTCCCCGGCGCGGCTTTTATGGAATTCGAGCAGCCTATGTTTCTTGGGCAGCACCAGCAGCCAGTCCGATCTGTGATGTTCGAGGTAATCGGTTACCCCTTCCCCGATACTGCTACGCCGGACGACATTCAAGGAAGGCCCCACCACCTCGAGTTCCTTTTTCAAAAGCTCATATTTATGGAGCATTTCGCGAAAGCTTTCGCCATCCGTGACGACATGGATAACCTGGAACTGCGTGCCGAGCGACATGCGCAGTTCTTTCAAAAAGGGGAGCAGCGATTGCAGCCGGGCATCGATATCTTCGTCGTCGCAGGCGACGGTCACCTTGGGCGCGCCATAAAATATGGCCTTGGGGGGGACGACGAGTACCGGATAGGGCAGCTGCTTCATCGCGTCGATGGCGTCGTCGGAGCCGTATCGCGAGTCCGGGGCCGACCCGGCGGCGCCCATGACCACCAGCAACGGGTTGTAATGTTGACAGTAGACTTTCATTTCATGGTCGATCTTGCCGGTTTCAAGGTCGATATTGATCCTCACCTTGCCGCCCGTGCGGGTCGACAGTTCAGTGCGGAGCTTGTTCAAGAGCAGGTATCCGCTGTCTTGTAATTCCTTGAACAAGGACTCAGGCATGGGATGCGGCGCAAAGACACTGGGCGAGTTGATTACGTGAACGAGCCGGATCTCGGCGCCCGTGGTAAAGGCGATGTCGGCCGCATAGCATGCGGCGTTGGCGGCATTGTTGCCGAAATTCACCGGGACAATTATCGTTTGCATACGGCATCGCTTTAGGCTAAGTTATTCTCTTCATGCCACGCCGTCAATGACCCAAATCAGGCAGATTGGTGATTGCGGTCAGGCCCAGCATCAGCTTCACGGCTGACCAACGTCCTTTTTTTACCTCGGCGGCAGGTCTAGCTTTACGGCTATCCAATCACCAAAAAAGTTTTATATGAGAATAGATACAGAGATCCAAAAGGATGTCATGGCCCAGTTGCACTGGGAACCCTTTTTGAGCCCCAGCGAGATCGGCGTGGCCGTAAAAGATGGGGTCGTTACGCTTAGCGGTCATGTAGACAGTTACGGCAAGAAGATCGGTGCCGAACTCGCCGCCAAGAAGATCCTCGGCGTTAAGGCCGTGGCCGAGAACATCACAGTGGGGTTATCACCGGTCAACATGCGCACCGACGGCGAGATCGCTGCGGCCGTCGTGAATGCCTTGAAATGGCATACGGCCGTACAGCAAGACAAGATCAAGATAAAAGTGGAACAGGGCGTGGTCACGCTGGAAGGTATCGTGGACTGGAATTTCGAGCGGCAGAACGCCGCCGACGCCATCCGCAACCTCGCCGGCGTCATCCGGGTCAACAATTTCATTTCGGTGTCTCCCACCACCACGCCGAATGACGTCAAGGAAAAGATCAGGGAGGCTTTGCGCCGGAGCGCTACGGTGGATTCGGATAAGGTGACGGTCTCGCTGGTGGGAACCCGGGTAACCTTGAACGGCACGGTTCGCTCGCTCGCGGAATCGGACGATGCCGAACTGGCCGCCTGGTCGGCCCGCGGTGTCACGGCCGTCGAGAACAAACTGAAGATCGAGGTGCCGGAATATAGCTTTTGATCGATCTTTTTTTGGGGACGCCGGACTTTGTCCGGCGTTTGTTTTGGGGCGTCTTCGGGAAGCCGGGATTAGAATGTCTCGCCGAGATTGAGATAAATGCCGGTGTAACCTTTACTGAACCCGGCGTCGAGCGCAATGTTGGTGGCGGATCTTTTGTTGAACTTTATGCGGATGCCGGCACCGCCGGCAGGGTGGAGGTACATAAACTTGCCGGTGTCGGGTTCGCTTACAGTATTGGTGTTGAAAAAGAGTACGAATCCCAGGAGGCCATCGGCGGTCAGGTCGCGGCGGTACTCGGCTTCGCCGTAGAGGAGGGACTTGCCGCGGTAACGGTTTTGTGGGAAGCCGCGGCCGCTGCGTTGCTGATAGGGGTCCCAGCCTATGCTGGGAAGGTCGTAGTAAGGGGTATGGGTGTTGAGGACAGTCCAATAGAATGCCCAGAGGGCAAGCATGTCCTGACGGGTAGGGGAGAAAGGGAAGTATTTGCGTGTATCCAGGTAAAGGGAGTTCCACGAGTCGCTGCTGCCCGCCCAGGAGGGGTCGATGCGGTAGACCAGATGGGCATAATAGCCGGGCAGCGGGTTTTCGGTGTTTTTTCTCGTGTCGTACAGAAGATTGAAAGATATGCCGGTGGAGGTGGATTGTTCGCTGGAACTGGTGCCATAGGGATAGTGGGTGAATTTTTGCAGGAGGGCGCTGTCGCCGGGGGCATCCAGGTCGTAGCGGTTATCGAGCAGAAGGCCGATACCTGCAAATAGCGAGGGGCGGATGCGTTTTAAAATGGTTTCGTATATACGGGCATATTTATAGTCTATCCTGAGCCGCCCGGCAGGAGTAGGGGCGCCCCCCAGGCCCCAGGTGTCTTGCGGATAGTAGAGCAGGCGAATGTCACCGAGGACGTTCCAGCTGTTATAAGGCAGCCAAAGATTAGAGCGCAGGGCGAATCCGAAACGGCCCGGGAAGGCGACGTAGGGAGCAAAGGTTGCCGTCGACAGGTTGGCGGGCTTGCTATTGACGAGCCGGAAGGCGGCGGTAGTGGCGGTGATGGTCAGGCCGGAAGGACCGGCGGTCTGGGTGGAGACGGGAAGGAAGGAAAATTGGACGTTCCTTCCGGGGGTAGGGGCATGGGGGCGAATATGGAATACGGCTTTACCGATGTCGATCAGGTCTCTTTGCCGCGGCGGAACAGCCGGTACCGTTTGACAGTATGCCCGAGTACAGAGTATCGTCGATAGTATGAATAAAGTGCCTTTCAAAATTGTCTTAAAAAAGCTACGATCTTATCCCGCTCCTCATCCGTAAGCTGCGCCCTGGTTTGCATATGCATGCCGATGGTAGTCCATTGGTCATGCGAGAAGCTCGCGGGCGAGGGCGTGTTGTGGCAACGCTGACAGTTCTCGGCCCACAGCTGCGCCCCGGTCTTTGCCTTGACTTTTTGGCTTTCGGCGCAACTAACCATGATCGATGTCGCCAGTGCGACTACAACGGCGAAGGCGACGAGGGGCATCTTTCTTTTGAGTATTGGTTTCATGACGAAGTTACTTAGAGTTGAAGGGAAAATTGCAAATAGATGTTGTTCATGTTGGTCACCACGCCCTTGAGGCCGGAGGTATTGTCCGAGGTATTGGTTGACCGCGACCAGGCATACGTGAATTTTAGAACGGTTCGCCATGAAAACCAATAGTCGAGCCCCAGATCCTCCTCGTGGTAGTTCTGGCCCCAGAAGGAGTTCGCCGGCGTTTCGAAATCGACATAACGGAAAGCAAGCTCCAGGTTTTTGACAAAAGCGTGTTGTCCTGCCGTTGGCCGGAACGAACACTGGATAAACGACGAACTGCTCCGGTTGTCGAACGTGTAAGCCGAGGAATCCGTTGGCTTTACGTATGGCTGGCCATTGACCAGCAGACGGCTGAATTGGCCTTTGATGTTCACCAGGATGGGCGAAAGGGTCTTTACGAAATTGAGGTCCGCTCCATACATGGTAGCGTTCGCATTGTTGTAGGGTAGACCGGAAGCAACGCCGCCATATAAAGCCGAGACACCGATCTCGAGACACGAGTTGGAGAACGGCAGGAGGGAAAGCCTGCCCGACACCGTTTTGTTGAGATTGTTGTCCACGATCCCGGCGCCTTGCAGTTCGCCGTCCGGCTGTAGCTGAAGCCCATTAGTGAGACTAATGTCGTAGCTCCATTTCATACTGCCGAGGGGAAGACCACCGCTGATGCCCATACCGAAATCGCTGCCCGGCAGGTCGATTCCTACGGGGTCGGGTGCAACCTTGTCGATCCAGCCGGCGGCCAGCCGTTTGTTGTAGATACCAAAGGGTAGGACGAAATAGCCGGCGCGGACAATTAAGCCCGGCGCGGCAAAATAAGAGATATTGGCCCAGTTGACGCCAAGATTATTTCCATCGAAAGAGGGCTCGAATTCCATAAGCCATTTGGTGCCATGCCGCCACAGCAACATCGGGCTGAACTCATAGCGGTCGGCATCCCCGAGAGTGACAGTTTTCGCGGATTGACCCGGACCACCCTGCGGTATAACGGTAGTCTTATTGGCATTGAAACCGAAGGTTGCCACTCCTA
Organism: Chitinophagaceae bacterium; assembly: GCA_025934485.1. GTDB lineage: Bacteria > Bacteroidota > Bacteroidia > Chitinophagales > Chitinophagaceae > Puia. The sequence goes on from JAICXX010000021.1 coordinate 18,175, forward strand.
CGATCATGAGATGGCTTTCGCCTGGTTTTTGATCGGCCATTTGCTGTTCCAGCGCATCTATGCGCTGAAGGAGGGCCGAGTCGACTCCGGATTGCTGTGCCAATGCCGGTTTGATCGTCAGCCCGAAAAAGACGGTAATGACCACGAAAACGGTCAATTGATTGTTGCTCATTGCGGAAGATTTAAGTTTTGGTGGAACGGGTGGATTATTTCTTCTTCCCGGATTTTGCCAACGAGCGGATATAAAGCACCAGCTCCCACCGTTGCTGGTCGGTGAAGACCTTTTTGTAAGCCGGCATAGGATTGCGGCCTTCCGATAGCTTCCAGAAAAGAGCGCCGTCCGATTCGCTCTGAACCAGGGTGGAGGTATGATCGGCCGGCTTTGGAGTCAGCCCCTGCGCGGCGGGGCCGTCACCCCTGCCTTTATCGCCATGACACGGACCGCAATTGGCAGTATAAATAGTTCTTGCATCTGCGAGGAAAGGCGTGGTCGATGCCAATGGATTCTTAATGCCTTCGGCGTCCTTGGGAGCTACCCACACGGTTTGTTGGGCATGCGATGGCAAGGTTCCGAGGAGACAGACAAACATAATGCCCAGGGCTGAGGGCCATTTCGGTTTGTTCCGTTTGGTGAAGATCGGTAGCATAAAAGTGATTTTAATGATTGGTGGTCTTTCGATATAAAAATATTGTCCTTATTGCAGGACAAAAATGATCGTCGTCAGCGCGTGAGTTGATAAAGGTCATGCCGTTAAAAAAAAATTATAAATAAATTAGAAAATTATTAGAAGCGCCGGGAACAATATTATAATCGATCAACCTGATTTTTTTAGACAACCTTGTTCAAACATTGATCGTATTTTCATAAAAATGATAATTTCGTTTTTATTGATTTATTTCAACCGCTGGTTATACTATGATAAAAACACTGATCGGCCTGCTGCTTACCGGCTGGCTGGCCGCTAATGGCTGGCATTATAATCTCAATGAAGCGCTGCAACTCGCGCGGAAGCAACACAAGTATATCTTGCTGAATTTTTCAGGAAGCGACTGGTGCGGACCTTGCATTATGCTGCGCAAGCAGATCCTCGATAACCCGGAGTTTCTGCAAATGGCCGACACCACTTTAATACTCGTGAATGCCGATTTCCCCAGAGAAAAGAAAAACCAGCTGAGTAAGGAGCAACAGACGCTCAACGATGCGATGGCTGACAAATATAATTCGCAGGGAAAATTTCCTTATACCTTGCTGCTCGATGCGAATGGCAAGGTGCTCAAGATCTGGGACGGTTTTCCAAACGAGACGCCGGCGGATTTCACCATGGAAGTGCGGAACGCTATTTATACTAACAGATGAAAAATGCACTGCCGATACCATCCTCTTCCCAAACAGCGTATCGTAAGACGCTTCCTTTGATGGGTAATAAGTTCGAGTTGACAGTGATCTCCGACGACGAGACCTGGGCGATGGATCGGATAGATGCGGGCATTGCGGAGATCGGGCGGATCGAGCGGTTGCTGACGACTTTTAGCGATGATAGCGAGACGAGTTTGATCAACAGGAACGCCGGAATTGTACCGGTTGAGGTAAGTAGCGAGACCTTTGAACTCATCGAGCGATCGGTTCGCATTTCCCGGCTTACACAGGGGGCATTCGACATAACATACGGGTCGATCGACAAGCGGCTATGGAACTTTGATGTCGGTATGACGGAGCTGCCGGATAAGGAGACTGCGAAAAAAATGGTTCGGCTGATCAACTACAGGAACATTTTCCTGGATGGCAAACGTCGGACGGTGTTCCTGAAAGAAAAGGGCATGCGGATCGGGTTCGGCGGTATCGGCAAGGGCTATGCCGCAGAGCAAGCCAAAAAGATCATGCAGGCCATGGGGGTAAAAAATGGCATTGTGAATGCTTCGGGCGATCTTGCCGTTTGGGGGTATCAGCCGGATGGGAGCCCGTGGACCATAGGAATAGTGGACCCCAATATGCGCGACCGGGTCTTTTCGTATATGAAGGTGACTGATATGGCGATCGCTACCTCGGGAAATTACGAGAAATATGCGACCGTCGGGGGAAAGCGCTATAGCCATACCATCAACCCGCGCACCGGCTTGCCGGTAACAGGGATCAAAAGCGTCACTATTCTGTGTCCCAATGCAGAATTTGCCGATGCGATTGCGACGCCGGTCATGATCATGGGGGCCCGGGCGGGGTTGGATCTCATCGATCAGTTGAAGGATGTGGAGGCTATCGTGATCGACGATGATGATTGCATTTATCGTTCGGCGAATTTGTATTTTGTATAAAACACAACTGATGATAATTAAGAAACCTTTTGTGCTGGCGGTGGCCGTAATCGGGATTTACAGTGCACCCTCGTGCCAGCCGGTTAAGGAATACCAAAAGAACCGGCTGAATGACGCGGAAATGACCCTGGGCAACCGGAAGATAGAAAAAGAAGAGCTGAATTTTCAGGCCTATCGCGAAGGCTCTTCGGGGGCCAACGGCGGGAAGACCGGCGGCGGTTGCGGCTGCAATTAAACGATTTCACCACTTACTACCACATGTACCACACATGAGAAGAATTTGTCTCACCATCACCGGCATGGTCTTCACGGTCCTCGCCGCATTCTCTCAGCAGGCGCCCGCCGATACCGCTGGATTTCGCTCGCGGCCGCTGAAGATCGAGGAAGTGAATATCCTTTCCAGTTATTACAGCCAGACGGCGGATAAGTCGGCTGTTTCCGGCGGCGATCCGGGGCCGCGAGGTATCGGCAATGTCACGGACCTGTCCAATGGAATCGAGGTCAAATTGGTAGGTTGGGATCATCAGCGGCTTAAGCATACGCTGACAGCCGGTCTTGGCATGGACAACCATACGGCAGCCAGCCAGGCCTATGTAGATTCCAGCGGACACGGGAAAAGGACCGGTACCCGCATTTACCCGACGCTTGATTGGACGGTCGAGAACCTGCGGCGCGGTACCTCGTTTGGCATTGGCGCCTATTATTCTGCCGAGCATAATTATTATCATTCTATAGGGTTGAACACCTCTTTGTCCGCCAAAACGAAACACAACGGCGAATTCAGTGTAAAGCTTTCCGGCTTTTTTGACCGCATCGTGATGATCACGCCGTCGGAATTGATACCGGTCGACACGGCCGCCGTGTCGTCGACTCCGGCAAGAGATAGCATCGTCTATATCACTACCGCCAGCGGGCGGACAGAAGCACTCAACTATAGCACGGGCCAGGTAGTGGGCAAAGGAGGCAAGGTCAGCATACCTTCCAGCAGCCGCGATAGCTATTCGGCTTCTTTTTCCTTTTCGCAGGTCATTAACCAGCGGCTGCAGGGCGCCCTGCTCGTCGATGTTGCCTATCAATCGGGCTATCTGGGGCTGCCATTCCATCGCGTTTACTTCGCCGATAGCACCAGGGCAGTTGTCGAGAACCTGCCTTCCCAGCGGGTCAAACTGCCGGTGGGGCTGCGGTTGAATTATTTTTTGGGTGATAAGATCATTCTCCGGGGTTATTACCGGTTCTATATCGATGATTGGGGCGTGCGATCACATACCGCGAGTCTCGAAGTACCAATAAAGATCACACCGTTCTTTTCTGTGAGCCCTTTCTATAGGTACTATGCGCAAACCGGAAGCACTTATTTTGCGCCGTTTAAGGCCCATACGGCGGCGGATCAATATTATACCAGCAATTACGCCTTATCGACCTTCAACGGACAGTATTTTGGAACCGGCATCCGGCTGGCACCGCCCGGAGGAGTGCTGAAAACGCATTTGAGTATATTGGAGCTGCGCTATGGCCACTATGCGGAGACAACCGACCTGGTTTCGGATGTCATCGCGCTGAACCTTACTTTCAAATAGGCCGTGTCTAAAAGGTGCGGGTGACGCCCACGCCGATCCCGAAGTTATAGGGATAGGTGCTGTAAGCCGTATGGACATTCACCGGACCTACAGCGTTTTTGAATGTAGCGATCATCGAGGCCGCATATACCCGGGATAAACGATACCGCAATTCACTCTTTATGGCCCAGCCGTAGGTCACCTTTCTGAGTCCATATTGGGCAACTTGTTGCTGATGATCTGCACCGGCCTGACCCGCAATAGATGTCCGGATCGTAGCATGTGTCAATAAATTCGCGCTAAGACCGGCGCCGGCCAGCACATCGAGTCGCCGGATCGTCCATTTTCTGTCGACATTTAACGGGATCGAAACATAATCGAGTTCCCCGGTAACCTTGCCGGTTGTGGCGCTATCCCCTAAATTGGCAGCGGCAGTGGAAGCGACATAACCATAACCCGTGACGGTGTTGACCAGGAAGGATACCTTGCCATTGTTATCCTGTACGGCAACGGTCTTTCCCGGGTTGCCAATGGTAATGGAACGGGACAGGCCTATTCCCGACTCGATAAGCCAACGGCTGGCGAGCGGATAGGTTACCAGCACGCCCACGGAGCGGGAAAAACTCGTGCCTTGTCTTTTTTCGACTTCCCGGCCTTGCGGCTTCGTAGAATCATGGTCCGCAAGATTATAGCCGGCCAGTTCCTGTGAGATATAAGCCGTAATGTAAAAAGGATGCCGCACCGTTCCCGCTCTGACCAGTCCGCCAGGTAAAGGCTTGCTGACTGGATTATTTACGATGACCTTACCGCCCGGGCGCGGCGATGCTATCGATTCGGGTGGAATTGCTCGAGGCAAAGTCAAATCAAACATGGGACTTTTGCCCCGACCCTGGCCGCTCGAGGCTTTCCCCAACAGTGTCGGACGTGACACCTTTTGCACAATATGGTCTTCCGGGAGATTGCCAGATGTCTTTGTACTCGCTAATGGATGATTAGCCGATCTTTGAGCCGGCTTAGCAGTAAAAACGGTCCTTCTTATAAGGTTCCCATCGGGGTTTCTGAAATAAAGTCCGGCGATCAGCAGGACGACTACGGCAGCGACGATGGGGCGGCACCACAGCAGGAATTTGCGACGCTTATCATTGTCGAGTTCGGCTTCGATCTTTTGCCACACCGGGGCAGCCGGCATCCTCTCGCCGGATCCAAGGGAATCGCGGAACAGATCGTCGATATTTTCGCCATTATATCGGTTGGGCATACTATTTCGCTTCTTTTAAATTATGCGTGAGTGCCCGGCGAAGAAAGGCGCGGGCATCACTCAGGTTAGATTTGGATGTTCCTTCGCTGATCTTTAAAACCCCGGCGATCTCACGGTGTTTCAACCCTTCGAAGACGTACAGATTAAACACCATGCGATAGGCTGGCGGCAACGCCTGGATCAGGCGAATGAGCTCCTGCTCCCCCAGCCGGTCCATGAAGTCGACGCTGAGAGTCATTGTCTCAAATTCCAGGGCCAGAGGGATGACGCGTTTTTCGGTGGATCTTCCACGGTACCGCATCAATGCGGAGTTGATCATGATCTTGCGAAGCCAGGAACCAAAGGAGCCTGTAAACTTATATTGATCGATGTGCCGGTACATTTGCAAAAAACCGTCCTGCAGAATTTCTTCAGCTTCCTGGGTATTCCTGGAATACCGGAGACAAAGCAGCATCATTTTGGGGGCATACCGCTCATAAATGGTCTGCTGACAGGAACGATCTCCTGCAACACAGCCGTTGATCAATGTTTTTAGTTCGTGTGGTGGTATGTCTGCCGGTTTATTCAACATAGATGCGGAATGCAATGGAGTGGTTGGGTCGAAAAATTTTATTTTATAAATAGCTTACGGACGCAACCCCAATCTTAAATATCGGGTATTTTTAAGAAACTGCCACATGAAGCGCGTTCGGATCTCTTACGGCAAGCTTTTCCCCATGATCACGATCTCTTGCTGATGAGACACCGGTTACATCACCTTTCGGCTTCGCCGACCCTCGAATATACGGTAGCTACGGGTTGGACCGGTGGGCTCGCGTCCGGTGGAGCTTTTCTCAAGGAATCGTTGAGCCTGGCCACGTTGCAGGCGCTGGCCTGGGGACTTCCCGTGATTGCGGTAAACGCCGGTGCGTTAAAGCCTGCAAATCGCGCCTGCGCATGACTAACTGGATCCTCCCGTGACCGAACTCATGGCGCGGGCTGACGAGGCTCAGGGGATCGGGCCCGCAGGCGGTTTAACTTTAAGCCAATATTTTAAACACTAAAACTTTAATGTATGAAAGCAGGTAAGAGCATACTCCTGGCCGGGCTATGCCTGGCGGGTTATACAACGGCTTTTAGTCAACAGAATTTGCCGGAGGTTATCGTCATGGCGGCCAATTACAAGTACCTGAAAACAGTAGGCGGTAAAGAGGTGCCGGTAGCGGCACAACGGCTTCAACGCGCGGCCGCGTCCTACGATATCAAAAATTCCGTCTACTACGAGGAAGACTATGATACGTATTTTATCTCCTTCGCACTTCCCGAAGGTCAGATCCTGGCGGCTTACGATGCTAACGGGAAATTGCTTCGCACTGCCGAACATTACCACAACGTGGCGTTGCCTTCGAGCATACCGCTATGAACGACATGCCTATCACCGTACGACGCTCCATCGAGCTGCTCGGACTATTTGTTGCGGGGTTTATCGTAAGAGCCGGAAGTCATATCCTTATGCCCTTGCTGCTCGCCTTTTTTATTGCCATCCTGCTGGTACCATTGGTTAGGTTCTTCCGGCAAAGGAGGGTGCCGGAAATTGTTGCGATCTTTTTGCCGATCTGTTGCGTTACCGTTTTTGCGGGCGGCGTCGGTTGGCTGTTCTATGGTCAGCTTGCGTCGCTGGCAAAGGATCTGCCGGTTATCGGCGATAATGTCACCCGGCTGCTCGACAGGCTGAGCATCTGGATAAGCCATGTCTTTGGCTATTCCGCCGACGAGCAATTGCAGATCATCAACCAAAACAGCGGCAGGTTCCTCGGTTACGCCGAAGGTGCTGTGAGACAGCTGGCCAGTTCCCTTTCCGGCTGGTTCGTCTTTTTCGGCCTTTTGCCGGTATACGTCTTTTTCATCCTGCTCTACAGGTCGATCTTTGTGAAATTCGTGCATATGTCGGTCAAAAACCGCGGCGAGCGGGAAGCGACTGCGGTGATCAGGCTGCTCGAAAAGGTGGTAAAACGGTATCTGCTGGGGCTCTTGATCCAGTTCGGCTATATGATTTTCCTGCTGGGTGGCCTGCTGTCGATCGTGGGCATAAAGCATGGATGGCTCATAGGTATTTTATTCGCTTTCCTGAATCTTATTCCTTACCTGGGCCCCCTTATCGGCAATATACTTGGAGTCGCAATCGTCTTCACATCCTCGAACAGCATGTGGGACGCGTTCCTCGTCTTTACCACCATTACCATCGTTCAGTTCCTCGACAACAATATCCTCATGCCGCGCATCGTAGGCTCCCAGGTAAAGCTCAATGCCCTGGTTTCGATCGTAGGCATCTTTATCGGCGGCTCCCTGGCGGGCATCTCCGGGATGTTCCTGGCGATGCCTGTGATGGCGGTGATGAAACTTTTGTTCGATCACTCGGTGGGTTTTCGCAACTGGGGCGTCTTATTGGGCGAATAGCGGCCGGTGCCTATGATACATATCATGTCGATAGTTGCCTTTCGTCATGATGCGGGTTCAAGAGCTTCATTAGCTTAGCCGAAAACAAGCATATGAAACCGATAATTCCCATAGTCGTTGCGGTGGATTTTACGGAGCGCGCGCGTAGCGCGGCAAACTATGCCGCGGATATGGCGCTGGCCACCGAATCGGACCTCCATGTCTTCCATGCCGTACAGATCCCCATGTCCCCGGCAGACGCGCCGCTGGGCTATGTTTTCGAGCAGGTGATGGAGAGCGCAAAGAACTCGCTGGAGAAATGGGCGGAAGAATTGAGAGAACGGACAAAGAACCAGGTGACGGTGTCGACGGTGCTGGAAGTCGGTGGCTTGCCGCTTCAGCTCCAGGCCGCATGCGACCGGCTGAAGCCTTTTGTAGTAGTGATGGGTGGTCCGGGGGATGTCTACGAACGGCTGCTGGGCGGCGGCGGATCGCTTTACGCAGTGCGACATCTGCCTTACCCCGTGCTCGTGGTGCCCCAAGGCAGCACGTTCCACGCGATCCGCAAGGTGGCGATGGCTTGCGAGCTTAAGGAATTGCAGGATGGCATGCCGGTCTCACGGGCATTTCTGCGGGAGCTGCAACAGCTCTTTGCCGCGCATTTCGATATCCTCAATGTGAAGACGGCTACCAAAAGCAGCGCCGACAAAGAGGTATTCGAACTATATCACTGGAAGGAGTCGCTCGAAGATGTAACGCCGGCTTTGCATTTCGTGAAGGCCGGCACAGTGGAAGAAGGCATTATGCGTTATCTGGAGGAACAGAACGTGGACTGGCTTATGGTCTTCCCCAGGCGCCATGGGCTGCTCGAATTTCATCGCAGCCAGTCGAAACGTATCGTGATGCATTGCCCGGTTCCGGTGCTCAGCATATGCGAGCCGGCATTGGTACAAACCCCGGCACATTAAAATCCGGATCATGGTGGCATCCCCAAACACAGCGTCCCCGGGTCTGCGAGAGGAAGAAGCAGACTTGCGGCGCAAACAATATGGCCGCAATGAGTTTTCCGCCAGTAGAAAAAAGAGCGGGTTAAGGACGATCGCGGATATTTTGCGCGAGCCGATGTTCATTCTGCTTCTGCTCTCCTGCACTCTATATTTTATTCTCGGCGAGCCCGGCGAGGGAATATTGATGCTTGTTGCCATGTTATTCGTCGCCGCCATATCCTGGTACCAGGAGATAAAGAGTACGCATGCGTTGGAGGCGCTCCGGCAACTTACCCAGCCCGGGGTCGTGGTGATCAGGGACGGCCGGGAGCGCGTGATCTCTTCCGGTGAGCTGGTGCCCGGGGATGTGATGATCGTCGAAGAGGGTAGCCTCGTGCCCGCCGACGCGACCATCCTGGAATCAAACGATCTGAGCGTGAACGAGTCGATCCTCACCGGCGAATCGGCGCCGGTAGAAAGGGTGGCCGATGGAGACAGGCGGCTGTTTCAGGGCACGACCGTGAATTCCGGCCGGTGTACGGCCAGGGTAACGGCGACGGGCAACAATACGGAATTGGGCAGGCTGGGAAGATCCATAACTTTCACCAGCCCCACCAAGACACTGTTACAAAAACAGATCACGCATATCGTGCAGGTGATGGCTTTGATCGGCGGGGTCATCTTCGCGGCCGTCTGGCTATTGAACTATGTTCATACGAGCGAAGTCCTGACCAGCCTGCTGTTTGCACTTACTTTGGCCATGGCCATCATTCCGGAAGAGATCCCCGTGGCTTTTTCGTCCTTTATGGCCCTGGGAGCGTACCGAATGGCGCGCCTGGGCATCATCACCCGGAAGCCCGCTACCATCGAGAACCTCGGACGCGTGAGCCTGATCTGTCTGGACAAGACGGGGACGATCACCGAGAACCGGATGAAGGTAGTGAGCGTCTATAGCTATGACCGGGATAAGGTCGAGGATGACACCACGACGGCAGGCGAGCCGCTGTATATTGCCCGCCTGGCCAGCGAGCGCTCGCCGTTCGATGCGATGGAAAAAGCCATCGTCGAGGCCTATGAAGACTCGACACCCGGGCGGGGGGCGCTGCCGGACATGGTGCATGAATATCCGCTGGCCGGCCGGCCGCCCCTCATGACCCATGTATACCCGGGCCCCGACGGGCACATCGTTGCCGGTAAAGGCGCCCCCGAACGGGTGCTGAAGGTCTGCCGGCTGGATGGCGACGCCGTGCGGCACATCATGGAGATCGTCGCGAAGCTGGCTTCCTTCGGCCACCGCGTGTTGGGCATTTGCACGGCGGGACATCACGGCGAAAGCTATCCCGCCGACCAGGACGATTTCGCCTGGCGGTTCGTCGGCCTGGTGGCATTATATGATCCCCCCAAAGCCGGCGTCCGGGCGGAGTTTGAGCGCTGGCGGCGTGCGGGGATCAAGATCAGGCTGGTTACCGGGGATTTCAGGGAGACGGCGCAACACATAGCCCAGCAGGTGGGATTGCAAGATACCGGGGAGGTGATCACGGGAGACCAGGTCATCGGGGCGGCGCAGGCCGAACTCGCGCAGCTCGCGGCAACATCCACAGTCTTTGCGCGGATGTTTCCGGAAGCAAAACTCAAGCTCGTGGAGACGCTCTCAGCCGCGGGCGAGATCGTAGCGATGGTGGGCGACGGCGTGAACGACGGGCCGGCGCTGAAGGCCGCCCATATCGGCATTGCAATGGGTGGAAAAGGAACCGAGATCGCTCGCCAGGCGGCGGACCTCGTCCTCACCGACGACAAGCTGGAACGCATCACCGAAGCCATCCGCCAGGGCCGAAAGATCTATTACAATCTCAAGAAAGCCGTCCGCTATATCTTCTCGATCCATATTCCGCTTCTGCTCGTGGCGACCCTGCCGGTGGTCCTCAACTGGGCCTATCCGAATATCTTCACTCCCGTGCACATCATCTTTTTCGAGCTGATAATGGGACCTACCTGCTCGGTGTTCTTCGAGAACGAGCCCGTTGAGCCGGGTATAATGACCCGGCCGCCCCGGCAACGCGATGAGGCGCTGTTTTCGGCGAGGGAACTAGGTTTTAGTTTCCTGCAGGGGGCGATCATCGCCGGCGGCATCCTCTTGCTTTATCACTATTTTATGACGCATGGGTATCCCTTACCCTATGTCCGGGCAATGGTCTTTTTATCATTGATAACCGTGAACCTGACGTTGACGTTCACCGGGCGGTCCCTCGATGAGAACCTCGCCAAGACCCTGCGTTACCGCAATAACCTTGTACCATACCTTATAGGGGTGTCGATACTGTTCCTGGTCGGCGTAATGGCCATTCCCGTCTTACGCGGACTCTTCGGCTTGCAGCTTTTACGCGGCACACATTATTTGCTCTGCCTGGCGACCGCGATCGTGGTCACCTTGTGGTTCGAAGGATATAAGACCTTAACAAAAAAAAATAAACCATTATGAAAAAGTCAATGACGATTCTCGTCCCCACGGATTTTTCCCCGGCTTCGCGCACGGGCATCCGATTTGCCATCCAGTGGGCGCGTCAGCAAAAGTCGAAGCTGATCCTCGCAAATGTGTTGAACATTGTGAGAATGACGCGCTGGAGCCCCGGCCAGTACGAGGCCTTCGTGCAGGAACAGCGCCGGACAACCCTGGATGCGCTGCGCCGGCTCGCGGCGGAAGTATGCCGCCAGATGGATTTCCGGCGCCAGGATATGTCCACCGTATTAATTGACGGGTTGAGTGCCGACATAAGCCTGCAGGATTACTGTAAAAGCCGGCCGGACATCGACATGATCTGTATGGGTACCAGGGGAGCAGGTCGCATCAGGAAACTGCTGGGGACCCATACCGGCAATCTTATCCGCCACAGCGACATTCCCGTGATCGCAGTCCCGGCAGCTTACCGCGCCAAATCCATCAAAAATATCCTGTATGCCTCCGATCTGGCAGCCCAGGGTCCCGAACTCAAGGACGTGGTCGATATAGCACGCGGGCTAAAAGCTGCGCTATCCATATCGCACATTACCTGGTCCACCGACACAGTGCTCGATACCTCCTTCATGAACAAGGTCTGGTCGAAGCAATACGGCTATCCCGTTAAAATGCACTACGACGAGGCCGACTCATCCATTTCGGTGACCGGCAATTTGAAAAGCGTTATTCGCCGGCGTAAGCCTTCGCTGGTTGTGCTATTCACCCACCACGACCGCTCGGGAATACAGCGCCTCCTGTTCCCCAGCGAGGCCGAGAGCCTGAGCTTTATCACTACAGTGCCGCTGCTGGTTTTAGGGAAACCTCATTCGTAATGTAAGGCCTCGATGGGGTCGAGGCCCGAGGCTTTTTGCGCAGGATACCAGCCGAAGAAGATGCCGGTGAGCGCACACACCAGGAACGAGAGGATGATGGAAGAATCCATGATCAGCGTCGGCCAGTGCAGGAACAAGGTGACCAGCCGGGTGGCGGTGATGCCCAGCAGCACCCCGATGAGGCCACCCGTGACGCTTATCAGGATAGCTTCGATAGATAGATTGAAAACCGTCCAGGAGGAACCCAGACTGTAGCCGCTGGTGAAGTTGTTCGACGAACCCGTTCCGGCGATCTCCGCGTTGGCGCCATTGCTATGCACGTAGGTTTGCGTCATGCCACCGTTAAGACTGGGATACATCGCAGCCTTTGCCTGTAGCAGCGTTTCCTTGCTGATCTCCTGGCTCAGGCGGAGCGTGTTCAACTGGATATTGTTCGTCTTGGCATAATCGAGACAGCGCTGCAGGTCCCATTGATCGCCGGCCCCCTGCGCCGCGCAGCGGCAGCACATTCCATAAAGCATGATGCCGAAAAGCATGCCTTTTCCTCTTGTCATTACAACTAATTTTGGCTAAGCTAGTATACCCGGCTTCACCGCGGTATGACGCGGATTAGCTCCGGCGCTGATAAGCATCACCTTCGGTCGCGTGGCAGCTCGAAATAAAAGGCCGGATAGACATCCGGCCTCGTGTCACATCATGCAAACCGACCTATTGCTGCTCGAGTTTGAAGACCACAGGCTGCTTCTTATACGACTTGACCTGTCGCCCGTTTTGAATGGCCGGGATCCATTTTCCGCTCTGCCGGATAACCCTTATAGCTTCTTCACGCAGTCCGCCGTTCCCGGGCCCGCTGACGGCCTCCACATCGCTCACATTGCCGTCTTTATCCACAATGAACTGTACGACCACGGTACCCTGGATCTCATTGCTGATGGCATCCTCGGGATACCGAAAATTCTTATTTAGATAACGCAGCCAGGCGGCGGCGCCCCCGGGATACATCGATTCGATCTCAACCTTGGTGAAGGTTTGATTATAGTCCGTCTCATCGCGGTTGCTGGCGGGAGGCCCTACGATGCCTTTTCCTGCATCACTCACGGGCGGCGCTACCACCCCTTCGTCCTTTACCCCTTCCTGGTTGATGGCGCCGATCTTCGCTTCTTCCAGCTTCGCTATTTCTGGTGGTTTTTCCTCCGCTTTGACCTCATTGTCCCTGACGATCCTGGGTGGGGTGAACCGGGTGATCTCGATCTTCTGAACCATTGCTTTGGGGGGTGGGGGAGGGGGCAGCGGTTCTACCTTTTTCTCCTCGCGGACCTCTTCCAGCTGTACATCGACAACGGACATCATTTGCTTTTGTGCTCTGCCGCCGCCGCCGAAGTGTCGTACAACGTAGTCGGCGGCAAATAACGAACCGGTAATCGCGGCCACGCTCATCAAACTCCAGAAAAGCCGCATATTGTAACCTTTCCGAAGCTGATAGGCGCCGTATTCTTTATTTCTCTTGTCGAATATGATATCCAACAAGTCGCTTTTAAGTATTTTACCTGCTTCCATGACGAGTATTTTAATGCAGTATAAAAATAGACCCGGCCGACCAGCATGTATATGACCTGGATCATTCGGGTCCCTGATCCTTGGAGATCCGGCTATTGGCGGCGGGGATATACAGCCGGTCATAATATTCAGCGGCCAGCCTGTTACTGTCAAAATAAGGTAGGATGTCGCGCATGCCGGCCATCACCATGGAACACCAGCGGCCGGGATCGTCATAGTAAAGCGGAATCACGGTTTTTTCCAGCAGATCATAAAGACTCGCAGCATCGGCAAAGTCCTGCTGATGATCCGGCAGCGAAGTATCGCCGGGCGGGATCACGAAGCTATTGACCCTGTCTTTGGCGAATTCGGGGAACCAGCCGTCGGGCATGCCGATATTCAACGCGCCGTTCATGGCTGCCGTCATACCGCTTGTTCCGGAGGCCTCATGGGTAAGGCGGGGAAGATTTAGCCAGATATCGGCGCCCTGTTTCAGCTGTCTGCTTAGCCGCAGCTCATAGCCAACCAAAACCGAGCAGTTGGGATAGCCCTTGCAGATATTTACGAGATTGTCGAAATCGCCTATCGCGGCATAATCCATAGGATAGGGCTTGCCGGCCCAGATGAACTGGACTGGGTGCTGTTTGTTGGTGACGAGCCGATGGAACCGTTCGCGGTCCTCCAGCAGCAAGTCCGCGCGTTTATAGCCCGTGAAACGCTTCGCAAAGACAATGGTCAGGATCGCAGGGTCGTAGATCTCGCCGTTCTGATCCGCCACCACTTCGAAAAGTTGCCGTTTGCCTTCGTGTTTCTTCAGCCATACGCTTTGCGCATCCTGGCGATCGAGCGCCGCGTACATCTTCCCGTCCGCCCAATAACGATAATTTTGCGCATTGGTGATGGAGATCATGGGACAGATACCGGGATGATCTTTCCACATGACCTGCAATGTCTGCAGATGCAGCTTCGAGACGCCATTGGCCAGCCCCGCCAGCCGGAACGCCGTGAGGGTATGGTTGAGCTGGTTGTCTTCGATGCCGGACAGCCTGACCACGTCGGCCATTGGAAGCTCACCAAAGAACCCCATCTTCTCCAGCAGCGTGATCTCGTTCCGTGGATTGCCGCCATCTTCAGGGGTGTGATTGGTAAAGACAAGCCGCCGCTTCAATACCTTGACATCTTTCCATTTGCTATAGAGATAGAATGCCAACGGCAGACCATGTGATTCGTTGAGATGCCAGGTCTCGGGTTGCCAGCCCAGGGCCTCCAGGAGTTTGGCGCCCCCTACACCCAGCAGGATCGAGGCGGCGATCTTCGTTTCGGGATTGGGATCATACAGTTTGTGCGATATCGTGCGGGCGAGATAATCGTTCTCCGGTAAATCCGTGGTCAGGAGAAAAAGTGGAGCAGTGTTGAAGACCCCCGGTGGCAAATAGAATGCAGTCACCCATACGTCGTGCCCCGAGATGCGGATGGTGAACCGGATATCGGTAGGCTGCAAAAACCCATATACTTTTTCTTCGAAAAGCACATCCATCGTCTGGTCGCTTTTACGCACCTGGTCATAATAACCATATTTCCATAAGATGCCGACTGCAGTCAGGTTCTGACGCAGCTCAAAGGCGCTTCTCAGGTGAGAGCCTGCAAGGAACCCCAACCCGCCGGCATAGAGTTTGAGCGGCTGATGGATGGCATATTCCATGCAGAAATACGCTACCCGCCGCGAATATTCGGGCGCAATGGGAAAGGGATGGGTAAAAGAAAACGACATGCCGCAATTTCATACACCCGCCGCCGCCATCCCATGACTGCTATCAGTCCGACAGCTAATTTGCGTCATCCCCACGGCGATACGGTATGCCGCCGATATGGCATGCGCCAATTCACCGAAGAGCTCACCTTGCGGACCCGTGGCCAGATTAACATCATCAGCAGGATCGATGAAGGTGGCGTCGAAGCGTGTATCGAAACCTACTGTGCCGGTATCCGGCCATTCCTGGTGATCATGGGCGCGCCGAAACCGCCACGGGACATGTTCTTCGATGGCAGCGATGCGATCACGGCGGTTCGCCATCTGGGCTGGCCGCTGCTCGTCGTTGCGGATAAGCAGCAATTCCATGCCATCCGCACCATCACGCTCACCTGCCTGACCCGCGACATCCGGGAGGGCCTCCCGGTGCCATTCGATTTCCTGCTGGATTTGAAACAGCTCTTTGCCGCCCATTTCGAGGTCGTCCACTTCATCACTGGCCGGCCGGGCGAGGAAAAAAATATCCGGGAGCTTTATCATTGGAGCCAGGTAAAGGGCGAACTGGTCCCCGAGCTCCATTTTATCCAAACGCAAGACCTGGAAGAAGGTATCGGCCGGTACCTGCAGGATCACCGCACGGATTGGCTCGTGATTTTCCCCAAAAAACATCATTTGCTGGAACTGTCCAAGAGCCGGTCAAAGACGATCATCTCCCATTGCCCGGTGCCGGTGTTGAGCATCTGCGAACACGCGCGGATAGCAGTCTCCGAGGAAGAATAAAGCGTATGAACAACCCCGCTGCCGACATTACTAAGCCAGCCGGTCTGCGGGCGCAGCGGAGACTGTCGCCAGTGCCAGCACTGCGCTTAAGAGCGGGTGTCGTAGGTACATGTCGCTTGCGGCTTATTTCAGTTTTCGTTGGAGCGTCTGCCAGGCACCGCCATTGTATGCTTCGATGCCGGCGTCGATAAGAATGCCTTTTGCGGCGCCGCTGCGCACGCCGCTGGCGCAGCAGGCGATGACAGGTCTGTTCTTTTGTTTCAACTCCGCGGTGCGCCGGGCCAGCTGGTCTAAAGGAATGTGTACTGCCCCTTCGATGTGCCCGCTGCGAAATTCATTGGAGGTGCGGACGTCCAGGACGATTGCGCCATGCTGGTAAATTGCTTTCAGGTCTTCGGACGGCCCAAAGAGCCGGTGGAGGATGGTTGACATCGTATATTTTTTGTCGTTGTAGCAAAGCTATTTTGCCGGAACGGCTGCGAGCGTGACAATAGTCACAAGGGGGCAATTATTTGCCGGTAGGTCGTAAATTTGTACAAATAGTCGCCATGGTAGACGAGCAGCGCATCCGCGAGGAGTTTCCTTCTTTTGAAGAGGGGTTGGTTGCCGAGATGGCAAGGACGGCCGATATACGGTATTTTCGGGAAGGGGAATCGCTGGTGAAGACCGGGCAGCACTTCCGGTCGACGTTGCTCGTACTGGACGGACTGGTAAAGATTTACCGGGAGGACGAGCAAGGCAATGAGTTCTTTATGTATTACCTCCAGCCCGGGCAGGCGTGCGCGTTGTCCATGATCGCGGCGTCACGCCGGGAGGCGAGCCAGGTCAAGGCCCGCGCAATGGCGGATACCGAGGCGATGTCTGTCCCCTTAGAGTCGATGGACCGGTGGGGGATGGAATTCAGAAGTTGGTACCACTTCGTGCTGGAGAGCTACCGGGCGCGTTTTGACGAGTTATTGTCCACGATCGACCATATCGCGTTCCGTAATATGGATGAACGCCTGCTGTTCTACCTGCGCAGGCAAATGGAAACCTTGACGTCGGACCGTCTTTCGGTCTCCGCCACCGACATCGCTGCGGACCTGAATTCTTCACGGGAGGTCGTTTCACGGTTGTTGAAAAAGCTTACGGACAGGGGAGACATCCGGATGGAGCGGAATGTAATCGAGATCGTGCGGTTGGGTACCGGCGGTACGGATCGGGTCTAGCATTTTGTTTATAGCTTTCATCGGTTGTGATTTTGCTCAGGCGCCGGAAGGTGGTTAGTAGGGCGATGCTTCTACGGTTTTCGGTTGGTTGGAGAAAATGGTTTTCCCGTTGTAGATGACGATCCAGGTGACGGGCATGATCTTTTTGAGCATGTCGCTGACGCCGCAGTATTTTTCCTGGGAAAGGGTCACCGCTTGCAATGCGGCGTCCTGGTGTTCCGGCGGGCCGTCGAAGATGTAGTCGAGATGGACCGAGACATATTGTAACGGGTGGCCTTTGGAGAGCTCGCCGCGGACGTTGACTTCCAAGTCTTTTACTTCTTTATGGTCTTTCCGGAGGAAGGCGATTACGTCCATGCCGGTACAGCCGCTCAGCGCTGTCAGGACAAGGGGTTTGGGAATGGGACCGTTGTCTTCGCCGCCGACCTTTTCGGGGCCATCCATGACAATCGTGTGTCCGTTAACTAGGGCGTTGAATTGCATCTTGCCCATCCATTGGGAGGATATTTTGTGGTCCATGAGATATATGTTTTATATGCTGTAAAGTTCTTACACGGTATTTATAGAAAGCGTGACTATTATCACGGCGCTGATAGATGCTACACTGGCGCCTCGTTACGGGCCAGGAAGCTGGACCTGTGGTTGCCGGTGCTGACTACTATCGTCATCCTGCTGTTCGTGTTGGGTGACGTTTTCAAGGAATATTTCATGTGGCAGGTGGAGGAGTCATTCTATCGACATTACAACATACCTGCGAAAGATCAGTCGGATCGTTGACGAAGGTCATGCCCGGCGCAATCCCCGGCGGCTACTTTTACATCGCATTACAGACATATCCTTTTTCAATTAAATCAATCGACATGTATTCCCAAATCAACCCGGGAAGAGCAAGGAGAGTTACCCTGCTTTTCTCCCTGCAACTCCTTTGTCTTCTTGCCGGTGCACAAGTCAAATACAGCGGCACCTCGGTAGACCTTTTGATCAGCGGCACATCTACCTTACACGACTGGACGATGAAATCCGTAAAAGCGGATTGCTCGGCCAACTTCAATATCAGCCCCACCGGCCAGATCAACGGGCTCAATAACCTCACCTTCTCCACTCCTGTGGACGCGCTGAAAAGCGACCACACGGCGATGGACAACAACGCCTATAAAGCCCTCAAGACCGACAAGAACCCGGTGATCAGCTATACGCTGACCTCGGTTACCGTTATTACCCCCGCAGCCGGCGGTGCGAGCACTGTCACCTGCACGGGGAAACTAACCATCGCAGGGGCTACCCGCCAGGCACAGGTCATAGCCGTTTGTAAGCCCAATAACGATAACACCATGACCGTTACCGGATCGGAAAAGATCAGCATGAAGGACTTCAGCATCGATCCGCCCACCTTTATGCTGGGTACGATCAAAACGGGTAATGATATCACTCTTTCTTTCAGCCTGATCCTAAAACGCGCCTGATCCCGGCGCCAAAACGTTCACGATGAAACCGTCAATGTTCATCCTGCTTCCCGTTCTGCTATTGGCCGCTGCCGCCGAACCTGTGCATAACCTGTACGTCCTCTCCGACGCCTATTCGGTGACGATCGACGGTACTTCGAATGTACGGGACTGGAAAGAGAACGTCGGCAAGGTCACCGGCTTCATGCAAGCGCAGGTGAATGCGGATGGAAGCATCGGCCTCACTTCTATCCATATTGGCATGAACGCCATGTCGATCAAAAGCGATATGGGCAAGGTGATGGACAACAAAACCTATGATGCGCTGAAGGCCGCCTCCTATCCGGAGATCCTTTTCACCCTGACCATCCCGCAACGACTTGTTCCCGTAAAGAACTGTCAGACCACCGTTCCCGTAAAGGGCTGGCTGTCGCTGGCGGGCGTAGTCAGACCGGTGGTCATGCAGGTAAGGACCTGCGTGATCAGCCAGGGAACACTGGAGTTCGAAGGCTATGAGAACCTCAATATGACGGATTTCGGCGTGCGTCCGCCCACGGCCTTCTTCGGAACGATGCGCGCGGCGCCCGATATCACCATACATTTTAAAACAGACTTCATCAGCCAAACTATTTCAAACAATCAAAAGAATTGACAATGAAAAAGCTACATTTAGTTACGATCATTTTGCTGGCTATCGGCCTTAACGCGGCCGCACAGCAGGGCGCGATGCAATACTATCGCCCCAATGACAAGACGGGTCTTAATGTTTTCGAAACCACCAAAGACGATACGACCAGTTTCCGCAAGGTCCATGTAAAAGTCGGCGGCAGCTTCGAAGAGACCTTTCAGAACCTGAACAACAAGAACACGGCGGCGGCCCTGAATCAGAATGGGTACACCGGCAACGTCAATAGCCTGGAATCGCTCACGCCGGGTTTTGACCTGGCCATGGCCAACCTGAACATCGACGCCCAGCTGGCGGATGGTATCCGGGTGAACCTGACTACGTACCTCGCCTCCCGGCACCACGAAGACGTCTGGGTCAAAGGCGGCTATATCCAATTCGATAAGCTGCTCTTCCTGCACAGCGCCTTCGTCGATAACCTGATGAAAAGCCTGACCATCAAAGTAGGACAGTTCGATGTCAACTACGGCGATCAGGTATTTCGCCGGACGGACGGTGGGAGCACCATCTACAATCCGTTTATCGAGAACTACATCATGGATGAGTTCGCAACCGAGATCGGCGGCGAGGTCATCTACCATCACAAAAGCGGGCTGTTCGCCCTCGGCGGCGTGACAAACGGCGAGCTGGATCCGACGATCCTTTCGTCTACGAAGGTCGACTCCGCCACCGGTAAGATCAACAAATATGACGCGGCCTTCCATGGGAAGATCGGTTTCGACAAACAGCTCACCGAAGATCTCCGGCTGAGAATAAGCCAGAGCTTTTATGTCGATAAGAGCGGCAACAGCAACACGCTCTTCGGCGGCGACCGAACAGGCTCCCACTATTACAACGTGATGTCGAACGCGGCTATCGCCAAAGGCACGACACTCAGCAACGCGAATGACTACAACCCCTTCTCCGGCCGGCTTAACCCCGGCTTCAGCGAGGAAGTAAATACGTTTATGAGCAACGCCTTTCTGAAATACAAGGGGCTCGAGCTCTTCGGTACTTATGAGAATGCGAAAGGCCGCACAGCTACGGAAAAGACCCAGCGCCAGGCCACCCAATATGCCTTCGACGTGATCTATCGCTTCACCCACAACGAGAATTTTTGGGTGGGATTCCGCTACAATAACGTAAATGCCGCCCTCCAGGGATATGCGAACAAGGTCACCATCGAACGCGAAGCCGCATCTGCCGGCTGGTTCCTGACCCACAACGTGATGCTCAAGCTCGAGTATGTCAACCAGGTGTATATGGGCTATCCCGCCAACAATATTCTTAACGGTGGTAAATTCTACGGCTGGTGTGCGGAAGCTTCCATCGCCTTTTGATAAACGCACTTAACAAAGATCAAATGTTACCCAAAAAAATGAAAGCGGCCGTCGTACATGCGTTCGGCGAGCCGCTTAAAATAGAAGAGATGCCGGTCAAAGAGCCCGGATTGCATCAGATCGTCGTCAAAGTGATCGCCAGCGGTGTTTGCCACACCGATCTGCATGCCGTAAGCGGCGACTGGCCCGTAAAGCCCAAACTTCCGCTGATCCCGGGCCATGAGGCCATCGGCTATGTAGCGGCGGTAGGCCAGGAGGTAAAAAATGTGAAAGAAGGCGATATCGTCGGCGTGCCCTGGTTGTATAGCGCCTGCGGCTGCTGCGAGTACTGCATCACGGGTTGGGAGACCCTTTGCGAGCAACAACTAAACGGCGGCTATAGCGTCGACGGCGGTTATGCCGAGTATGTGCTCGCCGATGCGCGTTATGTCGCGCGGTTCCCGTCGGGGATCGATTTTGTCGAGATGGCGCCCATCATTTGTGCCGGGGTTACGGTCTACAAAGGTCTCAAGGAAACGGAAGCCCGTCCCGGGCAGTGGGTCGCGATATCCGGAATTGGGGGACTAGGTCATCTTGCAGTACAATATGCGAAGGCCATGGGTCTGCAGGTAGCGGCGATCGATGTGTCGGATGAAAAGTTGGAGCTGGCGCGGGCCCTGGGCGCGAGTCTTGTTGTGAATGCAAAGAAACAAGACCCCGGCGTTTTCCTCAAAAGGACGGTCGGCGGCATGCACGGCGTGCTGGTCACGGCGGTCTCGCCCATTGCCTTCAAACAGGGCCTGTCCGCGCTGCGCCGCAAGGGAGTCATCAGCCTCAATGGCCTGCCGCCCGGCGGCTTCGACCTGCCGATCTTCGACACCGTGCTCAACCGGTATACGGTACGCGGTTCGATCGTAGGCACTCGCCAGGACCTGCAGGAAGCCATCGATTTTGCAGTGGCCGGCAAGGTCAGGGCGACCGTGCATACGGCCCGGTTGGAAAATATCAACGAGATCTTTGCCAGGATGCGCCGCGGTGAGCTGGAAGGACGCGTGGTGATGCAGATCGCCGATGCGGATACCGGGGTGCATGCGGCGGCAAAATACCATGAAAAACTGGCGATCTGAAACCGCATGACGAAGATCATGCCCCGTGCTGTTCTTCGTCATGCCTTATTGTGGAGCAAGAAATACTTTTGTTATGGGAGCATATATTATGAAAGCGCATGTCGAGCGGCAATTTGTCAGGGTAGTGGAAAACGAATTCAATAGGATCTATCCGTTCCTGAAGATCGAATTCGAAAAGAACGGTAACATCCGGCCCGACGCGGCGGATCTCGAGGGACCCGACTACGACATCCTGCGCACGAGAGCGAGACATCTGCTGCAGGAAGAGCTCAATATTACAGATGCGACGAAGGTGAGCGAGCTGGAGACCGCGCTTCAGCAGGTATTCGGGAATGCAGTACAGGTATTTCGTAAAAGCGGCAATTTCTGGATCGGGACGCGGATGACCCGGGACTGGAACTTAAAACAACAAAACGATCATGGGAGGGAACTCATATGAGCAAACAAGTACTTTTCGTCTGCGCGGGAAAGGAGTTTCCGCAAGGCGCTTTCAATTTCCTGCGCTCCATGCAACAGCAAGAGCAGGTACACGTGCTGGGACTGTTCTTCAATCCCATAGACGTCGATGCCATGGTAACCGTTAGCCAAATCGTGGTCCAGGCGCCCTATGACCGCATCAGGGAGCGGGAACACGAGGTCATGGCCGCTAACAGATCCTCGTTTTCCCGGCAATGCGAGCAACACCATATCCGCTACCAGGTGCATGCCCGCGACGGACAGTGGGACAAAGACATCCTCGTCGGGGAAAGCCGGTTTGCCGATGTGCTGGTATTGAGCGGTGAACTTTTCTATGCGGACATCAACCTACGCCAGCCCAATGTCTATCTTCGCGAGGCACTTTACAGCGCCGAATGCCCCGTAGTGATCATCCCGGAGGATTACAAACAATGTGAGCGTGTGTTCATGGCCTACGACGGCAGCAAAGAGAGTCTTTTCGCGATCAAACAATTTTGCTACATGTTCCCGCAGATGACCGATCTTCCCACCGAAATGATCTATGTCCGCGACGAACCGGAGGACAACATTCCCGATCTCGACCGGCTGCGGCAATATACCCGGCAGCATTTCGATGCCATGGGTTTCTCAAAGCTGCATTTTAAAGCATCGCACTATTTCTCCACCTGGATCGGGGCAAAGAAGGATGTGCTGCTCGTTACCGGTTCTTATGGCCGTTCGCCGTTCTCCTATCTGGCGAAACACAGTTTTGCGGAACAGGTGATCAGCGAGCATAAGATCCCCCTGTTTATTGCGCATGCTTGACCTGTTTTCTCGACGAGGCCGCAAACCGGCCGATGGTAAGCCCCTGTACCACGATCGAAAAAAGGACGATGATATAGGTGATCACCAGGAACATATCGCCGTGCAGCCCATCCGGCAGAGAGAGTGCTAACGCGACCGAGAGGCCGCCGCGAAGCCCCCCCCAGGTAAGGATGCCCACCGTATTCTTCTGGAAGCCGGTTCTCAGTCGTAACCATTGGATGGGAAGCCAAACGGAAAGCCATCGGGCAATAAGGACTACCGCGATAGCGATGCAACCAAGCAAAAGCCACGATGGTCGAAAAGGGATCACCAGCATCTCGAAGCCCAGCAAGAGAAAAAGGACGGCGTTGAGCATATTATCTACCACCCCCCAGAATTTGTCCAGGTAATCCCTGGTCAGGTCACTCATGCCGAAACGCCGGCTTTTATTCCCCGTAATAAGGCCCGCAATCACCATGGCCAGGGGACTGCTGATGTCGAGTATCCCGGCGAGCATCGAGCCCCCCATGACAATAGCTAAGGTGATCATTACCTCCACCTGGTAATAATCGATGCTCCGGAGCAGGAAAAAGCCCGCATAGCCCAGCGCGAGGCCCAGGGCCACCCCACCGCCGGCCTGCCGCAGGAACAGGCCGAGTACATGCATCACCCGCAGATCGCCACTGCCCGCAATTGCCAGCTCGTAGATACACAAGAAAAGGACGATCGCCACACCGTCGTTAAAAAGCGATTCGCCGGTGATCTTTACCTCCAGGGATCTCGGGATGCCGGCCTTGCGCAGGATACTCAGTACGGCAATCGGATCAGTAGGGGAGATCAGGGCGCCGAAAAGCAGGCAATAGACTAGAGGAAGGGGTTGGTTAAAAAGCGGACATAGGAGATAAAGCATGATCCCGATAAACGCGGTAGAAAGCAAAACGCTAAGCGTCGAGAAGGTAAGGATCGGAACCCGAAGCCTTCGGAGCTCATTGGCATCCAAATGGATGGCGCCGGCAAAAAGCAGAAAGCTCAGCATAACCCGCACGAGTATGGTATAAAAATCGATGCTGCGGACAAACCTGGTAATGTCCTGGAAGATACGGGGTTGGATGTAGCCTATGGCAATGATGGCCAGCGAGGCGACCAGGGACATGAGCATGATCCCGATGGTGTCCGGCAGGCGGATAAACCGGTGATTGAAATAGCCGAAAAGAGCCGCTAAAACTGTCAGGATGGCGAGGGCGTCATACAAATGCATGATCAAAGATAACGGTTGTAAACCTCATGTCCCGCCATGATGCGTATCATGCGGGATAACACATAGGAGTGCTAAATTTTCGCAAAATTAGCGTATCATCCCATGCAGACAGCTATCCAGGAGGCTCCCGTTTTGACCCGGCCGGCAGCGAGTCCCAAAGGCCTTTCATCAGAAGAGGCCGAGATGCGGATCGCCCAATATGGCTTCAACGAAATTGCTCGGGAACGGCCCATCTCGCCCTTTCGCCGTCTTTGGAGCCACTTGAAAAATCCGCTTGTCATCTTACTGGCCATCCTTGCCCTTGTTTCATGGCTCACCGGCGACCTAAGGGCCGCCACCGTGATCCTGGTCATGGTCATACTCGGCATCGTGCTTCGCTATTTCCAGGAAATGCGCGCCGACAAGGCCGCCCAAAAGCTCATGGCCATGGTGAGCACCCATGCGACCGTCATCAGGGACGGTCGACAAACCGAACTTCCTTTAAAGCTCCTGGTACCCGGAGATGTCGTCGTCCTCAGCGCGGGAGATATGGTGCCGGCGGATATCCAGATCCTGACTTGCAAGGACCTCTATATTAACCAGGCCTCGCTCACCGGCGAATCCCTGCCCGTCGAAAAAACAGGTCCCGGCCAGACCGTGACCGGCGACAGCCCGCTGGAACGATCCAATGCATGTTTTCTCGGTACCAATATCGTCAGCGGTACGGGCACAGCCCTCGTCCTGCACACCGGCAACCGCACTTATTTCGGTGGCCTGGCCTTCAGCATAGTGGGCGAGCGCACGCCTACCAGTTTCGACAAAGGCATCAACCGCTTCACCTGGCTCATGATCAGGTTCATTCTCGTCATGGTACCCGCCGTTTTTCTCATCAATGGGTTTTCAAGACACCATTGGCTCGAAGCCTTCCTTTTCGCGCTCGCAGTTGCCGTGGGACTCACACCCGAAATGCTGCCTATGATCGTCAGCGTCAACCTGGCCAAAGGAGCCCTGGCCATGTCCCGGAAAAAGGTGATCGTCAAACGCCTGAATGCGATACAGAATTTTGGCGCGATGGACGTCCTCTGCACGGATAAAACGGGAACCATCACCCGCGGAAAGATCGTCCTGGAGCAACATCTGGACGTCAAGGGACGCGAGAACGAAAAGGTGCTGGACTACGGCTATCTCAACAGTTATTACCACACCGGGCTGAAAAACCTCCTCGACGATGCGGTGCTCGAACACGAGGAGCTGATGAAGGGCATGAACATAAAAGCATGCTACGAAAAGATCGACGAGATCCCCTTCGACTTCGAGCGGAAACGGATGTCCGTCGTCGTAAGAGACAGCGCCGGGCAGCATTTGCTTATTTGCAAGGGCGCAGTAGAAGGAATGCTCGGGATCGCCACCTCGCTGGACGTCGATGGTGACATCAGCCCATTGAGCGAAAATGACCATAGGGAATGTCTCGACCTTGTCCACGAGCTTAACGCCAAAGGTTTCCGGGTGGTCGCGCTGGCTTATCGGAAGATGGACACGAGCCAACAAAAAGCCACCTACCTGGCCACGGATGAAAATGGCCTGGTCCTGCTGGGCTTCCTTTCTTTTTTCGATCCGCCCAAGGAATCGGCGCCGGAAGCGCTCGCCAAACTGCAGAAGCTGAACATAGACGTGAAGATACTCACCGGCGATAACGAATCGATCACCTCCTACGTGTGTGACCAAGTGGGCATGGCAACCGGCAAAATTCTTCTCGGCCCCGATATCGAGCGCCTCGGCGATGACGAACTGATGGCCGCTGCACCACACTACAATATCTTCGCCCGCCTGGTACCCGACCAAAAAAAGCGAATCATCCAGGCACTCCAGCGTGGCGGCCATGTCACGGGATTCCTGGGCGATGGGATCAACGACGCCCCGGCCTTGAAAGCCGCCGACATCGGTATTTCCGTAGACAGCGCGGTCGACGTCGCCAAAGAGTCTTCCGATATCATCCTCCTCGAAAACAGCCTGCTCGTGCTGGAGCAAGGCGTCGCCGAAGGCCGGAGCGTTTTCGGCAACATTGTCAAATACATCAAGATGGCCGCCAGCTCCAATTTCGGCAATATGTTCAGCGTCGTCGGTGCCAGCGCCTTTCTCCCTTTCCTGCCTATGTTGCCGATCCAGGTGCTGACGAACAACCTGTTGTACGACTTCTCGCAGACCACCATACCTACGGACAAGGTCGATCACGACTGGCTTATCAAGCCACGAAAGTGGAGCATTTCCGAGCTGCAGCGTTTTATACTCTTTATCGGTCCCATTAGCTCTATCTTCGATTATGTCACCTTTTTCATCCTCCTCCGCGTTTTCCATGCCGGGAACAACGAGGCGCTATTCCATACCGGCTGGTTCATAGAATCGATATTTACCCAGACCCTCATCATCCATGTGATCCGTACGAACAAGATCCCGTTCCTGGAAAGCCGCGCGTCCTGGCAGCTCATGACAAGCTCCCTGGCCATCGTCGGCATCGGCGCCTGGCTCACCGTCTCACCCCTGGCCCCGGCCCTGGGATTCGTCCCGCTGCCTCTCCTTTATTGGCCTATCCTCGCGGGAATATTGCTCTGCTACATTCTGTTGACCCAGCTTGTAAAGAATCTGCTGATAAAAAAACACGAATAGATCACTAAAAACACAGTTTTATGAAAAGAAAGCTACATGTCTCCGCCAGTCTTTTGACGATAATGGAGGCAGTCACTTTTTCCGGTTGCAAAAAAGTACTCGTTGACATCGCCACACAGGAGATCGCACAGGGATGACCCGGTAAGCGTTATCCGCTCGCATCCCGCTGACGGCTTTCACAACTTCCTTTGGCGGTACGACCCCCGCCATTGCCTTACGGACCAGATCGATCTATATGGTGTCGATCTTGCGACCAGTATAACCCCGAAACCTGGCACCGGTTCTTTTATGACAACAAGGGCAGGATTGCCGAAGACTCTCTCTATGTCTTTCCCTCCGTTGTCGACGGGCATCCAGTATCGGGCTTCGCCGGGGTTCGTATCTTCTATTATAGCTACGACTCCTACGACCGGCTCATTTCGTTGAAGTTCACCCAGGACGACGGAAACCTCGTTACCTTTAATTTTTCCTATGATGCGAACGGGAACCTCACAGGCCGGGCCTATGACGACAAGATCAACTTCCGTCGCACCAGCAAGCTCTGGATGTTCCTCTCCTGCGATTATAGCGTGAACAATCCCCTCACCGCAACCTATCGATGCAATCGGCTCGGCTTGCCGGAGACGATCGACTGCATAGGCGAGAACTCCACAGGATTGATGAATGAGGTCTACGGTTCATTGGGTTTCAACCAGGCTACGATCCGATATGACTGTCACTAACGCTGTTCAGGCATTTGATATAGTGTCGTTTAAGTTCCTGAAAAAAATGCCTTTTAAGAAAGTATGGACGAAGCCGTCGATTTCGACTCCTCTTTCTGGTCCGATATGGGAACAGCCCGCGGCTCCCGCGCACCCAATATCGTATCGAGATCCTCCTTGAACACCACCTCCTTCTTCAGCAGCATGCCCGCAAGCGCCTCAAGCTGGCCCCGGTGCACGCCCAACAGCGCCAGCGCCTCGGAATACGCGGCGGTGACGAGCTGCCGTACCTCTTCGTCGATGAGCCTGCCGGTCGCTTCGCTGTAGGGTTTCTGAAAAGCCGCTTCGGAAGACCCGGCGGAATCGTAGAAGCTCACATTGCCGAGCTTTTTATCGAAACCATAATAGGCCACCATGCGGTAGGCTTCCTTGGTCACCTTTTCGAGGTCGTCGAGCGCGCCGGAAGAGATCTCGCCGAAGACCAGCTCCTCCGCTGCCCGGCCACCCAGTGCGGCGCAAAGATTTTCGCGGAAGGCCTCGGCCGTGCGGATCTGTTTTTCCCCGGGCAGGTACCAGGCCGCGCCGAGTGAACGGCCGCGGGGGATCACTGAAACCTTGATCAGCGGGTCCACCAGCGGCAGATACCAGCTCACGACGGCATGCCCAGCCTCGTGAACGGCGATGATCTTCTTTTCAGCAGGCGAGATGATGCGGCTCTTTTTCTCGAGGCCGGCCACGATGCGGTCGATGGCATCGAGAAAGTCCTTTTTCTCCACGCCGGCGCTTTTTCGACGGGCGGCGAACAAAGCCGATTCGTTACAGATATTGGCGATGTCGGCGCCGGAAAAGCCGGGTGTTTGCGCCGCCAGGAAATGCGCGTCGATGGGGGCCGTAAGCGTCAGCGCTTTCAAATAGACGTGAAAGATCTCCTCGCGTTCGACGAGATCCGGCAGTTCAAGATAGATATGCCGGTCGAACCTGCCGGGCCTGAGCAATGCCGGGTCGAGCATGTCACCGCGGTTAGTGGCTGCGAGCACGATCACGCCGCTGTTGCTGCCAAAGCCGTCCATCTCCGTGAGCAGCTGGTTGAGGGTGCTTTCCC
Source organism: Chitinophagaceae bacterium (assembly GCA_025934485.1). Taxonomy (GTDB): domain Bacteria; phylum Bacteroidota; class Bacteroidia; order Chitinophagales; family Chitinophagaceae; genus Puia. The sequence continues at coordinate 46,796 of JAICXX010000021.1, forward strand.
GCTCGTCATTGGAACCGGAATAGAAAGCGTTTTGACTGCGCGACCGGCCCACGGCATCGATCTCGTCGATAAAGATGATCGCCGGCGCCTGTTGCTTAGCCTGGCGAAAAAGGTCCCGGACCCGCGACACGCCGACGCCTACGAACATCTCCACGAATTCACTCCCCGAGAGCGAGAAAAAGGGAACATCGGCTTCGCCGGCCACCGCTTTGGCCAGCAGCGTTTTGCCCGTGCCGGGTGGCCCCACGAGCATCACCCCGCGGGGTATCTTGGCGCCCAGCCGCGTATAGATCGAAGGATCACGCAGGAAGTCGACGATCTCGGCCACCTCTTCCTTTGCCTCCCTGAGCCCCGCCACATCGTTGAAGGTCACGGTGCTTTTATTTTCCGCAGTTTGCAGTACCGCCGTCGACTTGCTGAAACCAAAAGGGTTTGTACCCCCAACCCCGCCCATTCTCCCCACACCGCCGGAACCGGCGAGCCGGATGAAGAGAACGATCCCGGCCAGGGGGATCAACCACCCCAGCACACCGGACCAGGGACTGCTCCGTTTTACGAAATTGACGCGGGTGCGGCGATCCGCAGGAAGATCATGCTGGGTCTCGTCGAGCTTGTGCATCAGCAGGTCCGGCGAACCGATATGCACGATATACTGCGGACCCGGGATGGCGGCTTTGGCTCCTGCGGGTTTCATCACCGGCTGGAACCACGCGCTGTCCGCAAAGGCCGGGCGGATATAGATCTCCGCATCGGCGTTGTTGATGATCTCGATGCTGTCCGCGGCCTGGTGGTCGAGAATATTCCTTTCGAACTGGTCCCAGCTGATCTGTTGCAGGTTGGACCCGTTGAACACTCCGGTAACCCAAAGAAAGACGAAGAGCCCCAGGGGTAGCAGGAACCACCTGAGATAAAAACGCCATCCGCCGCCGGGATCTTTGCCGGGCGGATGGTGGTTCAGGCGGCGTTTCGGCGGCCAGGCCTGATTTTTCGACTGGTCGGTCGACCGTCTATTTTTTTGACCGGACATAACTTGGCAATTGAAAAGGTGAAGTGAGTCTCACACCGGCGGCGGAGCCGCCGTTGGCTATCAAAAAATTCAACATCCGCATCTTCCCTCGTTGCCGGCTGCGCTCGATAGCCCGAAGCCGGAGCAGGGTGTCGTTTTCCGCTATAGCGACGGAACTCCAATGATCGCCGGTACGGCGGAGCCAGCCGCCATCGCCGGTGGATCGGAACACCTGGCCTGTGCCATCGGTGAGGATATCTTCGGCCTCGATGCGGCCGGCAACGTCCGATCGCAGCGTATATAGATTATTGTTATAGCTGCTGCCGGCGACGCGCCGGATATCCTTTTCGTAGAGGCCATGGCCGGAGAAGTGATGCCAGATATACGGCGGGCGATAACCGCGGGGTCCCCACCAGCCGTCGCTCCAGTAACCCTGTCCCCAGCCGGTGGAGGTGTTGAGCCAGTCCAGGCTGCAATCATAACCCAGGCTCCAGCCATACCACGGATTGTACCACATATTGAAACCATAGGTCCAGGGACGGGGGATGCACACATTGCCCGGGTAACCCGGAATATAATAGCCGGTGCCGTAGACCAACGTATGTCCGTCTAAATAAGAACCCAGATAGCCGGCCGTATAGCCGGTGACGATATAGTCCTTGTCCGCACTATAGATATAAACATATTTGCAGTTATACACCGGATAATCCGGCGGGATAAGATCCACCCCTGGCCGACGGCGTGTAGCAGGGGTCCAGGGACCCTCGGCCGAACCGGCGTAAAACCATGCGCCCTCATCGGCACAATAATACGTCTCACCGGTCCGCAGCACGGTAACCGGAGTGTTGATCGCATATTCGAGACTGGTGCCGCGGATCGGCGCAAATTTCGGCGCGCCGTCATAGGGCACATGCGTAGTGGCGGTATGCCTGTCGATAAGGCCGGTTTGCGGTATAAATGCCTCGATGATCGCTTCGCGTGCTGCGGACGTGCCGGGTACGCAAGCGAGGACACGGTCTACGGCCGATCCTTCAGGGATGCGGGCAAAATCTTGGGGCAGCGAGTCGGCGTCGATATAGCGCCAGGGCCCGCTAAGCCCGCTTGCGATAAACCAGCGGCCGGAGATCAGGGTATAGTAACGATGCCCGAGACTGTCGAGGAAGATGTCGTCGTTGGTATTGGAAACATAGCAGAGGTGCGTGCCGGCAATGCTCGCCAGAACCGGGCCGCCCTTTGTTTGCAAGAGCTCGGCAGGTTTCATCGAAAGTATCGGTTGGACGATAATATCGTGGCCTTCCCGCAGGGTATCGGTGTGCTCGGTATCCGGACCGTTAATGCCGTCGACTGCCGCCATCGCACGCGTTAGATCTGGCGAGGTTTCATAAGTAAGATGATAAGGCCCTTCGGGCATGGGAGCGATATACCAATGACGGCCGCCATAGAGGTAGAACCACCCGTCCACGGACTCCAGGATAGTGTTAGGACTATTGGCGATCACCTTTAGACCATAATCTTTATTCCATTTGAACCGGGGTATGCCGTCGATCAGGACCAGCATCGAAGGCCTTGTGCTCATGATGATGCGTGGCGGGGTATGGTCGATATCCGGTGAAGCATCACGTGTCTTCGGCATTGTCCCCAGCATCGCAATCACACGATCCAGCGAGAGTTCACGTGCAATGGAGGGAAGCCCGCATTCGATGGTCTCCCGGAGTGCGGCTTTATCTGCCGGATCATTGGGGATACAGAGATCCAGCCGGGAAAGATTCGCACCGGCGATGGTCAGCGTGCGGTTGTTCTTGTCGGTGCCGAAGACGCCAAAAGCCTCGAAAGAGCCATATATAGATTCACCACCGTATTTCCCGGTGATCGAAAAAGCTGCGCTGAAGCGGATATTGTTGTCGAAAAGCGAATCCGGCTGGAGCTCAAAGATGCGGATGATGCCGCCATCGGCAGCGACAATGGAACGCGGCCAGCCGTCCTGGGCCGTCATAGCTTGCCCAACGATCATGGCCGGCAGCAGCAGGAGGAGAAGCTTCTTCATCTCGTGAAACTATCCCAAAGAACCCGGTTGAACGTTGACCTGGGTCAGGCCGTGACGTGATTAATGACAGGTTCAGGCGCCACCGGCTCAAAACGCACATGCAGAACCTTGTCGAGCTGGCGCAGGAGACGCTCCTTCCGGATGGCCCAACGTTCGTGCAGCTCATGCAGCATCCCGAGGTCCAGGTTGCCGGGGAAGAGACTCCGGTCGTCGAGCAGCCGGAACTGGAAAGCCACGTCCAGGAAATCGCCCAGCAGACGGGCATGCTCTTTCATCACGGGATATCGCCCGAAATGCCTGGCCGCGCGTCTTCGCGCCGCATTGTCCAGGTAGGGCCATACATAGAGCAGGTCTTTCAGCGATTTACGGAGCGCATGCAGCTGCGCGACAACATCGCCTTCGCCGGGGTGCGAGAGCCGGATACGGGTATCGACGAAATGAGCCTGCATCGATGCCGAAAGCCGCAGCGGTAAGCCGAAAATGCTTCGACGCGAAAGTTTCTTTAGCTTGCCGGCGGTCTCGATCCGGCGGCGGGTTTCCTGTTTCGCCATCAGGAGCCGTTGGTCGAGGTGAACGAAGAAATCCGCGGACAGTGGGACATGCTCACCCGCCCGGAAGGCCGTAAGACGCCGGCGCAGCAGCTGCAGGTTGCGGATCTCGCCGGCAGCCTTGTAGATGTGCCGAAATGTCTTGGGAAACCGGCGATCGTCCGGCCCGGCAAGCCGCAGCAGGGCTCGTAGCTTTTTGGCCTCCACGCGCAGCTCATGAATGTCGTCGGCGGAAAAACCCGCGGCCACTTTTTTCGAAAGCAGCCGCAGTTGCGTAATATGCCTATACGTAGTCGTCATCAATTCTTCCCGTTTCATAGAAGCTGTTTTAAGAAGCTTTTGGATTGGCGGGGCAGGCAGCGCACCAGGCGGAGGGCCCGATCGTATTTGCCAACATTCTTTTTCATATAATCTGGTTTCATTTACGCTTATATAATGCAGTTATATTTCCATAGCCGAGGATATGCCCTTCGATGGCGTGTAACACCGCGAAGGGTTGATCTCGGTGCCTTCGGCGGACGACCCCGCGCCCCTGGTTGCGGTTGAAACGGCCATAGAGCAATTTTTTTCGAAGCTACGTCGCGGAAGATCGCCGGCGAATGACGCCGCTCAAGCGGAGGGTTGATCTTGCTCATTTGACGTATCTTTAGGAGGCCGGCCCTCCAGGGCGAGCGTAAATATGCGTGTAGCCAGAAGATTATATATCCTGTTATCGGCTCTCCTGCTCGCGGCCATCGTGGGCCTGGTCGTCGTTGCCATCCGCTACAACCAGATGTTTACCGAAACCACCGAGCGTGTGGACCATACCATCCGCGTGCTTACCGAAAATCAGGAGGCGCTGGCCAGTTTGCATCGCCTCGAATCGGGGAACGAGGGCATCGGCCCGTTACGGGCGAATTTAGAGACATTGAAGTTGTTGATCGCGGACAACCCCCTGCAAACACGCCGGATTGATAGCCTGCAGAAGCTCACGGCGAGCGCCGGCGGAACAGCACTCGCCCGCGATCGTCTTCTTATTGACAACATTCGCGGATTGTTATTACGGCTGCAGATGGAAGAAGGGCGGCTGCTCACGTCCCGCGAAGCGGCCAACACCGCCAGCCGGAAATTGCTCAAAGAGGCCATTTTCGCCATTTTGGCATTGTCACTTACGCTTTTATGCGCCAGCATCTACCTCATTCTCTACAATTTCAACCGCCGGAAAAGGGCGGAAAAAGGTCTTCGGGAATCCAGGGACCTGGTGGGCCTGCTCGTCGATAATGTTACCGACTTTGCCATCTTTATGGTCGACAAGGACGGAATGATCCTGAGCTGGAACCGGGGCGCCGAACAGATCAAAGGGTACAGGCAGGAAGAGATCCTAGGCAGATCCATCTCGATTTTCTACACGGACGAGGACAACGCGAAAGGGGAGCCGGCATATAACCTCCGGAAAGCTGGAGAAGATGGCCGCTACGAATGCATCGGACTACGCAAGCGCAAGGATGGATCTTCCTTTTATGCCGACGTGGTCTTTACAGCCATGCGGGATGATGAAGGCAACCTCACAGGCTTCATCAAGATTACCAAGGATATCACCGTACAGATGACGGTCCGGGAAGACCTCAGCAAAGCGCTCGCCCGGGAACGGGAGCTCAGCGAGATGAAATCCCGTTTCGTAACGCTCGCCAGCCATGAGTTCAAGACCCCGCTGAGCGTCATCCTCAGCTCCGTAAACCTCATCGAAAAATACCAGGATGACGCATCGATCGACAAACGCTTGCGGCATGTGCACCGGATCAAATCCAATGTCAACAATCTCAAACAATTGCTCAACGATTTTCTCTCACTGGAAAAACTCGAGGAAGGGGTCGTCCGAAATGAACCGGTTCGAACGGACCTTATGAAGCTGGCCGAAGAAGCCATACAGGATATGGAGGAAGAATGCAAAGACGGTCAGCAAATGGCGCTCGAGGTTTCGGGAAACGTACGCGAGGTTTTCTTGGATCAGCAACTGCTGCGCAATATCCTGAACAACCTGCTGAGCAATGCGATCAAATATTCACCCGGCGGTAGCCTTGTCCGGTTTCGGCTGGAATTCGCCGGGGACTTGGTCATCTTTGCAGTGGCGGATCAGGGCATCGGTATCCCCCTGGAAGAACAGGAACACCTCTTCGAACGTTTTTTCCGCGCCAAAAATACCACCGGGATATCCGGCACCGGCCTGGGACTCAGTATCGTCAAAAAATACCTGGATCTCATGGGCGGTACCATCTCGGTCGAAAGCCGGCCGGAAACAGGCTCTACTTTTACCATCACCCTGCCCGCCAAAGTCGCTTCTCGTGACGAGATTCAGCAGGCGCACTGACGCAGGTTCTTCTTTTCGGCCTGCCCGCCATCCTACCTTTATATCGTGAATCAATTACATCACATTCAACAACAAGGAGGAATTATGGCAACCAAAGATCTCATCAAAAGAAGGGAATCCCTTCCGTCCGTCTTCAACGATTTTTTCCGTCCGTGGGAGTCGTTCTTCGACACCAATGGTGGATCACTGTTCAATAACCTGAACCCCATAAGCGTACCCGCCGTAAATATTTCCGAGAACAAGGACCGCTACGAGGTCAGCCTCGCTGCGCCCGGGATGAAGAAGGATGACTTCAACATCGACGTGGAAGGCGGCACCTTGACGATCAGCGCGGAAACCAAAGAAGAAAAGGAAGAGAAAGACGAACGCTATACGCGCAAGGAATACAGTTATTCCTCTTTCTCCCGCAGTTTTGCTTTGCCGGACTGGGTAAACAAAGAAAAGATCGATGCCACGTACGAAAACGGGTTGCTCAAAGTGCTGCTTCCCAAAACGGAAGCCGCCAAACAAGCGCCCTCGAAACACATTTCGGTGAAGTGAGCAGTCGGACGGGTTGAAGTGTGGCCCTGCCGCTTTCGGGCGGCGGGGTTTTTTGGTGCAGTTCCCTTACTGCGCATTTGCATTACCCAAGTGACCTCGACGGGCTAGCTGAGCTTTCCCTCTTCGGCACCAGCCAGCGAATCAGTGATCTCCTTCCGGTATTGAGATGGCGTCTTGCCGGTGATCTCTTTGAAGAACTTATTAAAATTCGTCATATTGTGGTAACCGGACTGATAGCCCACGTCGGAAATGGACAGTTCATTATTTTGCAAGAGCTTGCAGGCGTGTCCCACCCTCAATTCGTTAAGGAAGCGGGAAAACGATTTCTGCGTCCGCTTCTTAAAAAAATTGCAAAAGGCCGGCGCAGAAAGATTGGCAACAGCCGCGATCTCCGCCAACGTGATCGGTTCCGTGAAGTTTTGGATGAGATACTGATAGACGGTGCTCATTCGCCGGGTATCCTTTTCGTTGAACGAATGTTGATAGCCTATGGAAGCAAGACATTCGTATTCTGTGGTCTCGATGAAGAGATTAATGATATCGAGGAAGTCGATCACCTTTTCGAGACCTTTCTTGTGAACGATGCGTTGCAGTCGATCAATAGCCTGTCGCTGTGATTCTCCCAGGAGCCGGATGCCCCTGCGTGCTTTGTCCAGCAGATGGGTGATCTTGATCTTATAATGTTCCTCGTGGGTGAGATGTATAAGGAAGCTGGGATTGAAATAAGTGACGATGGCCTTTGCCGTGCCCCGGTTGGGGTCCCTGAGATAATCCGGGTCGTTATACCAGATATGAGGCAGGTTGGAGCTCATTAGCACCAGATCGCCCGAGGAAAAGTTGGCGATATTGTCGCCAACAATCCGTTTACCCGAGCTTTCTAAAACGAAATTCAGCTCACAAAGTTCATGGAAGTGAAAAGGGGTATTGAAATGATCGCAATCAAGCTGCTTGATAAAGAACGTCTGCTCTTTCTGCAATCCCACTTCTATCAGTTGCGCCTTCATAACACTCAGTTTGAATATGTAAAGTAGTAATATTCTCCAGCACATAAAAGTATTTTCTTCTTTTTGATGGCCGGCAAGGTGCAAAACAGTAAAATAATTGCAATAGCTGTTAATGGAGTTTTAGATATCGCTTCCAGCCGGGTATATCTTCGTATCGTTCAATTCAACATGACTTCATCCAAGCCTCTATCCGGCTCGCCTGACTCCTATATTTCTTAACAATATTTTTTAACGACCAACTGCTATTATGAAAAGAGAATCCAGGTTCTTCCTAGCTCTTATTAAAGCGTTCTGCTTTTTGAGTGTCCTGTACATCGGTGTCCTGCCGGCATCCGGCCAGCAGACAGGGGGCACGGTGAATGGTATTATCACAGACAGCGCCGGGGCGCCTATTCCGGGGGTGAGCGTTCAGGTACTGGGCAGCCAGGCTGGCGCCGTCAGCGACCAGCGCGGCGCCTTCCACATCAAGGCTGCCAATGGAGCCACCCTTGTTTTTTCCATTACGGGTTTTACGACGGAGAAGGTGGAGGCACGGAGCGGCATGGAGATGCGTATCGTGCTTCAGCCGCAGGCCGGCGTCCTCAATGATGTAGTCGTCATCGGGTATGGTACGCAAAAGAAGGCCGATGTTACCGGCGCCGTGGCCTCTGTGAAAGCCGCCGACCTGGCGGACAGGATCACCTCCAATCC
>JAICXX010000194.1 GCA_025934485.1 Chitinophagaceae bacterium
AAGCCCAGAAGACCGTGATCCACGACGCAAATGCGGAGCTGCGGACTGGCCTTAAAGGCTTTCATGGCATCGAAGTGTCGAATGCGATCAATCTCTACTTGAGCCAGGGTGACGCGGAGACCGTGGTGGTCAGCGCGCCGGAAGTCAAATGGCGTGACCGCATCCGCACCGAAGTCCGTGACGGCATCCTGCGCATCTATCTAGAGAACAGCCATTTTTCATTAGGCAACACGAAGCTCAAAGCTTATGTATCGTACACCCTGCTGGACCGTCTCGATGCGTCCGGCGCCAGTGATATCTTCGTCGACGGGGTCATATCCGGTGATAATCTCGACGTGACCCTCAGCGGAGCCAGCGATTTCCGTGGCGCTGTCAACGTCAAAGAGCTTAAAATGAACCAAAGCGGCGCCTCCGATGCCCATATCACCGGCGCCGTCTCCGGAACGGCCTCGTTCGAATCTTCAGGCGCAAGCGATGTCAAGGGATACGACCTCGTCGCTCAGAATTGCGACGTGCACGCTTCCGGCGCCTCGGACATCCATATCACCGTAAACAAAGACCTCACCGCCGACGTCTCCGGTGCCAGCAGCGTACACTATAAAGGCGATGGCGCCGTCAGAGAACTCCATTCTTCAGGTGCCAGTACAGTGAAAAAAAGCTCGGATTAGAAATAAGTCGCGATCCCAAAATTGAATTCCCCGGTATTGCCGATCGTCGCACCGATGACATTGCCCGTAATATCCCGCTGATGCTGGTGGCGGTAGTTGAACCGCAAAACCGTTTGCGGCGTCGGTCGGAAACTCAGCCCCGGCATAATGCTCCACACATCGTTGTACATCCTGGTGTCGGTAGAGGTAAATTTCCCCAGGCTCCAGTCCACATATTCCAGTCGCAATGCCAGGTTCACGGTGGCATTGTCCCAGTCCAGTATCTTTCTTCTCAGGATCGGCTGAACGATTTCCGCAAAACCGCCGAATTGGCTGTTGCTGTATTGCTGCGTATAGTTCGGCGGGATGTCTACAAAGACCCAGGCCCATTCGGTGGTCACATTCGTGCCCAGCCGCGGTATTATAGGGAGCACGGTATTGAAATCGGCATCGAGCACCCGGACGCCGCGTTTATTGTCCACCGGCGTCCCTTCGATCCGCCAGGTATTGTAAACGCCACCCATATAGGAGAGCCCCAGCTCCCCGATCTTTTCGTTGCGTACGGAAAGCTTTCCCGTAATCAAGGGTTCACCGCTGGCGCTCGTGGTAAACCGGTTCGCAGCGCTCTTGGCCGCCGGTAAAAAGGTCTTACCCTCAACGTTGTCGATGATCGAATCGTTAAAGCCGCCGGTTAAATAGAACTCATAGCCGAACATCCAGTCCTTTTTGAAGTATTTGCCATAGACGCCAAAGCCTGTGGTGCTCCAGGTATCCGGCAGCATTTGCGTCATGGCGATGGGCCGGTCCGTGAACTCCCATTTCGGCCCATCGTGATTCTGGTTAAAAGATCCTATGGGATTTACGATCATCCCCCCGCGCAGATTCAACAGCGGATGCAGCTCGATGTCAAGTGCGGCATACTCGATCTCGAATTCGGGCCCCCTGGCCGCCTGGTCGGGATCACCCTGCGGGTCGTTCTCATATTCGATCTCGGAAAGGAATTTGATCCGTTTGCTGATCGTAGAGGCGACAAACAGGCTGAAACGCCGGAACTGGAACTGGTTGCCCACCGTGATACCTGAGGTGGCAGCATACTGCCAGTTCGATTCTACATAACCTCCTATCGACACCGGGAGTTTGCCCAGCTGCAAAAAGGGCCGGTCGTAAAGGGCATCCATCGTCAGTCTTTTCTTTGCAGTGTCGGTGAAATGTAGTTTGAGCAAACTGCTGTCGATTTGCGCGCTGGCCCCATGAATGAAGAAATAAATAAGCGTCAGTGTGCCGGAGATACGTTTGATCACTTTAAAGAGATATTGATTTGGTTATTTTGAATAGTTACGGGAAAGGTCCTTAGATTCGAAATGGCGGGTCCGGTCTTTACGACCCCATGATCATCGAACTCGCTGCCATGTGCGGGACATTGCAGTCTGTCCCCGAAGACCTGCAGCTCCGCACCCTGGTGAGTACAACGCATCAGTACAGCCGAATAGTTGTCGTCACTGAAGCGGTACAAACAAATGGGAAAACGCAATTGCTCGTTGCCAACTACCACATAAGCCCTGTATTTTCCACTCCTGGTCAAAAATGCGGTAGTCGGCAGCACCAGGTCCGAACCGGCGATCGTTCCCGGGATCATCTTGGTGCTACTGCAGCCTTCCAGCAAAGGACCCAGCAGCATCCCACCCATGCAGGCCATTCCACAGGTCTTGATAAATGTTTTTCTTTCCATGGCTATAGTGATTTCAAAAAGGTGATCAGCGCACTTCTGTCCGACGCGGAAAGATTGTTGAACCTACCGGCGCTCACAGCCGCCTCTCCGCCGTGCATCATGATCGCCTCTTCGATACTATGCGCCCGACCGTCGTGCAGCAGATAGATATTTCCACCCTGTACGCCTGGCGCAAGCCCAAGCCCCCAAAGCGGGGCCGTCCGCCATTCCGAGGTCTTGGCATTGCCTTCGGTATAACCGTCATCCAACCCCGGACCCATATCGTGAACCAGCAGATCGGTGTAGGGGCTGAAGGTCTGGTAGGAGAGCGCGTCGATAGGGGAGTATCCTGTGGTCAGCGTGGGTTGATGACAGGTGGCGCAGCCAATACTGGTAAAGACCTGGCCGCCCTGTTTTACCGTGGCATTGCCCGTATCGCGCTGATTGGGAGTTTGCAGACATCTGCAATAAAATACCACCGAATTGAGCGTGGTATTGTCGACTTCGGGCGTGCCCGCAGAGGATGGCGCCATCTGGTCGAGATAATTATAAGGGTCGAATGGCATATAAGAAGAAGTAATACCCATATCATGGTTGTAGGCGGTGGCCACCTGCTGCAGGAGATCATACACCGAAGCCTTGCGTCCGAACCGGCAGATGTATTTTCCGTCTCCGCGGGGGACCGCATTGGCAGACGGCGTGACGTAGGAAGGAATGATGTTATAATTGGGATGTCCCCGGACCCCATCGGGATTGGTCAGGTTGGCGGCCGCCATCGCCAGGATCTCGGAGTCGGGAACGGCTTCCAGAAAACCTACCCCCGCCGTGACGGGAGCGATCATCTTGCTGGAGGTGGCGCCGGACGGGATCTGCTGCGGCGCATAGCCGGGGAGATTGGCATTTTGAAGTTGTGGGCCGCCTTCCGCCATAAACTTGTTGCCGGTAGTGTCGCTTTGGCCAAACCGGGTCAGGATCGTGAACGGATGACCGCGGTTATCGCTGGAATGGCATTCACCGCATCCGGTGGATACGAAATACGGCCCCAGTCCTGTCGCCGCCGTCCGGATGGCAAAGAACTGATCGTTACCCTGCGAAAAAAGGACACTTTGGGCACTCGAAAGATCCACCGGGCCGCACAATGTATTGGTTGAATCTGGCATCTGAGGCAGCATCTTATAACAAGAGCTCAGACCGGCTATGGTAAGAACAATAAAGCTGATAAGCAGGGTCGCTTTGCGTTTCATCCCGCAAAGCAACCACTGAAACGGACTCAAGGGGTTACGAGATCAGAAAAGGAAAATGCCGGATCGGGAAAATTCCGCTAATTTTTTTCAAAGCGCGATTTCTGCATATTTATTTGGCGGCGAACTAGTTTTGTCTTACTTTTGCCCTCCACATCGCGAAGTAGAGCAGCGGTAGCTCGTCGGGCTCATAACCCGAAGGTCGCTGGTTCGATCCCAGCCTTCGCAACAACAGCAGGGACCTCGGCCATGAGGTCCCTGTTACTTTTAGCCAGCTGCCGGCCGAAGGTCCCTGCGGGGCTCCCGAAGGGGGCCAATCATTAGACCGGCTAGATGCCTAAGGCATCGGTAGAGCTCAGCCACCCGGAAACGGGAAACAAATCAGCCGCCAAAGGAACTGGCCAAAACGAGGAAACAGCCGCCTAAGGAACCGGCCACAAAAAGGAACCGGCCAAACCTAAGGAACCACCCAAACACGCAGCCTGCCATCCAAAAACAATATCTTTGCACGCGTAATGAAAGTCGGCTTCGTCAGCATATTCGGTAAACCTAACGCCGGGAAAAGTACCCTGCTCAACGCCCTCATGGGCGAAAAGCTGGCTATCGTCTCCCCCAAAGTGCAGACGACCCGCCACCGGATCAAGGGCATCCTCACGGAAAAAGACTACCAGATCATCTTCTCCGACACCCCCGGCATCATCGAACCACGCTATAAACTGCACGAAAAGATGATGCAGGCCGTCAAGAGCTCCCTCGAAGACGCCGACCTCGCTCTGCTTCTGCTGGACATCCGGGACAGTTGGGAAGAGAACGACCAGCTCTTCGCCGCGCTGAAGTTGCAGGCCCCCGGCATCGTCGTGATCAATAAGATCGACGGCATCCCGGCCGAAAAGATCGAAGAGGTAAAAACTTTCTTCGCAGCCAAATCCTATTGCCGCGAAGTCATCGCGATCTCGGCATTGAAAAAAAGCAACCTTGCGGCCCTGCTCGAGGCGATTTTAAAGCTCCTGCCGGAAGGCCAGCCCTTCTTCGAAGGCGACGACCTCACCGACCTGCCCACCAAGTTCTTTGTCGGGGAGCTGATCCGCGAAAAGATCTTTTTGCTTTATGGCGACGAGATACCTTACCAAGCTACCGTCCTCGTCCAGGAGTTCAAAGAAAAATCCACCCTCACCAAGATCAGGGCGGATATCATTGTGCAGCGGGAATCACAAAAAGGCATCATCCTCGGTGAAGGCGGGAAGATGATCCGCAAGCTAGGCTCCGAAGCCCGTGCGGATATCGAGAAGTTCATCGATCGTAAAATTTTCCTGGAGCTTTTCGTGCGTGTACGGCCAAAATGGCGGGATACGGAAACCTTCCTAAAGGAATACGGATATAACTAGAATAGATTATGAGCGGATTTACAGTAGCCATCGTAGGCCGGCCCAATGTAGGGAAAAGTACATTTTTCAATCGCCTGCTCGAGCAGCGCAAAGCCATCGTCGATGATGTCAGCGGCGTTACCCGCGATCGCCAGTATGGCGTCGCGGAATGGGCCGGCCAAAGCTTCAACCTCATCGACACCGGCGGTTTCGTAGCCCACAGCGACGACATCTTCGAGATCGAGATAAAAAAGCAGGTGCTCATCGCCCTGGAAGAAGCTAATGCACTGATCTTCATGGTCGACGCCGCTACGGGCATCACGAACCTTGACGAATCCATGGCCGACGTCCTGCGGCGCACCACCAAACCCGTTTTCCTCGCCGTCAATAAAGTAGACAATAGCGAACGGCTTCTCGAAGCAGCCGAATTCTATGCCCTGGGCTTCGACGAGATCTATTTTCTTTCGTCGATGACGGGTAGCGGAACCGGGGAACTCCTCGATGCCGTCACGGCTCTCATCCAGGAAGACCAGGCCCAGCCCGATGAGGAAGGCCTGCCCAAATTCGCCATCATCGGTCAGCCCAATGTCGGCAAGTCCTCGCTCCTGAATGCCCTCATCGGCCAGGAACGCACCATCGTCAGCGACATTGCCGGCACCACGCGCGATACCATCCATACCCGTTATAATCTCTTTAAAAAGGATTTTGTCCTCATCGATACCGCCGGCATCCGGCGCAAGACCAAGGTGGAAGAGGACCTCGAATTCTATTCCGTGATCCGTGCGATCAAGGCAATGGACGAAGCGGATGTGTGCTTGCTGATGCTCGATGCCGCCAAAGGCATCACGGCGCAGGATCTCAATATCTTTAGCCTCGCCGTTAAAAAGGGCAAGGGCGTCGTGATCCTCGTGAACAAATGGGACCTCGTGGAAAAAGAGACCAACACCGCCAAGGATTACGAGAAACAGCTCAAAGAGCGGTTGGCCCCCTTTACCGACTTGCCCATCCTCTTTATCTCCGTCACGGAAAAGACCCGAATCTTTCGTGCCGTGGAAGCCGCGCTCGAAGTCTATGACAACCGGCAACGAAAAGTGACTACAGCCCAGCTCAACGAGGTCATGCTCGCTGCCGTCGAAGCCTATCATGCACCCGTGGTGCGCGGAAATGCGGTGAAGATAAAATATGTGACCCAACTGCCCACGCAGGTTCCCTCGTTTGCCTTCTTCTGTAATTTCCCCGACGACATCAAGCAGCCGTACAAGAATTACCTGGAGAACAAATTGCGTGAGAATTTCAATTTCAAGGGCGTACCCGTCCGGCTTTTCTTCCGGAAGAAGTAGGCCGGCAAAAACGCTCGCCGTCCAACTCTAATCCATCTGGAAATGGATCGCCACCCGCCGGTACGCAGACACCTGACGGCCATTGGCAATGCCCGGCATCCATAGACCGCTGCTGCGGACGAGCCTGAGCGCCTCTTTGCGATACCCGTCCGAGGTCGGACCGCTGATGACTTTCCACTCACTGGTATGGCCGGTCTTATCCACAATAAATTGGACAACGACAGTGCCCGCTGTACTATCATGGGTGGCTTCAAAAGAATAGTTCGATTTTCTATTGAGATAACTGATCCAGGCAGCGTTACCACCGGGAAACATCGGGGCGATCTCGGTGTTGGTCACGATGTCTCCGGTATCCTGCCCATTGATTTTAATGACCTGTTGCGCACCGGCACGCATGGAGAGAAAGGCAATAAGCGCAGTAAAGAGAATTTTCATATAACAGCTGTTAGTGAATTACGCGAGTTTCCAACCGGTCACGATCTCTTCCACAGCGGTGCGATATTTCCGCAGCGCCTCCTTCTCCTGCCGGATAAACCCATTGTCCTGCAGGCGGCCTACCACGGCATTCATTTCTTCGGGGGAAGCATAAACCATTTTCCGGAAAGGATTGCCATAGTCCTTGGCACGGGACTCGTAGATCTCTTTGGTCAACTGCTCCCTGGTCGCGACGCTCTGGCGAAGTAGGTGTCCCAGCGCTTCGGGTCCGTCCTTACGCACCGCGATACCTTTGACGATCCTCAGGGCGGCGAGGGCATGTACCAGCTTATCCGTCGCATAATGCTCGGCCTGATGACCATACCATTGGTGAACCTGTTCCCAGCTTCGTATCTTCCCGTTATGGATCGAGCCGATGAATTTTTCCAGCTCCGATTCCCGGACCAGCTGTCCGCCGACATTCACCCAGGAGGGCAACGTTTGGCTTGCCGCGGGCAATGCCGCCAGCATTTCGTTATAGCTCCCGATCTTCCGTTCTTCGATAAAACGCATGAGTAATCCGGCGGCATAATGTCCGACGAGTTCGCGGAAGATCGCCCAGGCTTGCGGCACCTTGACCAGATGGACCTTGCGGTCGGTATTCTCCCAGCCTTCGGCGAGGATCTCTAACGCGTCTGCCTGTCCGGGACTATGTTCCAGCAGACTGGCGCCCATCTCCCGAAGCTCGGCTTCTGAATATTTCGCCGGTTTTGCGGACTGTCGCGCGAGGGCCAGCCCCGTGAACCGTTCCAGCAACGCAAGCCCATGCACTATCTCGTTTACGGTGTCGGGAGCCAGATAATCGTATTCCAAAAGCTGGATCTTGTCGATACGCCTGTCGCGGTCGATATATTTCCACGAGTTGCGGGCCAGCGCATACATATTGTGCAGGAACCAATAGGCCGGCATGATCACCAATTCATCCTTGCTCACATCATTGCTTACCAGCGAGAAAGGAATGGGAATGTCCAATTCGGCCGGGTAGTCCCCTTTTGCCAGCAGGATATAGGATGCAAAACGGCTGTTGTGTTTCAGGCTGACGCAAAGCCCCGGCCAGAAGCCGCGCCCGGCGACGATCTCTCCGTCCGGACTTCGTGAATTATGGTTAGATCCAATGGTTGCTCCGGCCGCCATATTGCTCTGTCCCATCACGACCGCCGCACATAGGAACGAGTTGTTATGATGCTGTTCGTGCGCGGGGAAGATCAGCGAGTTCAACACCTCGCAACAAGAGATAGTAGAGTTATTACCAAGATAACTGTTGATGAGCCGTGCGCCATATTTCAGCTGCGAATGCGAGGCCATGATGAACCGGACCGCTTTTACCCCATAGAAAACGCGGCACCCAAAACCTACGATCCCGTTTACGAGCTCGCAGCCTTCGCCGATCTGCGACATCGCGGCATCGGAGGAATTGATGGTGACATTCTTAATTTTATTGGCACCTTTGAGATAGGCATCGCTGCCGATCCATACGTCCTTGATGATCTTGCAATTCTTGATCACGGTGCGGTCGCCTACTTTTCCGTAATAACCGCGGCGGTTGTCGAAGGCTGCGCTGGTGAAATCTTTTAACTTCTCCTGCAGCACCTTGTCGTCACGGAAACGGCTCCAAAGCCAGGCATCGCCCGGCAACATTCCATTGAAGGGGATAATGCTCCGTCCGCCATTCTCGTTGCATATTTCCAGCCAGATGCGGATGGATTCATCTTCGCCTTCCTTCAGCACGCCGTTGCCGAATTTGGCATGATCCGTGGTCGCCATCTCATTGGTGTTCACGATCATCACGTCGTTGCCGATGATATAGTGAGAAAGGTAATTGGTATTGTCGATGCAAACATTGTCACCGAAATCGCAGCTGATGATCGTGCTGTTGTATAGTCCCACCGGGCGGCGCAGATTATGGAATTCAAGATAGTAGGGCGCCAGCTTGCCGATCCGCACCAGCCCAAAGAATTTACAGTTCTGTACCAGCTCTGGCGTAAAATCTTCGGAAACGAGGATGTCGTTCCAGTTGCTCGACGTATTCCGGTTCCGTACCAGCACCTCGATCTCGTAGGCCGTGAGCTGCCGATAACTGATGCCGCTCCTGTTCTGAACATTGCGGAGATAATATTCGTCTTTTCCCTTGGGCAGATACCGGTTATCGATAAAGGAGTAGCCCAGGGAATTTATCGGACTTTTTTTGATTTCGTTCATAGCTATTCCACAGTTACGCTTTTGGCCAGATTTCTGGGTTTGTCGACATCATATCCTTTTGCGACGCCGCTGTAATAGGCCAGCAATTGCAATGGGACCACGCTGATTATCGGGGCGATCAGCTCGTCTGCATCGGGGATCGAGAGCGAGTCGTCGGCCATCTCGCCGATGATGTTGTCGCTCTGGCTGATCACGGCGATCACCTTTCCTTTCCGGGCCTTGATCTCCTGGATATTGCTCACGATCTTTTCGTGATAGCTGTCGCGGGTGGCGACAAAAACCACCGGCAGAGCCTCGTCAACGAGTGCGATCGGCCCATGTTTCATCTCGGCGGCGGGATATCCTTCCGCATGGATATAGGAGATCTCCTTCAGCTTTAGCGCTCCTTCCAGGGCCACGGCGAAATTGTAGCCCCGTCCCAGGTAAAGGGCGTCTTTTGCGTCTTTGTATTTCGCGGCAAGACGTTGAATGCTGTCGTTAAGCTCGAGGACTTCCCGAACCTTATCGGGTACGGAATGCAGCTCGTTGACCAGCTGCATATATCGGGTGGTGTCGATCGTCCCTTTTTCTTTGGCGATCTTCAGTGCGATCATGATCAATACAGCCAGCTGGGCGGTGAAGGCCTTTGTCGAGGCTACCCCGATCTCCGGCCCTGCATGCGTATAGGCGCCGGCATGGCTGATACGGGCGATAGATGAACCGACGACATTCACCACCCCAAGGATAAAAGCTCCATTCTCTTTGGCTTTCTCGATGGCGACGATGGTGTCCGCTGTCTCACCGCTTTGCGAGATGGCGATGATCACATCTCCCGGATGGATCACGGGATTGCGATAGCGGAATTCCGAAGCATATTCTACTTCCACCGGTATGCGGCACAATTCTTCGAAGACATATTCTGCGACGAGCCCCGCATGCCAGCTGGTGCCGCAGCCCACCATGACGATGCGGTTGGCTTTGGTCAGCTTCTCGATGTGCTGCTGAATACCCGCCATGGTGATTGTTCCCTTGGTAGCATCCAGCCGGCCACGCAGACAGTCGAAGATGGTATCCGGCTGTTCAAAGATCTCCTTCAGCATAAAATGATCATAGCCGCCCTTTTCGATGGCCGCCATCTCCAGATCGAGTTTCTGAATGAACGGCGTGATCTTTTCGTTGCCCAAATTCTTGAGGATCAGCTCATCGGCCTTTAGGATGGCTAATTCGTAGTCATTGACATAAACTACCTCTTTAGTATATTCGATAATGGGCGACGCATCCGAAGCAAGGAAGTGCTCGCCCTTGCCGATGCCGATCACCAATGGACTGCCTTTCCGGGCTGCGATCACCGTGTCGGGACTGTCTCTGTCGAGCAGCACGATCACATACGCGCCTACTACCCGTTTTAGCGCGATCCGCACGGCCTCTTCGAGCCCGCATTGGTTGCTCTTTTGGATCTCTTCGATAAAATTCAACAGCACTTCGGTATCCGTATCGCTTTTGAAGTGATAGCCTTTCCGGATCAGTTCCTGTTTGAGCTGCGTGTAGTTCTCGATGATGCCGTTGTGGATCATCGCCAGCCGGCCACTTGCGGAGCTATGCGGATGTGCATTCCGGTCGTTGGGTTCGCCATGCGTGGCCCATCGCGTATGCCCCATCCCCGCATGCGCATGGAGGTCTTTTCCGACAAGACTGTCCTCCAGCTCGGCTACTTTTCCTTTCTTTTTATAAACTCTGAGATCACTGTTAAGAAGTGCAACTCCCGAACTGTCATACCCGCGATACTCCAGACGCTTGAGACCTTTTAAAATTATGGGATAGGCTTCCCTGGGACCAATATAGGCTACGATTCCACACATGAAGACAAAAATTTAGCAGAGCAATATTAGAGAATAA
>JAICXX010000149.1 GCA_025934485.1 Chitinophagaceae bacterium
TCGAAAATGCCACTGGCCCTGTCGCCCACACCCAACCGTTCGAATTCCCCCTAAAAAAGGTCACACCCAATCTCTCCTCGCTCGAGCTCTTCCACGGTCCCACCCTGGCCTTCAAAGACGTCGGCGCCCGTTTCATGAGCCGCTGTCTCGGCTACTTCGTCCGCGGTAACAATCGCCCCGTGACCGTCCTCGTCGCCACCTCGGGTGACACCGGCGGCGCCGTCGCCAGCGGCTTCTATGACGTCGATGGCGTACAGGTCGTGATCCTCTACCCCTCCGGTAAGGTCAGCAGCGTACAGGAACTACAGCTCACGACCTTTGGCAAGAACATCACCGCGCTCGAGATCGACGGCAGCTTCGACGATTGCCAAAAGATGGTAAAAGAAGCCTTCGCCGACGCCGACCTGCAAAAAAACCTTTTCCTCACCTCCGCCAACTCGATCAACGTGGCCCGCTGGCTGCCCCAGCAGTTCTACTATTTCTTTGCCCTGCAACAATGGCCCTACAAAGAACATCCGCCGGTGATCAGCGTCCCCAGCGGCAACTTCGGCAACCTCTGCGCGGGCATGATGGCCTGGCTCTCCGGCCTCCCCGTCGCCCATTTCATCGCCGCCTGCAACACCAACGACGTAGTTCCCATCTATCTGCAGACCGGCAACTACCATCCCAAACAGGCACTGCCTACCCTCTCCAATGCCATGGACGTAGGCAACCCGAGCAACTTCGTCCGCATCCTCGAGATCTTCAACCAACAATTACCTTCGCTCCAAAAGATCCTCACCGCTTACAGCATCACCGATGACGAGACCCGGGAGGCCATCAAATCCCTCTGGAAACACCATCATTATCTGGCCGACCCTCACGGGGCCGTAGGTGCGCTCGCGCTCCAACGCTACCTCACCGAACACCCCGGCGAAAAAGGCCTATTCCTCGAGACGGCACACCCGGTGAAATTCTACAATACGGTGGAACCCGTGATTGGCGATCGCCTCACCCTACCCGCAGCTGTTGCGACATTAACACACAAAGAAAAACAAAGCAAAAAAATGGACGCACGGTATAGCGAGTTGAAAGATTTCCTGCTATCTTACAGGTAATAAATCCATTCATAACCTTTCCCGTGCAAACCTCCGCCGCCAACCGCTTCGCCGGCCTGGATCACCTCCGCGCCCTTGCTATTATTATCGTATTCGTATATCATTACAGCATGTTCGGCCATCCCGCCGGACTGCACGAGTACTTTGGCAGCTGGGGCTGGACCGGCGTCGACCTCTTCTTCGTGCTCAGCGGCTTCCTCATCGGCGGCCAGCTCTTCGCGAAGATCGCAAAAGACGCGAGGGTCTCCTATGGCGAGTTCTATTTCAAACGCTCGCTGCGCATCCTGCCGGCCTTTTTCGCTGTACTCGCACTTTATATCGCCATACCCGGCTTTAAAGAACGCAGCCAGTTGCCGCCACTCTGGCGGATGTTCACGTTCACCCAAAATTTCGGATTGGACCTGAGTAAAGAAGGCGCCTTCAGCCACGCCTGGTCGCTTTGTATCGAAGAACAATTCTACCTTTTCCTGCCCCTGCTCATCATCGGCCTGCATGCGATAAAAGCTCACAAGAAGGCCATTTATATCCTGCCCGCCCTCTTCCTCTTCGGTTTCACCATCCGCACCTATATGTGGTACGACGTCATCCCGAAAGCCGAAACCTTCGGCAGAGCTTACTACATGTATATCTATTATCCTACCTGGTCCCGGCTCGACGGCCTGCTCGCCGGCGTCGCCCTGGCAGCATTCTATTATTTCAAGCCCCAAAGCTGGCAAAAGCTCACGGCAAAAGGCAACCGCATCTTTTTCATCGCCCTCCCGCTCCTCGCCGGCGCCTGGTTCATCGCCCATGACCAACATCAATACGATATCCGCGGCGCCATCTTCGGTTATCCCGCCATCGCCATCGGCTACGGCGCTTTAGTCTTCGCCGCCTTAAGCCCCACGTGCTTTCTCTACAAGTACTCGTCGAGAATCACCCGCTTCATCGCCGTGTTGTCTTATTCGATCTATCTCACCCACAAACAGCTCATCCACCTCACCCACGAATTCCTCCAGCCCCGCGGCATCGACAACGACAGCTATACCAGCTTCTGGATCAGCACGGCCGTAGCGCTGCTCGGCGGCTGGCTCCTCCACCTCATCGTCGAAAAACCCTTCCTCCGCCTCCGCGACCGCTGGCTCGCGCGTCGAAAGAACGCTAAAACCCCGGCCCTTCAACCGGCGCAACCCGCGACGCGTGCCTAGCCTCAATCATCGAACGTTACTTACCAATTAAGCAACGTCAGAAGTGTAGTGTCTGATATTCTTGAACTCATCCTCCTTGAAAGTCTCTTCCTCTTCAAGATCATAATCGTCCTGCAATCCCAACCAGAACTTCGCGCTGGTTCCAAAATACCTCGATAACCGCAAAGCCGTATCTGCAGTGATCCGGCGATTCCCTTTGACAATTTCAGATATCCGGGTTTGGGGAATACCCGTATCTTTCGACAACCGATATGCAGTTATCTGCAAAGGGATCAGGAACTCCTCCTGCAATACCTCCCCCGGATGGATATTCCGGAGCTTCTTTGCTACACTCATTTTATTATAATTTTATACAGACTAATGATAGTCTACGATCTCAACAGCACTGGCATTTCCATTATCCCATTTGAAAACGATTCTCCATTGATCATTGATCCGGATAGAATAGAAATCCTTCCAACCTCCCGATAATTTTTCCAACCTATGGGCTGGCGGTATTCGAAGATCAGCTACATTCTGAGAGTTATTGAGCATTCTAAGCTTTCGCCTTCCGATCTCCTGGATCTCGACAGGGAAACCTTTAACTCGCAGTCCATTCCATATTTTTTCAGTTTCCTTGGTTCCAAATGACAAGATCATACTTACGCTGCACGTTACTTACGTCAAAGGTAAGTATTTTTCAAGACAAAAAGAAGACCTCCGTATGCTCGAAGGTCACCTGATTCAAAATATTGGTATTCAATCAATCACCACGTATTCTCCAGATCCTTCTTCTCAAAAACATGCTCCCGCCGTGAAAAATTACTCGTAGCCTTCCCGTCAAACCGCCGCAACCCGCCCTTCTTCCCAAGACGCCGGATCAGCGCTACCGGCGTGAGCACCACAAAGAACACGATCCCCAGCAACACGCGGTTACTCACCGCCGCCAACACGAGCGAAAGCTTGTTCCAGGCCCAATGGATCTTCTCGCTGAGATAGAACGAGAACACCCCGGCAAGCCCGATACCCAATGCGCAATACAACCATACCCTGCTCTTGAAAACCAGGTGCAGCACTAGTAGCCCCACGGTGATCACCAGCACGGTCTCTTTCGATTGATAATTTTTGGGCATGAGGAAAGATCAGAAAAGCGAATAAATAAAAGGGGCAAGCGCCGACCCACTCCCCAGCACGATAAAGAGCGCGATCAGCACGACCACGATCAGCAACGGCAACAACCACCACTTCTTCCGTTCCTTGAGGAACAACCAAAGGTCTTTGAGGAATTCCATTATTTAAATATAGTGATATTCTCCATTACAAGTATATCCATTTGAGTGTTCCGGAAACAGGCGTATGCCTCCGCCGGTCCGCACACGATGGGTTCATCCCGCACATTGAAACTGGTATTGATCAGCATCCCCTCGCCGGTAAGCGCTTCGAACGCCTGTAACAATCGCCACAATCGCTCATTGGCATCCCTGCGCACCGTTTGGATCCTGCAGGACCCATCCACATGCGTGATGGCGGGAAACCTGCTCCGGACAACCGCCAGCTTCTCTTTCATGGGCAGCTGCGCATAACCCTCCGGCAACGGCTGGTATGCCGGCGAAACCAGTCGTCGGGTCAGCAACATATAAGGTGTATACACCGGCCGTTCCAGATAGCGCGCGGCCTGCTCCGCCATGATCACCGGAGCGAAGGGGCGAAAGCCTTCCCTGTTCTTGATGGAGAGGTTCAGCTTCTTTTGCATTTCCGCATTCCGCGGATCGGCCAGGATGCTGCGATGCCCCAGCGCCCGAGGCCCGAATTCCATCCTGCCCTGGAACCAGCCCACGATCTTACCCGCGGCAAGCTCCCGCGCCACGACGGCCAGCATTTCATCCTCAGATGCATGCTCCGTATACGCTGTCTTCTGCGCCCGGCAGGCACGGCGTATGGCTTCGACCGAAAATTCGGGTCCCAGATAAGCATTGCTCATGCCGTCGCCGTCAACCCGTCTTGCCCCCTCAAAATAAATATGAAACCCCGCCAACGCCGCACCCAATGCCCCACCTGCATCCCCGGCCGCCGGCTGGACCCAGATCTCCTCAAAAACACCGGCATCCAGCAGTTTCCCATTGGCGACACAGTTCAACGCAACGCCGCCGGCCAGACAAAGACGCCGTATACCCGTGAGTTCCCTTGCCGTAGTGGCGAGCTTCAAAACGATCTCTTCCGTCACGCGCTGAATGGCTAAGGCCAGGTCACAATGCTGTTGTTCCAACGCAGCATCCGGCCGACGCCGCGGGAACCCAAATAACGCTGCCCATTTTTTATCGGCCGTCATTCGCAGACCGGTGATATAATCGAAATAATCCTGGTGCAGAAAAAAGGAGCCGTCGGGATAAATGGTGATCAGCTGCTCGGTGATCAGCCGCCGGAAGTCCTGATACTGCTGCGAAGATTCGTCACCATAGGGCGCGAGCCCCATGAGCTTGTATTCCCCGGCATTCACCTCGAACCCGCAGTAATAGGTAAAGGCCGAATACAGCAATCCCAGCGAATGCGGAAACCTGATCTCCCTAAGCAGCTCGATTTGCCGCCCCCGCCCGATCCCTATCGAGGTCGTCGCCCACTCACCGACCCCGTCGATCGTTAAAAGCGCGGCCTCTTCAAAAGCCGAAGGGTAAAAAGCGCTGGCCGCGTGTGCCAAATGATGTTCTGTGAATAGCAATTTAAGCCGCCGCTTGTTATAAGGCTGCCATGCATACAGCTCATCCCGGATGACCTTCTTCAGCATCATCTTTTGCTTCATCCACACCGGCATAGAGGTGAGAAAGGATAGCAGCCCCCGGGGCGCATCGCTATCATACGACTCCAGTATCCGCTCCAGTTTCAGCAGTGGCTTGTCGTAGAACACCAGCGCATCCAATTCATCCAGCGTCACGCCAGCCTGCTCCAGACAAAACGCGATCGCCCGGATGGGGAATGCCGCATCGTTCTTGATCCGCGAAAACCGCTCTTCCTGCGCGGCTGCGATCACCCGCCCATCTTGCACGATGGCAGCAGCCGAATCATGAAAAAAAGCGGAAACTCCGAGTATTACCATAGTAAAAAAAGCCACCCAATATCTCGGGTGGCTTTGGATTTATTCATCAGTTAGCGGAGCCATTTGATTGACGGGCCTTCGGCCGAAGCGCCGGTGGCGCTTCAGGGTCGCGCGGCGCTACCGTTAATCGAACTTCAGATCAAGACCCAGACCCCTCAGCTCGTGTACCAACACGTTGAAGGATTCCGGTATGCCCGCCCTCGGGATATTGTCGCCCTTCACGATGGACTCATAGGTCTTTGCACGACCGATGATATCGTCAGACTTCAACGTCAGCAATTCCTGCAGGATGTTCGAAGCACCATAGGCTTCCAGCGCCCACACTTCCATTTCACCGAAACGCTGGCCACCGAACTGTGCTTTACCACCCAGCGGCTGCTGCGTGATCAAGCTATACGGCCCGATAGAACGCGCGTGCATCTTATCGTCGACCATGTGGTGCAGCTTGATGATATAGATGATACCTACAGTAGCTTTCTGGTCAAAGCGTTCGCCGGTCTCCCCATCATAAAGGTGGGTGTGACCAAAGCTCGGCAGACCTGCCTTGCTGATATGTTCGGCAATTTCTTCTACCGTAGCACCGTCGAAGATCGGCGTAGCGAACTTCACACCCAGCTTCTCACCTGCCCAACCCAGAACGGTCTCATAAATCTGGCCGAGGTTCATACGACTCGGTACCCCCAGCGGGTTCAGCACCACGTCGACCGGCGTACCATCCGCCAGGAACGGCATGTCCTCAGCTCTTACAATCTTCGCGACAATCCCTTTATTTCCGTGCCGGCCTGCCATCTTATCACCCACCTTCAGCTTACGCTTAACGGCGAGATAAACTTTGGCAAGCTTCAGTACACCTGCAGGTAACTCGTCACCGATCGAGATATTGAATTTCTCGCGTTTGTAACGACCCAGCTCTTCGTTGTACTTGATGCTGTAGTTGTGAAGCAGGATGTTGATCGAGTCATCGGTCTTGGCATCTCCTGTCCAACCCAGCGGGTTCACGTTCAGATAATCGATACCTCCGAGGTTTTTAGCCGTGAACTTGGCGCCTTTGCCGATCTGTACTTCACCAAAGTTGTTGTTAACTCCAGCCGATACATGTTCTTTCAACAACGTCGTAAGCTTACCCAATAACACGTCCATCAGGTCAGCCGTATTCTTCTCGTGTACTTTTTCTATCTTCTCCAGGGCGGCCTTTTCGCGCACCTTGGCATTCTTATCCTTCTTCGCGCGCTGGAACAGTTTCTTGGAGATGACCACACCTTCTGTACCACTCGGCGCCTTCAAAGAAGCATCCTTGGCGTCCCCGGCCTTGTCGCCGAAGATGGCCCGGAGCAGTTTCTCTTCCGGGGTCGGATCGCTCTCGCCCTTGGGCGTGATCTTACCGATCAGGATATCTCCTTCTTTGATCTGCGCCCCAACTCGAATGATTCCGTTCTCGTCCAGGTCCTTCGTGGCCTCTTCCGATACATTGGGAATATCCGGGGTCAGCTCTTCCTCACCCAATTTGGTGTCACGAACCTCCAGCTCATATTCTGAGATGTGCACGGAAGTGAACAGGTCTTCCTTCACCACCTTTTCGCTGATCACGATGGCATCCTCGAAGTTATAACCCTTCCAGGGCATGAACGCCACCTTTAGGTTCCTACCCAACGCCAGCTCTCCATCCTGCACCGCATATCCTTCCGTCAGGAAATCACCCTCTTTCACTTTCTGTCCTTTCTTCACAGCGGGTTTCAGGTTGATACAGGTTTCCTGGTTGGTCTTGATGAACTTAGTCAGACGATATATTTTCAGGTCTTCTTCAAAAGAGACCAGTTTCTGTCCTTCGTTACGGTCATAGCGTACATGGATCTCGTTGGCATCCACGAACTCTACCACCCCTTCGCCTTCGGCGTGGATCTGGATCCGCGCGTCACGGGCAGCCTTGGCTTCCAATCCCGTACCGACGATCGGCATCTCGGGACGGATCAGCGGCACCGCCTGACGTTGCATGTTCGAACCCATCAGCGCACGGTTGGCATCATCATGTTCGAGGAATGGGATCAAAGACGCACTAAGTCCTACGATCTGGTTCGGAGCGACGTCCATAAATTCTACTTCGCCCTTGTCGAGGATCGGGAAGTCACCCGTCTGACGCGACACGATCTTCTCCTCAACGAAATTTCCCTTTTCATCGAGGGCGATATTCGCCTGCGCGATCTTGGCAACATCCTCTTCTTCTGCGCTCAGGTAAGTCAATTTCTTCAAATCGACCTTACCATCCGCGACCTTACGGTACGGCGTCTCGATAAAGCCCATCTCGTTGATCTTCGCATGTACGCAAAGCGTAGAGATCAGGCCGATGTTCGGACCTTCCGGAGTCTCGATGGTACACAACCGTCCATAATGGGAGTAATGTACGTCACGAACTTCGAAACCGGCACGCTCACGGGATAAGCCACCTGGCCCCAGAGCAGAAATCCTACGTTTATGCGTTATTTCGCTCAGTGGATTCGTCTGATCCAGGAATTGCGACAGCTGCGACGTCCCGAAGAAACTATTGATCACAGAACTCAACGTTCTCGCGTTGATCAGGTCCACCGGAGTGAACACCTCATTGTCCCTTACGTTCATCCGCTCGCGGATGGTACGGGCCATACGGGCCAGACCGACGCCGAACTGAGCATACAACTGCTCACCTACCGTCCGAACACGACGGTTGCTCAGGTGATCGATGTCGTCGATTTCAGCCTTGGCGTTGGTCAGCCTGACGAGATATTTGATGATCTCGATCATGTCTTCCTTCGTCAGCGTCTTCTGATCCAGCGGCTGGTTCAGGTTCAGCTTGCGGTTGATCTTGTACCGGCCTACTTCGCCGAGATCATAACGCTTGTCGCTGAAGAACAATTTATCGATAATACCACGCGCCGTCTCATCGTCCGGAGCATCGGCACCACGAAGCTGCCGGTAGATATGCTGAACGGCCTCGAGCTCGGAGTTCGAAGTATCTTTATTGAGCGTATTGTAGATGATGGCATAATCGCCGCCGACATCTTCTTTCTGAATAAAGACGCTCTTAACATCCATTTCGACGACCATATCGATCGCCTCTTCGTCCAGGATGGTATCGCGCTCCAGCACGATCTCGTTCCTCTCGATGGAAACCACCTCACCGGTGTCCTCATCGACGAAATCTTCCACCCAGGTACGCAGCACGCGGGCAGCCAGCTTCTTGCCGATATATTTCTGAAGCGCCTTCTTGTCGGCTTTCACCTCGTCGGCCATCCCGAACAGTTCCAGGATATCCTTGTCCGTCTCATACCCGATGGAACGGAGCAGGGTCGTTACCGGGAATTTCTTTTTCCGGTCGATGTACGCATACATCACATTGTTGATGTCCGTAGCGAACTCCATCCAGGCGCCCTTGAAGGGGATCACCCGGGCAGAATAGATCTTCGTGCCGTTGGGATGGATCGACTGACCAAAGAATACCCCGGGGCTTCTGTGCAACTGGGATACTACCACACGTTCCGCTCCGTTGATCACGAAGGTCCCGCGGGGGGTCATATAAGGAATATTGCCCAGGAACACGTCCTGAACAATGGTCTGGAAATCCACATGCTCTTCATCGTTACAACTCAAACGCAATTTGGCCTTCAGAGGAACCGCATAGGTCAAACCGCGCTCCATACATTCTTCGATCGTGTAACGGGGCGGATCGATGAAGTAATCCAAAAATTCCAGCATGAAAATGTTCCGCGTATCAGTGATCGGGAAATTCTCTTTGAAAACCTTGAACAAACCTTCGATATTACGTTTGTCCGGCGTCGTCTCTAACTGGAAAAATTCTTTGAAGGATTGGATCTGTACTTCGAGAAGGTCAGGAGTTTCAGCAAGATGCTTGATTTTACCGAAATTGATCCTGTTTTGCAATTTTGTTGAAGACATATAAGTTAAAACCGGTTTTTTAATGTTTCAAACTGCCAATCTATTGCGTTGATACTCAAAAATCTACATATTCAATTCAATATCAACGAACAATACAAATAGGGGAAACGGACCGCAAAAATAGCAAATATTTACTAAATAGCAAAAAAAGAGGCCCGCCCCAAATCGTTAAAAATGGGGCGGCCTCAGTTCATTTCCCGGGCACCAACCCGGGTAAATACCTTAATCCTTACTGAATTTCTACTTCAGCACCAGTTTCCTTCAGCTTGGCTACGAGCGCGTCAGCGTCAGCCTTGCTGATACCTTCCTTGATGGGCTTGGGAGCACCGTCAACCAGGTCCTTGGCTTCTTTCAGACCAAGACCGGTGAGGTCCTTCACAACCTTAACAACGTTCAGCTTGTTCGGGCCGGCGGCCTTCAGGATGACGTTGAAGGAGGTCTTCTCTTCAGCAGCAGCAGCGCCACCACCAGCAGCAGGACCGGCAGCAACGGCTACAGCAGCAGCTGCAGGCTCGATACCGTATTCTTCCTTCAGGATCTTAGCTAATTCGTTAACTTCTTTTACAGTCAGTCCAACCAACTGTTCAGCAAATGCTTTTAAGTCTGCCATAGTTGTAAATTTTTTCCGCCTTCACAGCTTTTGCTCCGGCGGAGCGTTTAAAAAAATTTGTCAGGTCTTAGGCTCCCTGACGTAAGCCTTATCGTCAGGCGCTGCGAAGCAGCGCCATCTAATTTTAGTTGCCAGCTGCCTCTGCCCGAGCCTCCAACGCCTTGATCAGACCAGCAAGCTTGCCCGCGGCATTCAGGCCGCTGATGACATTCTTAGCAGGCGATTGCAACAGCCCGATGATCTCACCGATAAGATCATGCTTGCTCTTAAGCGTGGTCAGCGCCTTCAGCTGATCATCACCTGCAAACACATCCCCATCGATAAAAGCTGCCTTCAAGG
The DNA here is from genome assembly GCA_025934485.1 of Chitinophagaceae bacterium. GTDB lineage: Bacteria > Bacteroidota > Bacteroidia > Chitinophagales > Chitinophagaceae > Puia. The sequence continues at coordinate 10,231 of JAICXX010000149.1, forward strand.
TAGGCTTTTCAAGATTCCCATCCTTGCGGAAGGAGGTCAGGATCATCGCCGGCTCCTTGGCATTCTCGGAGAACAGCAGGGCCGTTACACCGTTCAGCGACTCGTACACGCCGGAAAACCGGGTGCTGTCGATGCTTTCCAGGGCTTTCTTGATCAGGGTGTTCTTGGCCACCTTCATTTCGACCTTCTTGTCGAAACAGATCCGGCGGAGCTTACCCACCTGTTCTACCGTCAACGACTCCGTGTTCGTGACGTAGAAGTTATTATATTGATTGAATTTGTCTTTCAACACTTCAATCACTTCATTTTTTTGGTCTTTGTTCATAACATTCGCTTTGTAGAGGCCGGCTTTGATCAATCGATCACCCGGCACCCGATTGATTCAGATTATTGTACAAACGCTTTAGCATCCAGGGCAATACCGGGGCTCATGGAACTGGCCATGAACACACTCTTTACATAAGTACCCTTGGCAGTTGCAGGCTTGGCCCTGATGATAGCATTGATCAGTTCCTGGCTGTTCTCAGCGATCTTCTCCGGAGCAAAGCTTACCCGGCCGATGGAAGCATGGATGATACCAGCCTTGTCAACCTTGAAGGCGATCTTACCACCCTTAACCTCGTTTACCGCAGCAGCGACGTCATTGGTCACCGTACCGGTCTTGGGGTTGGGCATCAGGTTCCGGGGACCCAGGACCTTACCCAAACGACCGATCTTAGGCATTACGGAAGGCGTAGCAACGATAACGTCTACATCGACCCAACCGCCTTCGATCTTTTGAATGTACTCGTCCAGACCTACAAAATCGGCACCTGCGGCCCTTGCATCAGCCTCCTTGTCGGGCGTGCAAAGCACCAATACGCGCTTCGTTTTACCCGTACCATGGGGCAGATTTACCGTTCCGCGGATGCTCTGGTCGGCTTTCTTGGGGTCCACGCCCAAACGGACGTGCAGGTCCACGGAAGCGTCGAACTTGGTCGTGTTTGCTTCCTTCACCAACGCGGAAGCTTCCTTCAGCGTGTAAAATTTATTTTTATCAACCTTTGCAGCGGCTGCTTTTCTTTTTTTCGTGATAGCCATCGTAATAAGTTTAAAAGTTGTTAGGATTTTACGGGAAAGGGTGCTGTTCCCTCGACGGTGAGACCCATGGAACGCGCCGTACCGGCTACCATGCGCATCGCGCTTTCGACGGTAAAGCAGTTCAGGTCGGGCATCTTGTCTTTCGCAATCGCCTCTACCTGAGACCAGGTTACTTTTCCAACTTTGTTACGATTAGGCTCCTTGGAACCGCTCTGGATCTTGGCGGCTTCCAGCAGCTGGACCGCTGCGGGCGGAGTCTTGATGATGAATTCAAACGATTTGTCCGTGTAAACCGTGAGGAGAACGGGAAGGACCTTGCCCATCTTATCCTGGGTCCGCGCATTAAACTGCTTGCAGAACTCCATGATATTCACGCCTTTAGAACCTAACGCCGGACCGATAGGAGGTGCAGGATTGGCTTGACCGCCCTTGACCTGCAACTTGACATAACCGGAAATCTCTTTTGCCATGTTACTGTTTTTTGGTGTTAACGTCCCTGGTTTACCCGGAGACTCCCAAAGCCTGATTCCTTAAAGAACTATCTATTTGGGGACGCAAAGTTAATGAAAAAGTTCAAAGTTCAAAGTTGAAAAATCAAAGTCCAGACCCAAAACCCCGGTTTTTTAATCCCCGCCGCCCCCCAACACCGCAGCCGCACCGTACGGATACCCCCAAACCGGACCTAGCCCCAACCGTTCCTCCCGCCCTTCCTCAACCGAATTCCCGGGCCGATTCTCCCGCTCTTTTCGCCGCTTCCGCAGATATCAACCTCCAAACGAGCATTTTGTGAAGAAATTTTCGGGGCATTTTTTTATATTTGGATTTTTCTGACTAACTTTTGCATTAATAATCCATTACAATTCTCATAACAACTTAAAACGCTCAACAAACTATGTCAAAGTCTAAGAAAAAGGCGGCCAAAAAAGCGGCACCAAAAAAGGCGGCGAAAAAAGCGGCACCTAAAAAGGCAGCAAAAAAAGCGGTAAAGAAAGCGGCCCCCAAAAAAGCAGCCAAAAAAGCTGCAAAGAAAGTTGCTAAGAAAAAAGCCGCTCCTAAGAAAGCAGCCAAAAAAGCTGTGAAGAAAGCTGTGAAGAAAGCTGCGAAAAAAGCGCCCGCTAAAAAAGCCGCTCCTAAGAAAGCTGCGCCGAAGAAGGCCGCCAAAAAGAAGACTGCTCCTAAAAAATCGAAGCCCGCTCCGACGCCGGCTCCCGTATCGGCACCCGTCGTATCGGAACCTACGTCGACTTTTGATGAGCCCACTCCTCCCCATTTCGATTTCGACAATGACAATGGAAATTAAGAATATAGCAGCATAGTAAAAAAGCCTTCCAAATGGAAGGCTTTTTTATCTTATGTCCGTCTCGCTTTCGCTCGCCGGAGGAGCCTTCCAAATGGAAGGCTTTTTTATCTTATGTCCGTCTCGCTTACGCGATCTTCTCTACCTGCATATAGTTCAACTCTACCGGTGTACTCCTACCGAAGATCTTCACCGTTACCTTCAACTTCTTTTTCTCGTCGTTCACCTCTTCGATGATCCCGTTGAAATCATTGAAAGGCCCTTCGATGATCTTGATGGTCTCGCCAATAATGAACGGCTCGCTCATACTCATGCTGCCCGACTCCGCCATCTCATCCATCTTACCCAGCATCTTGTTGACCTCCGCCTTCCGTAAGGCAATCGGATTCTCCTTACCCAGGAAATGGATCACACTATTCGTGTTCTTGATCACTTCCTTGAGATCATCACCCAATTTACCTTCTGTTACTTCCACCATCACATATCCCGGATAATAATTGCGCTCGCGCATCACCTTCTTACCGTTCTGCACTTTATAAACCTTCTCTACAGGTAAAAAGACCTGCTTTACTATCTCACTCCAACCGCCACGCGAGATCTCCTTGTCGAGATATTCCTTGACCTTCCGCTCCTTGCCACTCACGACACGCAGGACATACCATTTCGTCTCGGGTTGAGGTTTACCCTCCGGGGCCTTGGCTTCTGATTGATTCACTGTTTCCGTCATAAAAGAGATTTTGGCAAAATCACACGCGAACCGTTAGTTATAAGAACGAATAGATGAGATGCAAAACAGCACTCGACACCGTATCCATGATCCACACGATGAACGTAATGAGAATAGTTGCGACCAACACGATCACTGTCGCCTGCTGCAACTGCGGCCACGTAGGCCAGGTTACTTTTTCCAGCAACTCCTTATATGACTCCCGGAAATAGGTCGTGATTTTGTTCATGATTTTTTACTTTTTCTGCCGGCTACCATCCGGCGCTTCGCACGGGCACTAGGATTCGAACCCAGACTGAAGGTTTTGGAGACCTCTGTACTACCGTTATACTATGCCCGTATCATCCTTGTCTTTGCCTGTCGGCTTTAAACGCCGTAACCGGCGTTAAAGCTAAGAGCTATTCCGAAACGTCGGAACAGCTCTTAGTTTCACAAAGATATAAAAAATCCGCAGATTTTATTTGATAATCTCAGTCACCTGACCAGCACCTACCGTACGGCCACCTTCGCGGATAGCGAATTTCAGACCTTTCTCCATGGCGATCGGCTGGATCAGAACCACGGACAACGAAGTGTTGTCACCAGGCATAACCATCTCAGTACCTGCGGGCAGCGTAACTTCACCAGTTACGTCCGTAGTACGGAAATAGAACTGAGGACGATACTTGTTGAAGAAAGGAGTGTGACGACCACCTTCTTCCTTGCTCAACACGTAAACCTCACCCTTGAACTCGGTGTGCGGAGTGATAGAACCCGGTTTGCAAAGTACCATGCCACGACGGACCTGGGTCTTTTCAATACCACGAAGCAGCAGACCTGCGTTGTCACCAGCTTCGCCGGCATCAAGCAGTTTCCGGAACATTTCCACACCCGTTACCGTGGAGTTCAACGGCGCATCCTGCAGACCTACGATCTCGATAGCTTCACCTACCTTGATACGGCCACGCTCGATACGACCAGTTGCAACAGTACCACGACCAGTGATGGAAAACACATCTTCAACAGACATCAGGAACGGCTGATCAACCGGGCGGGGAGGCAGCGGGATATAGCTGTCGACAGCAGCCATCAGCTCGTCGATCTTCTTTACCCACTTGTCTTCGCCAGCAAGGGCGCCGGTAGCGCTACCCTGAATGATCGGCGTATTGTCACCGTCGAACCCGTAAGAGGTCAACAGTTCGCGAATTTCCATTTCAACCAATTCCAGCAGCTCGGGATCATCGACAAGGTCAACCTTGTTCATGAAAACCACGATACGGGGAACACCTACCTGACGGGCAAGCAGGATGTGCTCTTTCGTCTGGGGCATGGGGCCGTCAGTTGCAGCAACTACCAGGATAGCGCCATCCATCTGAGCAGCACCAGTGATCATATTTTTTACGTAGTCAGCGTGACCGGGACAATCCACGTGTGCATAGTGACGGTTAGCCGTCGCATATTCAACGTGTGCTGTATTGATGGTGATACCCCGTTCTTTTTCTTCCGGCGCGGCGTCGATCTCGTCATATTTTTTTGCCTCCGCCAAACCTCTCGAGGAAAGGATGGTAGTAATAGCAGCAGTCAAAGTGGTCTTACCATGGTCAACGTGACCAATCGTACCA
>JAICXX010000371.1 GCA_025934485.1 Chitinophagaceae bacterium
CCTTGGTGTGGTATCCAGCTGTTTGCTCCTGGGCTTTTTCAATAGCCTCACCGGAAAGCATTTCGTCGTCGGCGATATCCTTCAACCCATGGTCCTTGTCGCGATCCTGGTTGCCGGTGTCGTCATCGGCTTCCTCGCCGGCTCCTACCCTGCCCTGGTCCTGTCCGGCACCCGGCTCATTACGATCCTCCGTTCCGGTTTCCGCATCACCGGCGGCCATGCCGGTCTCCGCCGCACGCTCATCGTGCTTCAGTTCGCGATCTCGCTTTTCCTGATCATCACTACGGTGGTGATCCTCCAGCAGATGAACTATATCCGCAACAAAGACCTCGGTCTCGACCGCGACCATGTCGTCGTGCTGCCCATCGACTGGAATATCCATAGCAGCTATGCGCAGGTAAAAGCCGCCGTGGGCAGTCTTCCCGGCGTCACGAGCGTCTCCGGCTCTTATAATCTTCCCGTCTCCGCGACGTGGGGCGATGGTCTCACCGCTATTACGGATCACGGCCAGGTGAGCTTTTCGATCACCGCCATCCCCGCAGATCTCAACTACCTCACCACGCTGAATATGCATTTATTAGCGGGCTCGGATTTTACCAATGCCGACCTCCCTGCCAATACCACCGGCGGCGATACCACGAAACCGGCCTATCGGTACATCCTCAACGAAACGGCTGTGAGGAAGCTCGGCTGGACACCGGAAGAAGCCATCGGAAAGATCGTCAGCCGCGGCGAGCGGGGCATCGTCAAAGGGGTGGTGCGGGATTTCAATTTCGCCTCCGTGCACCAGGCCATCGGTCCGCTGATGCTTTTCGCCGACACCGGCTTTGTTCAATATATGCTTGTCCGGGTCAAGGGGCAGGATCTGCAAGGGACGCTGGCGCGGCTGCAGTCCACATGGAAACAATATGTCCCGTCCCGTCCCTTCGATTATCGTTTTCTCGACGACGACTACAACCGGCTTTACACCACTGAACAGCGGACCGCGACTATCTTCACCGTGTTTGCGTCGCTGGCGATCATCCTCGCCTGTCTCGGTCTTTTTGGTCTTGCGGCGATCAGTACGGTCCAGCGTACCAAGGAGATCGGCATCCGGAAAGTCCTCGGCGCCGACTTGTTCAATATCTGCGTGCTGATCAGCAATTCGTTTCTGCGGCTGGTGCTCGTTGCCATCCTGATTGCCGCGCCGCTGGCCTGGCTGGCGGCAGGTAAATGGCTCGAAGGATTTGCCTATCGCATCTCGCTGCATTTTTGGGTGTTCCCCGCCGCAGGCGTCGCCGTGATCCTTTTGGCCTTCGGCACCGTGAGCTTCCATGCGCTCCGTGCGGCGACTATGAATCCCGCTAAAAGTCTGAAGACGGAGTAGATCAGACTGCGAGCTTTTCCCGCACCAGGGCCGCCACCCGCGTGCCCAACAATTCGATGCTCCGCAAGACCTTCTCATGCGGCAGTCCTTCTCCTTTGATCATCTGTCCCAAAAAACGCGTCTGCCCGAGGATACGGTGTTCATAGACGATCTTCTCGGCAACTTCTTCGGGGTTTCCCACCAGCAACGGCCCATCCGGCCCGCGCAACGCCTCGAAATGCGCCCGTGTCATCGGCGACCAGCCCCGCTCCCGGCCCACCCGGTTCATCAATTGCTCATATACGGGATAAAAATCGTTGGCAGCCGTTTGCGAATCCTCCGCGATATGTAGCTGCGAGTTCACGGCCAGCGGCAACGACGCCGGATCGTGACCTGCCTCCCGCGCACTCTTCTTGTACAGCTCGACATAAGAAACAAATTGCTCGGGCCTTCCACCCAATATCGCCAGCGTCATGGGTAAGCCCAAGCGGCCGGCCCTTGCTGCTGACGCCGGCGTGCCGCCTACCCCGATCCATATCGGCAGAGAACGTTGATAGGGCCGCGGATAGATGCCCTGCCGCTGCAAGGAGGGCCGGTATTTCCCCTTCCAGTTCACGACCTCCTCCTGGTTGATCTGTAGCAACAGGCCCAGCTTTTCGATGAACAGGTCGTCGTAATCTTCCAGATCGTAGCCGAATAAGGGGAAAGATTCGATAAACGAACCCCTGCCCGCAAGGATCTCCGCCCTGCCGCCCGAGATCAGATCTACCGTCGCAAACTGCTGGAAGGTCCGCACCGGATCGGCGGAACTAAGGACGGTCACAGAGCTGGATAACCGAACTTTCGAGGTCACGGCGGCGATGGCGCCAAGGACCACTTCGGGCGCGGAGACGATAAAATCCGGCCGGTGATGCTCGCCTACCGCCACCACTTGTAATCCGACCTCATCGGCTAGCCGCGTTTCGATGAGCAGCTCCTGCATTCGCCGGTGGCTTTTAAGCGCGCCGCCCGAGCCCCTTTCCGGTTCTACTTCGCCGAACGTACTGATCCCTAGTTCCATGCTTGCTTTTTTTGACTTGCCCAAAGGTCGCACTATTTATGCATAAATCC
>JAICXX010000242.1 GCA_025934485.1 Chitinophagaceae bacterium
ACTACTTCCTCCAGAAACCATTCGACATCACCGAACTCGAAGGCATCGTCCAGATGGCCATCAACCAGGGCGTGGAACCCACCTTGTAAAGGCATCGGGCAGCGCCTACCCATCCGACACCCTTTCAGAACCAGGACCGCTTCCTGCCGCCAAACGCTGGACTACCTCCTATTTACAATCTGGTAGACCAGATCATCGCGGCCAATCGCGATCTTTAACAAGCTAAACCCAGCACTATGTCCACCACACTCACCGCACCGCTGTCAGGAGCCGATCGCACCGCCGTCAAGCCGCGCCGGATCGAATCCATCGACCTGCTCAGAGGTATCGTCATGATCATCATGGCCCTCGACCATGCCCGCGATTATTTCAATCGCGACGCGTATCTTTACGACCCTACGGACATGGCCCGGACCAATGATCTTCTCTTCTTCACCCGCTGGATCACCCATTTCTGCGCCCCCATCTTTATGTTCCTCGCCGGCACCGCCGCCTTTCTCTATGGCATAAAGAAAGGCACTAAGGCGGCGTCTTTCTTCCTGCTGACCCGCGGAATCTGGCTCATCTTTATCGAGCTCACCGTCGTCACCATTGGCTGGACCTTCAACGTGCATTTTACCTTTTATATCCTGCAGGTGATCTGGGCCTTCGGCGTAGCCATGATCATCCTCTCCGCGCTGGTCCGGACACCCCGTGCCGCCCAGTTGCTCCTTGCCATCGTCCTCATCGGCGGCCATAACCTCCTCGACAATATCCACGTCGCCGGCAACGGTCTTCCCGCAGTGGGCTGGTCGTTTCTCCATGAATTCCATTTCTTCCGTTTCACGTCCTTCTCATTCGTCATCGGCTACCCTATCCTGCCCTGGGCCGGACTCATCACGCTTGGCTACTATCTCGGGGGGCTATATGCACCAGATCTGGCGCCACATCGCCGCAAACGCATCCTGATCCGCCTCGGCCTGGGCTTTATCGCGGGCTTCTTCGTACTCCGCCTTATCAATCACTACGGCGACCCTAACCCCTGGCAAACCGGGCATCATCCCTTCCTCTCCTTCTTCAACGTGACGAAATATCCGCCGTCCCTCGATTATATTTTGATGACCATCGGTCCGGCGCTTCTCTTTCTTGCCTTTGCCGAACGGCCCCTCAATGCTTTTACTTCGAAACTCGTCGTCTATGGCCGCGTGCCCTTCTTCTATTACCTCATCCATATCTATGTCCTGCATGCGCTGGCGGTCATAGCCGCGACGCTGCAAGGGTACCCCGCCGCCGATATGACGAATTTTACTCATTGGGTCACGGGCAACCCACAGCTAAAGGGTTATGGCTTCGGTCTGCCCGTGGTCTACGGCGTCTGGCTCATCGTGGTGATAGCCCTCTACCCGCTCTGTAAATGGTTTGATGGATACAAACGCGCACATCTCGCGCAAAAACCGTGGTTGAGTTATCTGTGATCCGGCCGCGGCGCCGGCGTGCTCAGGCGGGCCGGCCAAACCCCTTGATCACCGCCGGCAGCTCTTCCGTGGGCACCACGAGATCCGCCCCCATCCGCAGCAAAACCTGCTGTGGCATATACGGCACCTCGGCCGTCCCGGGGTCCTGAACGATGGTAAACCCACCTTGGGCCTTTACTTCCTGCATGCCCTCGGCTCCGTCCGCATTACCGCCGGACAACACCACGGCGACAACCCCTGCGCCATAGACGTCCGCCGCAGACTTGAAGGTGACATCGATACTCGGCCGGCTGAAATTCACGCGCTCGGAATAATCCAGCGAGAACGTATGATCCTGTTCTATGAGCACATGATAATCCGCCGGACACAGATAGACCATCCCTGGCAGGATCGGCTCCTTTTCCTCGATCTCTTTGATGGCCACTTTCGTCCGCGTAGAGATCAGGTCCTCCAGCGAACTTTCGAAGGTATTGTTGCGATGCAACACCACCACCACCGGCATGGCATACCCCCGCCCTACTGCCGTCAGCATGCTGAGGATCACCTGCAGACTCCCCGCGGAGCCCCCGATCAATAATAGCTTACCCTGGTTCATTTATCTTCCTCCAGATCTTTTCCTTTCCTACCTGGCGATACCGGCCGGCAATCGGCGAAAATCGCAGCGACTCCTTGGAGCCCAGCGCCAGATAACCGAAATTCTCGAGACTATAGTCGAATAACTTAAACACCTTCGCCTGCAGCTCCCGCTCGAAATAGATCAACACATTCCGGCAAAGGATCAGCTGAAATTCGTTGAACGAAAAGTCGGATACGAGGTTATGGGTCGAAAAGATCATCTTCCCGGTCAACGAAGAATCGAACTTCGCGAGATGGTAGTTGGCCGTATAATACGAAGAAAAATCCTGCAACCCGCCGCTCTGGATATAATTTTCGGAATACTTCTGCATCTGGCTCACCGGAAAGATGCCCTTCCGCGCCTTTTCGATCACGTGCGGATTGATATCGGTTCCATAGAGCAAGGATTTTTGGAGCAACCCGGCCTCTTTTAACAAAATGGCCATGGAATAGACCTCCTCCCCCGTCGAACAGCCGGCATGCCAGATCCGGATGAACGGATAGGTCGCCAGGACCGGCAAGATCGTCGACCGCAAGGTCCGGTAAAAACCCGGGTCCCGCAACATCTCGGTGACATTTACCGTGATCTCTTCGACAAACCGGCGGAAATATACATTGTCGTGCTGTAACCGGTACCGGAATTCCGCAAAACCAGAAAAATTGTCCAACGCAAACAATCGCTGTACTCTCCGGTGCAGCGAAGCCCTGGAATATTCTGTAAAATCATAACCATACCTCGTACAGAGGTCGCCCAGCAGCAGTTCGAGGTCCTCATATTTGATCACGTGTGTATCCATGGGCTATTTCTCGTACAACCAGATACGCAGTAAAGATAACAGTTGATCGATGTCCACCGGCTTGGAGATATAATCGGAGGCCCCCGCCTGGATACACCGCTCGCGGTCGCCCACCATCGCTTTGGCCGTCACCGCGATGATCGGCAGATGCTTCAGCCTTGGATTGCGCCGGATACGGGTAATGGCCTCGAACCCATCCATCTCCGGCATCATCATGTCCATCAGCACCAGGTCCACCTCGCCCGCCTCCGCCGCCTGAAGGGCCTCCTGTCCATCCATTGCCGTAAGCACCTTCATCTTATGCTGCTCCAGCGCCTTCGACAACGAAAAGATATTGCGTACATCGTCATCCGCGATCAGCACGGTCTTGTTCTTCAACACCTCATCCAAAGCCCCGAGCCGGCTCATCACGTTGGAAGCCGCCTTTTCCTGCTCGCCGCCGACGACATGGAGAAATAAGGACACCTCATCCAGCACCCGTTGATAGCTATGGGCCGTCTTGACGACGATACTATCCGCAAACTGCCGCAGCCGCGCTTCCTCTGTCTTGGAGATATTCATCCCGGTGAAGACGATGATGGGAATGTTCTCGAATACCGGGTTCTGCCGGATCATCTCCAACGTCTCCGGCTCCTCCTTTCCGGCTTCGCGGCTCAGGATCACGCCATGTACGTCCTCCCGTCGCAGGATCTCGGAGCTCTGAGCGATCGTCGGCGCAATGTCTATCCGCAGGTTATGCACCCCCAGGAAATAGGCCAGCGCCTGCGCATGCCGCCTATTGTCTTCAACGATCACCACCTTCCGCGCATTCTTGCCGAGCAGGGCCTCGATCCGTTCAAAGACCTCGTCCATGTGCTCGAATGCCATCCCTTTCGACATGAAATTCACCGCACCCTTCATCAGGCTCTCATTCTTTACCTCGAATGAGCTGATGATATGCACCGGTATCGGTCGCGTCAGGGGATCTTTTTTCAATTCTTCCATCACCTCCCAGCCGTTCTTCACCGGCAGCTGAATATCGAGCAGGATACCCATCGGCCGATACTGCCGCGCCATCCGGGTCGCCACGTCCCCGCTCACGGCGACGACGCCTTTATAGCCCCTTTTCCGGCTAAAATCCAGCAGACCCTGTGCAAAGAACGTGTCATCTTCAACGATCAGCAGGACCTTGTCATCCGGCTGAATATCCTTGCGATCATCGGGGATCTCGGACGGCGCTTCGCTCAGCGTAAACACCGGCGAGTGCTCCTGCTGTGCAAAAGCATTTCGCACTTCGGTCCCATTGGAAGCCACAGACCCGGACACGCCTTCTACTTTGAAGACCGGCACGGACACGATGAATTCGGAACCCTCGTCGGGCTTGCTGTGAAGCGCAATCTCTCCGCCCAGCAGTCTGCTGAGCTCCCTGCTGATACTCAGCCCCAGTCCGGTTCCGCCATATTTCCGCCGCGTCGACCCGTCCGCCTGCTGAAAGGCTTCGAAGATCAGCTGATGCTTTTCCTCGGGAATGCCGATACCCGTATCGCGCACGATGAACTCGAGCACATGCGGCCGCGTAGCGTCCGGACGCGCCTGTAAGGTCACCGATCCCTGCTGCGTGAACTTGAATGCATTCGACAACAGGTTCTTCAGGATCTGTTCCAGCCGCATCTTGTCCGTCTCCAGCTGCGCCGGTGTCCCCTCGTCCAGCACGATTTGCAGGTCAAGCCCCTTGTCCTTCGCGATGGGTGCAAACAACATCCGCATGTCGTTCAGCAGATCATTCACCGGGACGATGCTATGCTCCAGCTGCAGCTTCCCGGATTCTATTCGCGACAGATCCAGGATCTCGTCGATGAGCTGTAACAGCCCCTGCCCGCTGTTCTGGATCACTCTGGCATATTCGGTTTGTTCTTCGCTGAGATTTTTCGAGTTATTCTCGGCCAGCAACCGCGATAACAACAAAATGCTGTTCAGCGGCGTCCGCAGCTCATGCGACATATTGGCCATGAACTCGGACTTATACCTCGTCGTCAAGGTCAGCTCCTCGGCTTTCTTTTGTATCTCCAGGTTGCGGATCAGCACCAGCTGGTTCTTTTCCTCCAGCGTCCTGCTTCGTTCCTCCAGCTCCTGGTTTGTCTGCATCAGCTCTTCCTGCTGCACCTTGAGCTCCTCCTCGGAGACCTGCAGCTTCTCGGCCTGCACTTCCAGCTCCTGGTTCATTTTCTCCAGCTCGCCATGCTGCGATTGCAATTCCTCGGCCTGTGCCTGCGTTTCTTCCAACAGCGCCTGCAACTTTCGCCGGGTCTCGATGCTGTGCACCCCCAAGCCGACATTCTCCCCGATAGCGGCAAAGAATTCCAGCTTCCGCGCCGGATAATCCTCCATCATCGTCCCCAGCTCGATCACGCCGCACACCTTGCGTTCATAAAAGATGGGGAACGCCACGATCGTCCTGGGCCGGAGCTCACCGCTCGCCAGGCTCATCACCCAATCTTCGGCACGATTACCCCTGACGATCTTTGGCTTTCCTTCCCTGGCTACCAGCCCCACCAACCCCTCACCCACCCTGACGGGCCTGGCCTCGCCCTCCGCCATGGCATAATGCCCGCCGCGCGTCAGCATCCCCTTGCCCGCATCCAGCAGGTAGAAAGCGCCGATGCCGCTTTTGCTATATTCCGCTACATGCTGCACCACCTTGTTCATCAGGACGGTCAGATCGGTTTCCCCGACGATCAGGTCATTGAGCCCGGCGATACCCGTTTGAAGCCACTCCTTATCCGATAACAAACCAAAAGAATATTCCAGGGACTCGGCCATCTTGTTGAGCGCGCCGCTCAATGCCCCCAGGCTGTCCTTCTCCTCGTCCGACATCCGTGCCCCGTAATTTCCCGCAGACATTTGATCCGCGATCCCGCTGATGATCTCGATGCGCCGGGAAATATCGGCATCCCGGCGCTGCAATTCGCTATACAATTCCTGTCGCTCGAGGAAATCGCGATGCAGCCGGCCATAAAAGAACACGGTGATCAATATCGACAAGACCGCCGCCGCCACGATCAGCATGGGCGTATAGGCCGAATACTTCTCCACGTTGATCATCCGCTCGGCCCTCAGCCGATGTTCTTCATCCCTCATGTGGTCCAGCACCCTGCCGATGTCCGTCGTCAAGTCGCGGGTCTTCAGCACGATCTCCATGTCCACCGTATTATTGGCCTTTTTCTCGTCGATCATCTTCTGCAACAACGGCAACGGCTGATAGACATATTTCCGCAGCTCGTCGATGTTGGCGATCTGCCGCGGGTCGTCGGCGGTCATGACCCCCAGGCTGTCCACCACCTGCTTTAGCTGTGACTGCAGCAGGTTCATGGCCGGCAGGAAATCGATATCCCCCGTAAGCAGATAACCGCGCTGCGTCGATTCCGCGTCGCGCAACAGGCTATGGACCGCGTCGATCTTGATGAGCACACTATCCGCGTGGTCGACCCATTGCGAGTTGTCCATGAGCTTTCGGATGCTGCTATAGCTGGCCACGGCAGTGACGATGAGAAGCAGTAAGGATAATCCAAACCCGATCTGCAGACTACGCAGGATACCCGGGCGGAATTGGAGTTTCATGTATAATGATTTTAGGTTTTAGATCCTATGGGTACGCAGAAATAAAAGGTAGACCCCTGACCCGGCGCGCTCTCCACTCCATAGACACCCTCGTGCCGCCGGATGACCTCGGCGCAGATATACAAGCCGATACCTAGTCCCTGGAATTTGCCCGCTGCTTCGTCCACCCGATAGAATTTGCCGAAAATGTTTTGTTGATGTTCCTTGCTGATGCCGATGCCATAGTCCTTTACCCGTACAAAGACCTGGCCGTCCGGCTGGACGCCCGTTTCGATCTGCACTTCCTTTTGATCGGGCGAGTACTTCACAGCATTGGTCAGATAGTTGAGGACCACTTGTTCTATCCGGGTCTCATCGCCGAAGACCTCGACATCCGCCCTCCCTTTCCGCACGATGGTATAATCAGGATAGGTCTGCCGGATCATTTCGACGGCATCGGCGAGGATAGACTCGAAGACGAATGGCCGCTTGTTGAACTTCAGCTTCCCGCTTTCGATCTTCGACAGATCGAGCAGATCCACGATCAGGGTGTCGAGCTTCTGTACCTGCACCAGGGTCCGCTCGACATACATCCGCGAGGGTTCATCCGGCCCGATGCTCCGGTCCAGCAGCTGCACATAGGCCTTGATGGTAGTCAGCGGCGTCTTTAGCTCATGGCTCGCGATGCTGATGAACTCGTCCTTTCGTTTCACCGCCTGCTTCTGGTCATCAATATCGGTGAAGGTTCCCACCCATTTCGTGATGTTCTCGCCTTCGCGGACGGGGATCGCCCGTAACAGATGATAGCGATATTCGCTGGAATCCCTTGGGTGCACCCGGATCTCCAATTCGAGCGCCTTACCCGAGGCCACCGTTCTTTGCCATTCCCGCGCCAGATCGACATTGTCATCGGGATGCGTCGGCGGGAATTCGTGTTTGGAGGACGAAAAATCCAGCCATTTTTCATTGACGTAATCGATCTTGCCATCCGCGCTGGTGGTAAAGGCGATCTGCGGAATAGATTCCAGGATGGAATGCAGCTCCACCGCCCGCTCCTGTAATTCGCCTTCCACTTTCTTCCGGAATTCGATCTCGCTGCGTAAGCTTGCCTGGATAAGATTCAGCTCCTGGTTCTGCTGGTATAGCCGATAAAAGGTCTTCACCTTCAGCAGCAGGATATCCGGGTCGATGGGTTTGGTGATGTAATCCATCGCCCCCGCGCTATAACCTTTGGTGATAAATTTCTTGTCGGTACTCGCCGCACTCAGGAACAGGATGGGGATATCCCTCGCCTTGCTATAGCCGCTGATGGCTTCCGCCACCTCGAATCCGTCCATGCCCGGCATCTGGACATCCAGGATGATCAGTGCGTAAGATTTTTTGAGTATTTTCTTTAGGGCCTCTTCACCACTTAGCGCGGTGTCTGTGGGAAAAGAATGCAACTCCAAAATGGTCTTGAGCGAAAAGATGTTTTCGGGCTTGTCATCGACAATCAGTATCATACGCGATAAAGGTTAGGCCGGGATAAGGTAAGGACAAAAATAAGGCTTAAACTCCTTGATTTGCAAGGTGATAGTGTGGAACTATTTCTACAATTTTGCCCCATCTACCGCGTGCCAGTTTTTGTAAAACGGCCTTCAAAGGTGCTTTTCGGC
>JAICXX010000113.1 GCA_025934485.1 Chitinophagaceae bacterium
GTATCCCATCCGGTCGGTCGAACGCCACGCGATAAACCGGCATCAATCGGTTCACCTCGTTATACTCTTCGTCAAAATCCGTAAGCCGCACCGCTCCGAGGACCCGGCACCCCCCGGCGTTTAGAACCGAAGAAGTGGCTTCGTTGCAACAGTCAGGCTCATCATTGCTCACGGAAGATGACGCGGAAGATATCACGGAAGGCGTCACGCGAGGCCCACGAGCTCGATCCGTCCCCCAGGCGCCAGCCCGCGGCCCCTCCAAAAATTGCCGAGCCAACCACTGCGCATACAACCAATCTCCCTGATAAAGCTTATGCCCATTCTTCGCACTCAGATACACCGGCACATCATCTCCCCATCGCTGGACCTGGTAAAACCAATTGCTGTCGATATGGACTAGCCGCACCCGCGAAACACTGTCGATACGATTGCTGTCGAGCGCCGCCTCTATACTGACCCGCAAAGCATACACCTCTACAGAAAGAGGCATCAGCCCCTGCGTCGCCACCGCCGGCCGGATATTGGTCATGATGGGATGCAGTATGCCGCTCCCCGCCGAAAGGACCACAGGCAGCGCGATGATCAGGCTCAGCCGCCGGTGCCATCGATAAATAGATCTCATAATTTTCCAAAATGATAACTCAGCCCCACCGTAACCGAACGCGGATCGCCGAGCTGATAACTGTAAGCCGCCACCCCCGAGGAAACCGATACCTGCGAGATGGTAGAATAATAATCATTAAAGGCATTCAGCACATTCACCCATACCCCAAAAGGTCCGAGGTCATACCCCGCCCGTACATTCACCACATTGAACCCGCCATAGCTATATTGCTGCAGGTTGTCCATATAATACCTGCCTACACGTTGCCCTTCTACCGACAACCGCAACCCGCGAACATAATGTGGCTTATAGGTCACCTGTGCGCTGCCAAAGAAATGCGGCGCATCCGCCATCTCTTTACCACTATAGTCTACACCGCCGGAGACATAATCGACGAAGGTATGCCTGGCACTCGACGCCGAAACCCGGAAAAACCAGTCATCACCTGGCCGGTAGGTCACCCCATATTCGAGACCGCGATGTCGCGTCTTCCCGGCATTCTCCGAAGACGAAATGCCATTCGGTAATTTCACGTTGATGATCTCGTCTGACCCATTCATCAGATACGCACTCCAGTCGGCGTACAGCCGGTTCTTAAACAATGAAAGCCACCCGCCGGCCTCATAGCTATGAAAATTCTGCGGTTGCAGATAGGTGTTATTTCTCGTCTTGCCGAAAACATCGGTGAGCTGCGGCGGCACATAACCTTCGCTATAATTGCCGTAGAAACCTACGCTGCCGATATTATAGGTAAATCCCAGCTTCGGAGCCAGCTTGCTATAGTTCGCCACAGTAGAAGGGCCGCCGATGACCGAAGTGCCTGGCAGGTTGTTGATAAAATTGTACTGAAAAGCATCATACCGCAAAGCCGCGACAAACCGAAAGCCCTTGAAGGGCGAAAACTCATAGTCGGCATAGCCACCGAAATCGGTGACCAACGTGCGGAAATTGGCGATCACGGAATCGGGATTGTTATAGCTCACATAATTCACCAGCCCATGCACCGTCGCCTTGTTGACCCAGATGAAATTTTCATTGAAGGTCTGGGGATTCAGCTCGAAATTCGTACCGAGGATCAGCTTGCTATCCAAAAAGCGAAATTTCTGCACGTGTTGCAGATAAAGCCCAAAAGAGGTAAAGGCATTATCATTGATATTGCCCGTCGCCGTATCGGGACTTATCGGTGCTGTGGCCATTCCGCCCGTATGATAACTGCCGATCGAATAGCTCGGGTTCTGGATCACACTGTTATTCCGATACATAAAGGTTGCTGTCGTGGCACTATGTTCATTCCACTTATGTGACAACATACTCTTGCCGCGGAACGCATAGACCTTCCGGTAAGTAAAAAAAGCCTGCGCGGAATAGTTCTTTGCAGCAAAATGCGTGCTGTCGAGCTGTCCATACATGTCGCTGAAATAGTCGACATAAGTGACGCTGTTGCTCCAGGTCGTGGCGTTGTCGAGGTGATAGTCCAGCCGGTAGGTTGAAGCCGATTTGTGAAAGTCACTATACCCGATAGGCCCATTCCTTTGATCAGCATAATAACCGCTGAGGACAAAACCCAGTTTCCCGGTCGTCGTTCCCGCCTGCAGATCCGCCCGCCGGTAACCCTGATCCGACCCCTGTATACTAACAGTCCCATCGGCAGAAGCCGGTGGGGCAACGGTGATCACATTGACGACGCCCCCGATGGCCTCCGCGCCATAGAGCGATGAGGCCGGCCCCTTGATGATCTCGATATTCCTGGCCGCCGCCATATTCATCTCCACGAGGGCGTTGTGATTGAAGACGGCCGAAGTCCGGATCGGAATCCCGTCCTCCAGGTACAAAAAGAGATTATTGGTGCTCATCGGCTGCCTTATACTCATCTCATGCTGCTCATTGCCGAGGTTGATCATGTTCACCCCGCTTACCTGGTTCAACAGAAAGTCGAGGCGTTGTGCCTTCGTCTCCTGTATGGTCCGACTGCTGATATTGGCGATGGCGATAGGCAGCTCGATACGTTTCTGTACCGTTCGGTTGCCCGAAACTACGACCTCCTGTAAACGGTTGACGATAGTATCGGCAGGAGTCGATTGCCCGCATACCGATAAGCTCGCGCATAGCAAGGCCATGGCGAAATAAACTTGTTTCATTCTTTGGATTGAAGAAGGATACATAATGCCGGCAGCCCTCCGATCTCATTGTGTTGGGCCGCCCGTCAATCAATCAATAAAGGGAAAGAAAAGTCTAGGCTGGAGGATGGTCGATGTCAGCGTAACGATCTACGGGAGCGCCTGCAATCAATGTGCCATAGGGAAGGAGAGTCTCGGGGACAACGGGCGCAACGAGTTCCGACATCTCCCCTTCGACAAAAAGGACTTCTTTGTTGTCTACCCGGCGCTCAGGATTGTTTTGTTCCTGGTTGGCATCCCGTGCCAACCGCTTCCGCAACATACAGCGGCCGCAGCAATGCATCTTGACATTACCCCTGTTCTCACAAAGATTCTTGGCGATATAATCCTGGTTGGCGTAGAAATCGGCGACGATCACAGCCTTGCTGAAGGAAGAAGCCATAAAGGCCAGCAGCAATATGAAGGCTGTGCATTGTCGAAACATGCGCTGGTCGAAGTTTCCGCAAAGATAAGACATTAAACAACCCGTGGGCCAAATTATTCGTATCGGATTAAAATGCCTAACCTATATACGCTCATTATTCATTTTTCGTTTGTCATCGGCCAGCAACCGCTCCAGCTACACTCGGGCCAATACAAAAACGTATTCCACGAGCCCTTCTCAGTGGAGCAATGTAAATTTTATGTCTCGGCGATCCGCGTAACCGGCTCAAGCGGCGAGATGCAAACCCTTCCGGAAGAACCCCGTCTTGTCGATGCTGCAGACACCGCCTCGCTGACCATCCGAATGGGCACCAGCATCCCGGCCATCACAAAGATAAGCTTCAACATTGGCGTGGATAGCGCAACCAATACCGGTGCCGATGCCACCAGGCAAGTCGACCTGTCATTGCCCCCCGATGTCTCCTGGGGCTTCCCGTCAATCCTTCCATCCCAACCCTCGCCATTGCACACCGTCGAATAAACCTCCTGTCCCAGCGATTGAAGATACGCAAATAGTCCAAACTGCTAATACCGGCCAGTATCGGCCAGTAGACATTATTTCGTCCATCCCCATTGGGTGCAAAGGCACCGGGCATAAAGATATCGGGTAGGGTAGAGTAGACAGTTACCTTGATCTTACCCGATGCCGAAACTCCCTGGTATTGGCATTAATGATATTGTAGTTGGCGACCAGACGATCACCAGCAAGAGGAATAAAAAGGCAGCCCTGAAAAGGGCCGCCGTCAACAAAGAGAGGGATCTACTTAAATCACTAGCCATTGAGAGAAAGTATGCTTCGCACTATCATTACTGCGATTGAGGTCTCTCTGGTTGCTTGTCCTCGCCGCGTTCGCCGCAGGAAAACCCCGTTTCACCGCAAATGCCTATCTTCAGCCCCGAAACCCCAACGTTGTCCCCACCATGAATGCCAAAGGCCGCCGCTATTTTATTCTGTTGCTCATTTCCATCGTTGCCCGGACATTCTTCTATTTTTTTAAATTTGAAGACACACCTTTCGAGCCGATCGCTAAAGCGCAAATCTTATATGATGTCATTTTCTTCGGCATCGCAATAGACCTGCTGGGGACATTAAACGACCGCAAATGGCTCATTGGACTCACCTGGGTGACCCTTTTTGCCGTCATTGCCTATAACATCCACGACTGGATCGGCCAGGATTCCTCCCTTTTAACCCGGCGTCAACATGTCTGGGCCAATGTGATCATCGGCGTTACGATCATGGCATTCTACATTGGTATCTTTTTCCCCCGGAAAACTCCCGCACGTATTTTCCTGCGTAGTATAGCCGTCATCGGATTTATCCCGGACATCGCCTCTTTTTTCGAATTCGCCTTGAATGACTCAAAACTTGACGCGCTTCTATCAAACCCATCGACTATTGCCATTGTCTCCATCCTCCTCAACATCCTCCTCGCCCTCGCCGTATGGCGCACCCCCGAACTCCGCAAACCCCAATATGCCGACTTTCTTGAATAATCCCTATATTTGCGTAGTTGGCTACATAAATTCTACCTATGCCTCCAGATCACATTTCCATCCGTCAGGCCCGCGAATCCGACATTCCCGGCATCCTCGAGATCTACAATGACGCGATCCTCAACACGACAGCTTTGTATACCTACGAGCCCTTCACCCTAAAGATGATGCAGCAGTGGTTCAGCGAAAAAGCGGCTAAAAATTTCCCGGTCTTTATCGCCGAGGCACCCGCGTCAGCCGCAGCCAAGACCTCAACCGGCAAGTCCAACCCAGCCGCAGGCAATGCTTCATCCGCCGAATCCAACCTGGCCATAGCCAAAGCCGAACCCGGTAAAGCCGCAGCCCCCATCGTCGCCGGCTTCGCCTCCTACGGCCCCTTTCGCCCCTGGCCGGCCTACAAATATTCGGTAGAGCATAGCATCTACGTCAATAAAGACCAGCGAGGCAAAGGCATAGCCAAAAAACTCCTCCGCACCCTCATCGACCACGCGACAAACGCCAACCTGCACACCATCGTCGCTGGGATCGACTCCCAAAACGACGTCAGCATCAACCTCCACCGGCAGTTCGGCTTCAAAGAGACCGGCCAGATCGCACAGGTAGGGTATAAGTTCGGCCGCTGGCTCGACCTCGTTTTCATGCAACTGATCCTGGAGAACAACCTGCAGCCAAATGAAAAATAAGGCCACTATGCCACCCGGCGCCACCCAACGCAGCCCTCAGCCCGGACCGCGAAAGTCCATCACGCAACCCAACCCCCCGCGATCCAACAAGCGACCGGCGGCCAACACCATCGACGAGCTGGGAGACCTGGCGCTTTCGACCAGACTGATGCGGCTCAGCGAATGGACACGAAGAGACGTCACCAAGATCTATAAGGAGTACGGGCTCGCCTTCGAAAGCAAATGGTTCCCTGTGCTCTACATCCTCAGCCGCAAGGCGCCGCTTAGCGTGATGGAACTTACCCAGGAGTTGGGCTACGCACATCCCTCGGTGATCGCCCTGGTTAAAGAAATGGAAAAACAAAAGCTCGTTCGCTCCCAGCCGAGCAAGACGGACGGCCGCAAGCGAATGCTCGAGCTCACTCCAAAAGCCATCGAATGGCAAAAGAAAATGCAACCTCTTTGGGACAAGATGCGGATTGTCGCCGCCGGGATCTACAACAACGGCTCCAGCATCCTGAAAGCCATTATAAACGTAGAAGCCGCACTCGATGAATGCAGCTTCTACGATCGATTTAAAAAATTATAGCTATTTGATTCCGCTACCCTGCAGACTGCTGCCGCCGTTCTTGAGCGCCGCTACCTGCTGGTCATAGAATTCCCTCGTCTCGATCACATCAGGGACGCTGTTCAGCCAGTTGCTTTCATGCTCGATGGACAACATGCCCGAGAAATTCTGCCGGTCCAGCTCCGCAAAGACTGCCGGCCAGTTGATCACACCCTTGCCAACCACCGTATCTTCGGCGTGGGTATTGTTGAACTGAACGATATCTTTCAGATGTACACCGAAGATATGTCCCTTCAGTTCCTTCAAACAGGCAATCGGATCGAGACCATTCCGTGCCCAGTGACCTATGTCCGCACAGGACCCGATATACTTATGACCCTTGATCGCCGCCAGTACAGAATCCGGCGACCAGTATACGTTTGGCTTCGGATGATCATGTATGGCTACCCGGATGCCATAGATCCCCGCCAGGCTATCGATGCCATCCCATTGCGTCTTTATAGGCTCGGCGGTAAAATAGCTCAACCCGAACTCCTTCCCGAATTCGAAATATTTCTTCCACTCCTCCAGCGTCCGCGGCACGATCACGCCCATGGCGACAATATGGATACCCTTGGATTTTAGCATTTTTTTAACCTGGGCTTTCTCATCGGCCGTCATATCTGGGCCAAAAAAGCCCTCCATACCGCCACCAAGTTTCTGATGAGAATAAGCTTCGACATATTTGATGCCACAGCTGTCGACTTTGTTAATAGCCGTCACAAAATCGAACTTCATAAACGTCCACAGCTGTACCCCCAGTCTCCAGTTCCTGGTGGAAGCGGGCGAAGCCGTCTCTGGCCCGTGCTTTAGCACGGGCTTACGCATAAATGCAAATACGATACACGCAGCAATCGCAAGCAAAAAGGCAGGAATTATTCTTTTCATGGCCTAATTTAAGGATTTTTTATCTACCCACCCCATGCGGTGGCATTTCGATTGCTGCAAATAAGTTATCTCATAAAAAAAGGAGGATATTATGGCAAACATCGTTAAAAAAGACAATGGCCGTCCGGCCACTTTTGGAAGCGCTATGGACCAACTCTTCCAGCAAAACCTCAACAGGTTTTTCGACGACAATTTTTGGGGCGGCTCCGGCATGCAGACGCACAGCCAGGTGCCGGTAAATGTCCGCGAAACGGATAAGAACTATGAAGTGGAGCTCATCGCACCCGGCTTGAAGAAACAGGATTTTTCACTGCAGTTCTCCGGCGATAATCTCGTCGTCTCCTTCGACCACAAAGAGGAGTCGAACGACCAGGATCAGAACAACAGATGGCTCCGGCGCGAATACCGCCGCCAGTCGTTCACCCGTACCTTTACCATGGATGAAAGCATCGATGCGGATAAGGTCAGCGCACACTACGAAAATGGGGTGTTGCAGATCACGCTGCCAAAGAAACCACAGGCCGCGAAGGTCTCCCGCACGATCAACATCCAGTAAAATCGAGCATAAGGACGGATACTCATTATCCGTCCTTTCCACTTCACCCGCGATCGCTCGCTATACAATTGCACACTTTTTGGAATGCACCTCCCCGACCTTCCCAAACCGAGAGCGAATCTTCAGCCTGCAGCAATGCAACTAATTGATAATCATCTATTTGCGTTTATGGCCTCTCATTGGTAGTTAGATAACCCCAAAGGACAACCCTTTTTTAGACTCTTAAATCCAAAGTATGAAATCCCTACACGCCTCGCTTTTGACCTTCGTTTTAGCCAGCCCTTTCGTTTCGTTCGCAAATCGCCCCCTCGCCGACGGACCATCCGACGACTCGACCAAAAACAAGATCTCTGTTCATTGGAAAAAAGCCGATGACGAGATCAACGGCAAATTCAGCAAAGTCGAACTCACCAAATTAAAGACCACCACCGAAACGCTTCACACACTCCTGCAGGATTCGGCCCTCGGCGGCACCGGCCTGGAATCCGTATGGCATGCCGAATATTCCGCGGACAAAGCCGGTAATCTCATCCACTACGGCATCGATTGTGAATTCGGCACCGCAAACCTGATTGTGACGGTCAACGATTATACCACCCTGGTTGGCCATATCACCCTGGACAATAAAGATTACATGACCCTTCCGGCGAATGCTGCCATCCGTAATCAATGCCCTTACTATGAATTCGCCGGTGGCACGACCCCCGAAAACGTCCACACGCTAAACCGCAACAGTTGGGTAGTCACCGCCCGGCCCGATGTGCTGCCGTATATGCCCATCACCCGTAAAGAATATTTGCAGATCAGCATCGGCTGGCTGGGCGACACCAAAGCACAAATCATCGCCGATGTAAAACAGCGTACCCCCGTTCGTTCACACGAGGAACAGGAGGCCCTGAAAAAGCGCGAGATAGACGAACTTAGCTCCCGCTATTCCGGCGCGGAATTACAGATGCGCACGCAGATGTATCTGGATAGCTATAAGTCGGATGAGGAATATCTCAAGGAACACATCGACCAGGCTACGGCCGATGTGGACAGCACCATCAGCTTCGTCAAGGGAATGTTGAACCGGCTTTCCCCGGCAACGTTGAGCGCTCCCGCGATCATTTCGCCCACTACCCGCGAGTTCGAAGGATTCCGCGATGGCGATCCGGGCATGGTCATGCTGGTCCGTAAGAACCCCGATTTCATCCAAGCAGGCGCCGCCCCGGAAAAACCGCAGTTCTTCCTGGTCACCTGGACTAGCGAGCCGGGCGACGACGCGGCTCGGGCCACCGGCGCGCAGATCGCACAAAGCCTCGACATCCGTTATTTAAAAACCTTGCTATCAAAATTTTGAGCAATGGCCTGCTGGCGTAGCGGCGACATAACTGACTCTGAAGCGGGAATGGCAGGAGACTCTCCTCCTTCCCGCTTATTTCTTCGGTGACCCTGTGGTGTAGCCGCCGGAGAAATTTGAGCGCAAAGTTATGGCAAGGTATTTGTAAACTGTGAAAAAGGATTTCCCCTCCCACAACCACTCCAAAAATCAATTAAAAGCCATTAAAAAATTATTGATTCGCTTTACGACTCAAATGGCTGTCTATGTGGGTGAACTTGACCTTGTCCAGATCGATCCTGATCCTTTTATTGTTTTTATGTCTGTTGTCGCTGCACACCGCCGCGCAGAACCCCGCCCGTGACAGCACCAGACGCGACACCGCTGCCGCACCACCGCCAAACCTCATATCGAGACCCAGCACGGGCCGACCGGTTCCCATATCAAAACCCGACACTACTACCGATACCACCCATCGGGTTTCGGGGTATGTCCGGCTCGGCGGCAGCATCACAGATCTTTCCGGTACCAGCGTCCAGATCCGCGGCGGCGGCAAAGGTGTATCACAAACGGACAGTTCCGGCCATTTCGTGATCAAAGCACCGCCCAGCTCAACGCTCGTCTTCAGCCACATCGGCTATTTGACAACCGAAGTGGATATCAAGGACCGCAGACTCATCAACGTTACCCTCGATAAAGAACCCAATACCCTCGAACAGGTAACGGTGAGTTACGGGAAACAAGCCAAAAGGGATATCACCGGCGCCGTTAGCAAAGTGGATGCCAGCTCAGTACACGACATCCCCGCCACCGAATTCGGCCAAAAGCTGCAAGGCCAGGTCTCCGGCATCCAGATCCTCCAGAGCAGCGGGCTCCCGGGAAACAACATCGTATTCCGTATCCGCGGCGCCGCCTCGTTATCCTCGGGCAACCAACCGTTGATTGTGCTGGATGGCCAGCCCCTGAATAGCGACGTAACCGGCGGCACCGGTGATATCAACCTTGTCCCACCCGATGAGATCGAATCCTATAGCGTACTCAAAGATGCCGCAGCCACCTCCCTCTACGGTAGCCGTGCCTCCAACGGCGTGGTCATCATCACGACGAAAACCGCGAAGATAGGCAAGACCAGCACGACCCTCGACGTCTACCATGGCGTGCAATCGATCCCTTCCCGCGGCCGGCCCGACCTCATGAACGGCGTCCAGTTCGCCACCTTCATGCAGGGCTTCTACCAGGACAAGATCAACAACGAAGGCTGGGTCAATCCTATCACCCGCGCCCCAACGATTCCTACAGACTACGCCAACCCCGGCCAATACGGAAAGGGCACCTCCTGGTATAATCAGCTCATCCATCCCGCCGCCATCGATAACTATACTGTCAACTTCTCCGTCGGCACCCCAAAGGTTTCTTCCAGCACGACAATGAATTATTTCAACCAGGAGGGCGTCGTCCACAACACCGGCACGAAACGATTTGCCTTCCGCACCAACACCGAATACCGCCCCATCGAAAGGATCAAAATAGGCCTCAACCTCGCCCCGGCATATCAAATCGATCACAATACCCGCGGCGGACAATTGGCACTTAATGGGAACCGGCAGGTAGTTGCCGGCGCCGACCTGAGCTCTCCACTCATCTCACCCTGGGCCGGCAAAAACAAGTTCAACCTCTCCACCTCCTCCTACGGCATGTATGCCCTGCCCAATTATCTGCAACAGGCCGAGATCATGGACAACGATCAAACGAATTTCTCCTTCCTCGGCAATGCCTATATCGACGTCGAACTCTTTCACGGCTTCCATGCCAAATCGACCATCAACGGCGATATCCTCACCCAGGATTACAACGCCTACTATGGCACCAACTTCGGGTTGTTCGGCGAGGTCCCGCCGCGTCCGCCATCCGGGTCACAGGCAATCAACAATTCCAACAATACCTACACCTGGACCAACGAGAACCTCCTGACCTACGCCACGCATTTCGGCAATCACTCCCTCGATCTGCTGGCGGGTTATACTACCCAGAAATCTTACGAAAGCCTGCGCTCCATAACCGGCACTGGCTTTGCCACTGACGAGACCCCCTGGATCGCCGCGGCGACAACCACCACCGGCTCTTCCAACAGCACCTCCTGGACGATCGCCTCTGCTCTGGCAAGGGTAAACTATGACTTCAAAAAACGCTATTACCTATCCGCAACCATCCGCAACGACGGCAGCTCCCGTTTCGGCAGCAACAAAAAATACGGCACCTTCCCCTCCGCCTCGGTGTCATGGATAGCCAGCGACGAAAAATTCTTTCCTAAATGGGGCATGCTCAATTTCCTCAAATTCCGCGGCAGCTATGGCCTCACGGGTAACTTCAATATCGGCAACTATACTCAAACATCTTTGTTAAGCCCCACCAACTATGTCGAAAGCGGCAACACCACCCTCGGCGAATCGATCACCACGCTTGGCAATCCCAACCTTACCTGGGAGACCTCGAAACAGCTTGACATCGGCGCCGATCTCTCCATCGTTCATGGGAGGATCAACATCAGTTATGACTATTACAGAAAAACGACCCACGGCATGCTCTCGCCCTTACCTATCCCCCAAGCATCCGGTTACACGTCCATCCAGTATAACGAAGGGACCTTCCGCATCTGGGGCCATGACATCCAGGTCAGCAGCGATAACATCAAGGGCCCCTTTACCTGGTCCACCGATTTCAATATTTCCTTCAACGATAGTCGCGTCATTTCCCTTGTCAACGGCACCCCCATCGGCGGCACCGGTATGTACAGTGATTATAACCGAACGGCCGTAGGTCATCGCATCGGTGAGCTTTACGGTTGGATCTTCGAAGGCATCTATGCCACGCAGGCGGAATACAACGAATACCCAAAATATTCCACTTCCGTCGTCGGCTCGGCACGCTTCAAAGACGTCAACGGCGACGATACCATCGACATCAAAGACCGCACCTTCATCGGCCGCACCAGCCCAAAATTCGTCTATGGGATGACGAACCGGTTCTCATACCAAAATTTCGATCTTGATATCCTCATCGCGGGCCAGGTAGGCAACAAGCTCATGAATACCAATCTTCAAAACCTGCACAATCTCGATGGCGTCTTCAACGTCGAAAAAAGCATGATGTACCGCTGGCGTTCGCCATCCGACACCGGAAACGGCAAGGTTCCCGGCACCCGCTCGGGCTCTACCGAAGCCTACCGGCTCGTCAACAGTACCTGGGTGTTCAGCGGCGACTATCTCGCCGTCAAGAACATCACCCTTGGCTACACCTTCGATAAAAAAATGCTCCATTATATCAAAGGCATCCGGGTCTACGGCAGCGTACAAAATGCCTTTATGTTTACCAAATACCCGGGCCAGAATCCCGAGGTCAACGATACCAAGGACAACCAAACCCAGGCAGGTCTGGACAACGGCTCCTATCCCATCCCCAGGGTGGTGATGTTCGGAGCAAACGTAAACTTTTGACTATGAAAAAATTTATATACATTCTCCTGGCCATCGCCCTCGCCGCCTGCAGCAAGAAATTCGTCACGCTGTATCCGCAAGGACAGGTGAACGAGGGCGTCTTCTATAAGTCCACCTCCGACTTTCAACAGGCTATCGTCGGAGCCTATGCACCCTTGCGATACGCCGCTAACCACGCCTTTTACCTTGAGGAGATGCGGGCGGACAATACCTTTTTCGACTACAACGCTAAAGACCGCGGCGGCGCCCAAAGCGAGCAGCTTACG
The DNA here is from genome assembly GCA_025934485.1 of Chitinophagaceae bacterium. Classification (GTDB taxonomy): domain Bacteria; phylum Bacteroidota; class Bacteroidia; order Chitinophagales; family Chitinophagaceae; genus Puia. The sequence goes on from JAICXX010000113.1 coordinate 12,496, forward strand.
GAATTCCTCGACGGCTCCAGCAATCCTACCATCGATTCGATCTGGGCCGAGGACTACACGGGCATCCAGCGCTGCGATATCATCCTCGACAAGTTAAAAACACCCCCGGCGGACATGACGGACTCTATCCGCAACAACATCACCGGCCAGGCGGAAGCCCTGCGGGCGCACTATTATTTCGAGCTGGTCCGGCTCTATGGTTCCGTGCCCCTGTATCTCCACGAGACCACGGACGCGCAAAACGCCTTCGTGAACCGATCGCCGGTCGACAGCGTCTACCTCCAGATCATCGCCGACTTCTCCGACGCGATCAGCAAGCTCTCCCCACCGACAGCCTTCCCCCAGTCCGGCGCCGTAACCAAGGGCATGGCCGCTACCGAGCTCGGTCTCGTCCAGCTGACTTTAAAGAACTACGCCCAGGCAACACCCTTGTTTCAGTCGGTAACTCAAATGGGTTACGCCCTCCTGGCGAACTACGCCGATGTCTTCAAAACAGCTAACAAAAATAGCACCGAGTCGGTCTTCGAGATCCAGTACAAGTCAGGGACCGATGGACAATCAAGCCAATTTATCTACGACTTCATTCCCGTGACTCCCTCTACCGGCCCCATCCTCGGCTCCGGCTCCAATTACAACAATACCGCAGGCAGTTGGAACGTCCCCACCCAAAACCTCATCAACAGCTACGAACCGGGCGACACCCGTCTCGATGCAAGCATTGGCGTGATAAAAGGACACCTGGACGCGCAAACCGATTTTATCCCGGATAGCGTTGTCAGCATCCTGGACAACATCGATACCACAGGCAAAGGCCTTGGCTATACCACCTCCTCCGCCCATCGTTTTATAAAAAAGCAATTCAATCCCCCGTACACCACCGCGCTGGTGTACAACACCGGCGACGATTGGCCGGTATACCGTTATTCCGATGTGTTGCTGATGTTGGCCGAATCCCTCAACGAACAGGGACAGTCCGCCGCCGCCCTCCCATATCTCAACCAGGTCCGCCAGCGCGCCGGCCTGCCGCCCACCGTCACCACGGACCAGTCGATGCTCCGCGATACGATCGCACATGAGCGTCGAGTTGAATTAGCCTTCGAAAATCATCGCTGGTTCGACCTGGTCCGCACCGGCCAGGCCATTCCCGTGATGACGGCCTACGGCATTCTCCAAAAACAAGCCCTCGGCTTCCTATTACCCACGTCCTACAACGTCACCCCGAACAAGCTGATCTACGCGATTCCTTTCCGCGAGACCCAGGTCAACCCCGCCCTCGGCCAAAACCCGGGCTACTGAGTGTCCGCCACAAAATGCGTCGCCGCAAAACGGCAGATTGTCACCGGTTCGTTCAGTTGCGTATCTTTATACCCAATTAACACTGAAAATGGCAAGATACTGCTTTACCTACGACGCCAAAGACACGATGTCCTGGGACCCGGAAGAACTCATTCTAAAGATATCCGAGATCATCTTGAACAACAAAGGCCTTTATCTCGAGAATCCCGTGAACAATACGATCCTTTTCGAGGATGGCGGCGTCCAGCCTAATCTCGGCTTCTGGAATGGCATCTTCCTCAAGAACCTGAAGGAAGATGTCTTTTATTATCTCGGTGTCATCGCCAAAACTGCCAAGGGAGAATACAACGAAAGCAACGAAGGTGACCCCGACCTCGACGCCGACTATCAGGAATTGCTCGAGGACCTCGAGGACCTCGACGAATAAAAGAATAACAACAAAAATGATTGCTCATGCCACCGGTCATCCAGATCAAGCGGGCTTATGATGCCCCCGCAAAAACGGACGGTATCCGCATCCTCGTCGACCGGCTCTGGCCCCGGGGTATCACGAAAGAAAAGGCCGCCGTCAAACAATGGGCAAAAGACCTTGCGCCCTCCACCGAGCTGCGTCAGTGGTTCCACCACGAGACCCAGCACTGGCCCGAATTCGAAAAACGCTACAAAGCCGAATTGAAACACAACCACGAAGCCATCGAAGCCTTCCGCGAAGAATACCGCGAAGCGGGACACCTCACCCTCGTCTACGGCGCCAAAGACGAACAGCACAACCACGCCGTCGTATTAAAGGATTATCTCGACCACCTCTTTAAAAAGTAATCGCCACCTACCGCCCCACCGGCTTCAAATACGGCTCCACATGGATCAACACATCCTTGATCCGCAGCTCGCTATTGAGCAACTTATCCTTCACATGATGCGCGATCTCATGCCCCTGCGCCACCGTTAGTAAAGGCGACACCTGTATATGCAGATCTACATAGTAGTCGAACCCCATCTTACGGACAAAACATTTTTCCACCAGGTCGACATTGGGAATATTCGCCGCCAGTTCCCGCACCTTTCCCACGATCTCGTTGGAAGGCGCCGCATCCATGATCTCGTTGAGCGCTGGCCGTAAAAGATGGATACCGTTATACAAAATGATAAAAGAAGCGATCAACGCCGCCCAGTCATCCGCGGACTCATACCCTTTACCCAGTATCACAGCCACAAGGATACCGATAAAGGCGGCGATCGAAGTAATGGCATCGCTCCGGTGGTGATAGGCGTCGGACTTTACCGCCTGGCTATTGATCTCCTTACCCACCTTCAGCACATAGCGGAACATCGCCTCCTTGATCAGGATCACGACGAATAAGATAGCCAGCGTAAACTTCTCCGGCAGATGATGTGGCGTGCGGATAAAAACGATGGCATTATAGGCGATCCAGATGGCCGTGCCGATCAGGAACAGGGCGATCAATACCCCCACCAGCGGCTCCGCCTTCCCATGACCGTAAGGATGCTCTTTGTCAGCAGGCTTCAGCGAGATCCGCAATCCGAGCCATAGTAGGGCTGAGCTCAGCACGTCCGCGGCAGTCTCGGAACCATCCGCGATCAGGGCATAGGAATGACCGATATAGCCGCTGATGAATTTTACAAACACCAGTATGATGCTGATAGCAATACCCAGGGCGGTCGTCCGCATCCCTCTTACGGAAGGGTGGACATCCTTACTTTGCATGCGTCGCCTCCTGTTTTACCGGATATCCGTGATCGAGCCAATCCGTTTTGATATTGTGCGCGAGGTCCAGCAGCCGGGCGTGGGTAAAATGCATTGAAACAAGCAAATTAAAAGCCGGCCGCACATTAGGGCAGTGAACAAAAGGACAACAGCCGCAGTAGATCACCACCTCGCGGTTCCTGTCCACTGAGACCAAAAGCTTCTTCAAAGAATCCAAATGAGCCGCCTCATGGGCCGGCCCCGTCTCGACAGACCCGGTGATCAGCCCGGAAGGGCCAACGCAGATGAGCAAAGGCGCCGTCCCGTTCTTGATCCGGGCCGCCAGATCGGCGGGTTCCATGAGCTGAGCGGGCGTCCAGGGGTCCACAGGCTGTTGAAGGACACCCAATAAAAGCAGGGAAAGGAGGAGCTTCGCGTACATTGGCATCAGGCTTTACACGGTAAAAATAGGTATCTTTGCGCATTTGCAGTGACTCACCGCATCTCCATAGAAGAATTTGAAAAAAGGGCAGGGGACCTGCCCGTGATAGACGTACGTGCTCCGGCGGAATTCGCCCATGGACATATCCCTGGCGCGGTGAACATCGCTCTTTTCTCCGACGAAGAACGGGCGAGGGTAGGGACTACTTATAAACGCGAAGGTAAGGAAGCGGCTGTTCTCCTGGGTTTCGACCTCACCGGACCCAAATGGGCTGAATTCATCCGTCAGGCCCTCGTCGTCGCCCCACATAAAAGGCTGGCCCTTCATTGCTGGCGTGGCGGGATGCGCAGCTCCGCCATGGCCTGGGCCTTCGATCTCTATGGATTCGACATCAGCCTGCTCCAGGGCGGTTATAAGAACTACCGGCGATGGACGGCCCGGCAGTGGGAGCGGCACTATACGCTCAACGTTATTGGCGGCAACACCGGTTCCGGTAAAACGAAGATACTCCACGAGCTAAAACAAATGAGCCAGCAAACCGTCGACCTGGAAGACCTCGCCCGGCATCAGGGATCGACCTATGGATCGCTAAACCGCCTCATCCAACCTACCCAGGAACAATTCGAGAACGATCTGGCGACGACGTTAGCGGGACTCGACAGCACCAAACCCATCTGGATCGAAGACGAATCCCTGAACATCGGCAAAAATAGCATCCCCAAACCTTTCTGGACGCAGCTCCGGAATGCATTTCACTTCGATCTGCAGGTACCGGTAGACCAACGCGTCGAAAATCTGCTGGAAGAATACGGTAATCTCGACAAGAACTTCCTGATCTCCTGCACGGAAAGGATAAAAAAACGTCTCGGCCCCGAGCAAACGAAGAACGCCATTTCCGCCATCTCGGAAAACCGGATGGCCGATTTCATTCGTCAGGTACTCGTCTACTACGATAAAACCTATGAGCGAGGCCTCAGCGATCGTGACCCGGCAACGATCCGGCAACTAACGACCACAACTAACGACCCAAAGATAAACGCCCGCTTATTGTTAAAAGCCGCGGAGGAAAGGAAGACCACCGCGGTCATATAGGAACCGGCACATATATAACACATGGAACCGATAAAACTCACGCAATATTCACATGGCGCCGGCTGCGGTTGCAAGATCAGCCCCGCCATCCTCGATAAGATCTTACATAGCCCCATAAAAACGCCCATCGATCCCCAGCTGCTCGTAGGGAACGCGGAACGCGACGATGCCGCGGTCTGGGACTTGAATGACGGTCAGGCCCTGATCTCCACCACGGATTTTTTCATGCCCATCGTCGACGACCCGTATGATTTTGGCCGCATTGCCTCCGCGAACGCCATCAGCGACGTCTATGCCATGGGCGGAAAACCGATCCTGGCCATCGCTATCCTCGGCTGGCCTATCGACAAACTGCCACCTGAAACGGCCCAAAAAGTCCTGGAAGGCTCCCGCGCCATCTGCGCGGAAGCCGGCATCAGCCTCGCCGGCGGCCACAGCATCGATTGTCCCGAACCGGTATTTGGCCTCGCCGTCAATGGCCTCGTCGCCATAAACCAGCTCAAACGCAACAGCACCGCCACCCCCGGCTGCCGTCTCTTCCTCACCAAAGCCCTGGGCGTAGGCATCCTGTCCACCGCGCAAAAGAAAGGTCTCCTCCAACCCGAGGACGCCGCCATCGCACTCAAAAGTATGACCACGCTCAACAGCGTGGGCGAAAAGTTAAGCCAAATACAAGGCGTAAAAGCGATGACCGACGTCACAGGCTTTGGCCTCCTCGGTCACCTTGCGGAGATGTGCGAAGGCAGCCAGGTCTCCGCGACCATCGAATTCGGCAAGATCCCGACCATCGCCACCATCCGACACTACCTTGATCAAAAATGCATCCCTGGTGGTACCCGGCGTAACTGGGCCAGCTATGGCCATAAGATCGGCCCGCTCACCGAAGAACAGCGATATATCCTCGCCGACCCGCAAACCAGCGGTGGCCTGCTGATAGCGGCAGCGCCCGAAGCGGTCGAAGAAATAACAGTCCTGCTAAAAGCACAAGGCCTCCCGGCCACCCCCTTTGGCACACTAATACCCTCGACCGAAAACCTGATTCAGATAATTTGAAGCAAATAATTATTTCTTTACTTGTTGTTGCCAATAGATACCACCGAGCACCAGCAGCATGCCTGCCAGCGTGAAAAGTGTGAGCGGCTCATGTGTAAAGATATTGGAAAGGATAAAACCGAACACCGGGCATAGAAAAAGCCAAAACGAGCTCCGCTCGGCGTCTTCATGCAAAAGGAACAGCCACAACGAAACCGCCGCAACGGAAACCATGATAGCCAGCCACCCTATAGCCCCCAGGCCCCTGATCCCCCAGACGTTGAGACCGGTCTGGTAGACATACAACATCGCCGGCAGCAGGAACACCCCGCCCAAAAATACCTGCCATCCATTGATCGTCAGCCGCGTCAGCCCCCGCCAGTCCGTCCGCGAAAAATACAACACGCTGATCGAATAGGCGACCATCGAGATCAGCAGTAACAACAAACCAAAAGGGGTGGCGCTGCTGTTCCGCAGCAAAGGCCAGGCCGCGATCACCACACCTCCCATACACAAGAACAAGCAAAAAATAGTCACCGGCCTCAATCGCTGCCGTAAAAAGATCGCGCTGATGAGATTGATAAACACCGGCGAAGTAGCTACTGCCAGCGACCCGAGACCCGCCGACACCTGCCGCATGGCGATCACGTAAAGCCCCAGATAGATGGTGTTGGCCAGCAACCCGTAGATGGCGATCTGTCCCCACTGGCGGCCCTTGGGTAGCCGCTGCCGTAAGATCAAATGACTGATGATGATCATCACCGTCCCCGCCGTAAAGAACCGAACAACGCAAATAGTAAAAGGCTGCAAAACCTGCAATCCGATCTTGGTGGCAGTCGACGCCGATGACCAAAGGATCGAGAACAACAACCCCGCGCCCAGGGATAAATTCTTTTTGGCGCTTGGACCAGCATGCATGACGCTAAAATAGCACAAAGAATTGCACCACGAACTGATCCATCCCAAATCCTTATTTCTGATTCTGTTCAGCACCCCGGAAAAGCTGTTACTTTGTAAAAAAATTCATGCAGCCCCACGAGATGCAGCCCCACGAGATCGGGACGTTGAGAGCCGCCACCCGCGGAACAAGCGAATACATCCACTTCAACAATGCCGGTTCATCCCTGCCGGCGGACAACACCGTGGATACCGTCATCCGTTACCTGCAGGAAGAAGCGATCAACGGGGGGTACGAGACCGAAGCCAGATACGCCGCCGTGCTCGATCACGTATATGCGCTGATCGCAAGGCTGATCAATGCCCGCCCGGATGAGATAGCCCTGGTCGAGAATGCCAGCACCGGCTGGCTCCTGGCCTTCAACGGTATCGATTTCCAGCCCGGCGACGAGGTCATCAC
>JAICXX010000227.1 GCA_025934485.1 Chitinophagaceae bacterium
CCTCCTACGCATGCTCCGCTACCCGGCCATAGCGCGCCATCATCACCCCCTCCGCAAGGACATGCCCCCGCATCGCCGCTTCGAGCGCATCACGGGGAGCGCCCGTCCGCAGGTTGAGGCCGATGTCCAGCGCATAAATACGGAAGAAATAGCGGTGATTGCCGCTGGGGGGATCCGGTGGCGTATAGCCCGTGTTGCCGGCAGAATTCATACCGCTCACGCCGGGGCTGGTGTCCTCGCTGATGCTCGCCGCAGGCTCTATGTCCCAAAGCAGCCAGTGTGTGAACACGCGCTTCGGTGCGTCGGGGTCGTCCATGATGAGGGCCATGTATTGGGTCCCTTCCGGCACCCCATCGATAGTCAAGGGCGGATTGACGCTCTCGCCATCCGCCGTATATTTTTTCGGGATCGTCCCGCCTTCGATAAACTCGGGACTGGAGATCACTAGTTTTTTTGCCATAAAAGTTTTATTAGACCCACCCAAAAATCCGTGCCCACCGAGCCATACCCAGAGCCCCGCCCCCGGCACCCCCGTCCCCCCGGCGCCTCCGGCCCCTAATTGATCTTCTTAAAAAATTCGTCCCGGCACGATTTGCTGATAGGGATATCCCGCGACCCAATGCGGATGACATCATTGCGGATCGTGGCGATCTTGTCCACGCTCACAATGAACGACTTGTGGACCCGCGCAAACTTCGCGGGCGGCAGTTTCTCCTCGATGGCTTTGAGACTCAGCTTCGACAGGATGGGTTTGGCATTGGTGGAAAAATGGATCCTGATATAGTTCCGCAGCCCCTCGATATAGGTGATCTCGGGCAGCATGATCTTGGTAAGCTGATATTCGGTATGGATAAAAAGATAGTCCGGAAACGACGTGCCGCCTTCCTTTTGTTTGAATCCCTGGTACTCGAGCGCCTTGCCAGCGGCCTTTACGAATCGGTCGAAGGCCACCGGCTTCACCAGGTAGTCGAGCACATCCAGCTCGAAGCCCTCGACGGCATAGTTCCGATAGGCAGTGATAAAGATCACCATCGGCTTATTGGGCAGGCTTTTCACAAAGCTCAGCCCGCTGATACCCGGCATCTCGATGTCCAGAAAAAGCAGATCGATGGGCCCTTGCGTTTGCATCGCCTCCATGGCTGCATAGGCATTCTTGCACTTGCCCGTCAAATGCAAAAAGGGTATCCGCCGGATATTATCCTCGAGTATATCCAGCGCAGGCGTCTCATCGTCGATGGCCAAACAATTTATCATTCGAGTGGGATGTTTAACGTGATGATAAACCAGCTCTCCTCCTCCGTGGCGCCGATATGTAGGCTATCCGTTTTCTCGAGCTGGAACCTGCCGGGATAGATGAGCTCGAGACGCTTATTCAAATTAGCCAATCCGATGCCCGACGGCCGGGCCCCCTCCTGCCGCACCCGCGGATTGTATTTATTCTTCACCGTCATTTTTAGTTCCCCGTGCCCCTCCGTTTGAATATCGATAAAGATCACGGGATCATCGATGAGTCCGATCCCATGTTTAAAGGCATTTTCGACCAGCGGGATCAACAGCATGGGCTCGATACAGCTCCCGTTGAGCCGCTCCGGGACATTGAACCGGACCTTGACATCGCTTCCAAAACGCAGCATCTGCAGATCGATATAAGCGCGAAGATAGCCAATCTCGTCTTCCAGCGAGATGCGTTCGTTGGCGGCGTCATAGAGCATATAGTTCATCAGCCGGGCAAGCTCCATCAGCACCGGCTCCAGCAGGTCCGATTTCTTCCGCGCTAACAAGGCCATGCTGTTGAGGACGTTGAGCATGAAATGCGGATTCACCTGTGTCCGTAGAAAGCTCAGCTCCGTCCGCAAATGTTCGTTCTCTTTTTCCTTTGTCTCTCGTTCCAGCCATGCATTCTCCCGGAAGATGCCTACGCTCGCGCTCGCCAGGAGGATCACCAGGCCCGGGAAACTTCGACGCATGGCCATCATATGCGAGCCGGGTGGCGGCGGTTGCTGGATATACCCAACGAGTTGCGCCAGGGCTACCGTGATCAGCCATGCCAATGCCGCCAGCAGGAAATAGCCGAGCTTTTTCTTCTGGGTAAAATACACCGGTACCAGCACATACGCGTTCACATAGAAGAGCGTGATATAGGGTATGGCGGACAGAACAATAAACCAGCCGGAGAGTTGTGGCCGCCACACGATCTTGACCTGCTGCATCGGCCGCCATACCCAGACGCACAATAGCAGGACCGTCCATACACTGGCGTGCAACAAGATGGTAAAAGCGCGATTGAGCTTTAACATGGTATAAAGATACTTAATTAAGAAAGCGGCCCGAACGCATTAATTGGCTATCGCGGCATTCGACGAGACGGTATGGGCGCTGAATACACCATAGGCGCCATTGCTGATATTCGACGTAGGATTCCCCGGCGCCGCCGCCGTATTGAACGCTCCCGTGCCATTCGACTGTGCGAGCTGGTTGAAATAGTTGTAGACATTCGCGTCGACACAAAACATATTCACCCGCACGTTGTCCCCATAGGTCAGATAGGTGCTGTCCATGCGAAGATTCTGGGTGATGTATTTCCCATCCGTGAGCCTGTCGTCGAAGGCGTAGATGTCCTTCGTGAACTGCACGCCGTTGATGTAGATAACGAACTGGTAGTAGTTCTTCACATTCGGCGGGTCCTGGAAGTTGGCCTGTGCGTTGATCTGGTCCTTTTTGAACCGGCTCGAGTTGTCGAACGTAACGGAATCGAGCGTAACCGGCGCCGGCATGGTCGAGCTGGCAGTATAGGTAGAATCGCCGATACCCACCTTTAACGTATACGTCGACCCTGATCGCCCTTGTAGCGTATGCGTAGTATAGATACCGGGGCTGGTCTCCGTGAGACTATCCGTGGTCGTGCCATCGCTGATCTCCACGGAAGCGCCGCTAACCGCCGGAAAGGTATTGTCGGCATAAAAACCCACAGACTGATTGATCTGCACCGTATACGGACCGGGCTGATCGGTGACCTCGCCCTGGATGACCACCTGTGATGCGGCGGTGTTGAGCGGGAGCTTGACCGTCTTGGAACAGGCGCAAAGCAGGCATACAAATCCGGGTATTGTAAATTTTTTCATGTCTTAGAATTTAAAGTTGTAGGAAACACTGGGTACCCAACGGAACAGCGCATATTGGACCGCCTGCGTTTTGGCCGGATCGGCGGGATCCTGTTGAAAACTGATGCTATACGGATTCTCACGGCCATAGACATTGTAACAGGAGAAGATCCAGTAACTGTCGGTCTTTTTCGTTTTCTTTCCCTGAAGGGTGGCGCTAAAGTCTAGCCTGTTATACGGCGGCATCCGGTACCCATTGCGCGAAGTATACAGGAAGGCGACCTGACCCTCCACCTGGTACTTGCCGCTGGGCCACGTGATGGCGTTGCCGGTGTAGTACACGAAATCGGAGGATAAGGTCCATTTCTTATTCAGCTTATAGATGCCGACCACGGAGAGATCATGCGTCCGGTCCTGCGTGGCGGGATACCAGCTATAGTTGTTGACGCCCGGAAATTGACGTTCTGTCCGGGACAGGGTGTAGCTGATCCAGCCGGTGAGCCGTCCAACCTTTTTTCGCGCGTACAGCTCCAGGCCATAGGCCCGGCCATGCCCATAGATCAATTGCGACTCCACGTTTGTATTGGCAATCAGCTGCGCCCCATTGCGGTAATCTATCTGGTTCTGCATATACCGGTAATAGATCTCCGCCGAAAGCTCGTAGGCATTTTCTTTGATATTGCGGTAATAGCCCAGCGAGACCTGGTCGCCGATCTCCGGTTTTACGTTGTTGGAATTCGATACCCATACATCGGTAGGGTTGGAAGACGTGGAGTTGGATAACAAATGAAGGTTCTGCGTCGTCCGGGCATACGAGGCCTTGATCGAGCTGTTGTCGGTGAGCTTGTAGCTGGTGGAGAACCTGGGTTCGAGATTGAAGTAGTTGACCACCGTTTTGCCCGAAGCATAATTGGTCGAGTCGAGCGTATTGCCGTTCTGGTCATAGGTATAAAAGGTCCCGGGCCCCAGCACAGTATACAGACCCGCGCGGAGACCATAATCGATGTTGAGATTGTCACCCACCGAAACGGCGTGGTTGATATACAGCGCGCTCTCGAGCCCATGATGGTCCTGGATATTCAGACTGTTGAAATTGGAGCTGGTGCTGGCCGTTATGACCCCCGGCGAGATGGTATGATCGATCACGTCGGCCCCAAAGGTGAGCTTGTTCCCGGAGCTGAGATAATATTCGAAATCCTCCTTGAAATGAAGATCCTGGATATAGGACTCGATGCCGACGTCGTTGTTCCCGCTATTGATGCCGATGGTGTAGTTGTATTTGCTATAGATCAGCGAAGTATTGGAGAAGAGCTTGCTGGTGAGGAGATGGTTCCAGCGCAGTGTGGCCGTAGAATTGCCATAGGTGAGATCGAAGCTGTTGCTGATCCCCAGGTGGTCCTGTCCGAAATACCCCGAAAGATACAAATGGTCCTTCTCACCCAGCTTATAATTGGCCTTGAGATTTAAGTCATAAAAATACAGGCTGTTGCGGTTGGTATTGGTGTCTTTTGACAGTTTTAAGAAGACGTCGGCATAGGTCCGGCGAGCGCTGATAATAAACGAACCATCGTCCTTTTTGATCGGCCCTTCTATGTTCAGCCGCGAGTCGATGAGCCCGATGCCGCCGCTCGCGCTGTAGTCTTTCGAGTTGCCGTCGTTCATCTTGACATCGAGCACGGAAGAAAGCCGCCCGCCATATTCGGCAGGGATCGCGCCCTTGTAGAGCGTCACGTCCTTGATGGCGTCGGAGTTGAATACGGAAAAGAAGCCCAAAAGGTGCGAAGGGTCATATACCGTCGCCCCATCCAGCAGGATGAGGTTTTGGTCGATCGCCCCGCCCCGCACATAGAACCCACTGTTACCATCACCCGCACTCTGCACCCCCGGTAACAACTGAATGGTTTTCAGAATATCCTTCTCCCCAAAGATCACCGGGATATCACGAATTTCCGTAACGGATAGCTTTTGAACGCCCATAAGCGGTTTGACGACATTGTTGTTGTTGCGGCTGGCGGAGACAACGGCCTCTTGCAACACCGCGCCGGCGCTGTTCAATTGAATATCCAATGTGACGTCCTTGCTCAGTTCGATGGGCAGCGTGTCGGTCTTATACCCCGTAAAACTCACCACGAGCGTATAATGGCCTGCCGGTGCGTTGATGGAATAAAAGCCAAAGGTATTGCTTAGAACGGCGGAGTGCGGTTGTTCTGCTAAAAGCACACTTGCTCCGATAAGTGTTTCCCCTGAGGCTGCGTCCCGGACCGTACCACTCACAGTGGGCCGGCCCTGCGCGTGCACTAAAAAGGGCAGAAGCAGAAAGATGGTGGATAGGATGCGTTGCATGACGCAAGATTAGAGCACTAAATCGTTAAGGAAATGTTAGTGGAGATAACCATCCGAAATGAGGTGACCAAATATGCATTTTTGGGGTTATTTACCATTTGATAAGGGACGGCCGCCTCCGGCGGCCGAACTTTGCGCTCATAATATTCATCATATGTTGCAAAGCAAAAGAGTAGTTATTCTGGGTGGCAGTTCAGGGCTGGGGCTCGCTACGGCAAAAGCCGTGGGCGAAGCGGGAGGAAGTATTGTTATCGTCTCCGGTAAACAAAGCCGTGTCGACGAAGCGCTGAAAGACCTGCCGGCCGGCTCGCAGGGTCACGCTGTCGACCTGAGCAGGGAAGCGAACATCAAAACGTTTTTCGAGAAGATCGGTCCCTTCGATCATCTCGTCTATACGGCCGGCGAGCCACTGAGCCTGACGCCCATCGATGCGCTCGAGATAGAGCAGGCGAAGACGTTCTTCACCGTCAGGTTTTGGGGGGCGATGGCGGCGGTGAAATATGGTCATACCTTTTTGAATCCCGGCGGCACGATCTCGCTCACCAGCGGTACTGCCGGTTGGCGGCCGCAAAAAGGGTGGGGTGTCGCCGCCAGCCTGTGTACGGCGATGGAGGGCTTTATGCGTGCGATGGCGGTGGAGCTGGCACCAGTTCGCGTCAACCTCGTGATCCCGGGTGTGATCCGAACCAACTTATGGAGCGGCATGCCGGCGGCGCAGCTCCAGGCCTTTTATGACTCCGAAGCGCGACGTTTGCCGGCCGGCAGGATAGGGGAGGCCGGGGATATCGCCAAGACCTTTCTGTTCTTTATGAGTAATCCGCATCTTACCGGCCAGGCAGTGGTAGTCGATGGCGGTTCGGTGCTGGTGTGAGTAATCGCTCCAGCTGCCGCACATGCCGTTGGGTATGGACGACATAGAACCAGATCCATTCGAGCCGTGTGAGCTGACCCATCACCGGCAAGTCGAAGTCCACGCAGAGCGCATCGAGATCGAGTAGCCGGACTGCTTCTTTTAGCTTGGTCCAAACCGTTTTTAGCTTTTGGATCATGAGCTGTTGATCATAATCGCCGGCGGCGGGGATAATGAAGTCGGGCGATTGCAGCCTGGTGTTGAAATCCAGGAATACCGCGGCGATCGCTTCGACTTTTTGACCGGCCGGCCGCCCGGGCGGCTGCGTTTTGCCGGCGATGACCTCGACGACACCGGCCGAAAGAAGCAGATGCTCGCAGACCTGTCCCGCCGTCCAGCCGCCCAATGGCGGTACGCGGTTAAAGGTCTCCGGCGTAAAAGCGTCAAGGGTTTCCATGAGGGTGGTAAAGGTCTGCTTGGCTTGTATGCCCAATTCGTTCTTGATAGTCTCCATGTGCTGAATTTTACATCCTAAAGGTGAAACTTTTTTTCGGCTCAGCCGGGGGGCGATCCCGACAAATCTCAGGCAATTTGCGTCAGGCCACCGCCGCATGCCCTCAATAGCTGAGCGTCACCCCCGCACCAAACCCCATGTCGCTGTCATAATGTGTCGAGAATCCAAAATACTTGGTGACGATATACCGGAATCCAGCCATATACTCTTTGTCCGTGTTGACCATAAACGTAAAGCGCAGCCGGGAGGTCACGGCGATGTCTTCCCGGCCGAGCTGCAGCCGGAAATTCCCCCTGGTGTCGATACGGGCATCGGCGACAAGTAATAACGGTAAGGTATACTGGATGCCGGCGCAGAGTACGTTGCGATGATCCTTGCTGTCCATTTGCCCAAAGAGGTTCTTCTCGCTCTCATGAGTGCTCCGATAGCGAAAGTCCCAACCGACATACGGCAGCCAGTATTGCATCTGGCCGAGATATCGCCCCAGATGGCTCTCGCTTTCATAGCCTTTGCGCGAGTCGGTGCCCAGCCGCCATTCCGTTTGGAACCGGTAACGGGTGTCGGCGAGCATGGCCTCGCCATCGCTGCCATTGCTTTCGAGCCCCACCTTCGCCATCGGGCGGATCTCTCGATCGTCGCTATAGACACGACGTAGCGCGGCTTTGAGATCAGGCACGCCGGGGTTTGGCGGAGAATCTGCATAGTGGAAGATACGGCCCATCCCACTCATCATATGATACAGGATATGGCAGTGGAAGAACCAGTCGCCGCTTTCCGTAGCAGCAAATTCCAGCGTATCGGTCTCCATGGGTAAGATATCTACGACTTCCTTCAGCGGCGCGTAGTCGCCCTGGCCGTTTAGTAGCCGGAAGAAATGTCCGTGGAGATGCATCGGGTGCCGCATCATGGTGCCGTTGTAGAGGATGATGCGGATATTCTCGCCACGGTGGATCAATATCTCATCCGTTTCCGAGACCGTTTTGTTGTTGATGGACCATACGTAACGGTTCATGTTGCCGGTGAGGTTGAACCGCAGCTCGCGGGTCGGCGCAGTAGCCGGCAGCGTCGTCCGCGACGGCGAGCGCAGCATACCATAGTTGAGGGTGACGGCGGAATCGGCCTCCGGATACATCACTTCGTTCATATCCATAGTCTGGTTGCCCATATGCATGTTCACGGGCTTCATTTCACCATTCCCCTTCATCATCTCGTTCATCATGGCCATGCCCTCGAAGTAATGCAGCGGTTGCAACGTCGGGAGGGTTTTTCGGGTACCGGAGCCGAGCCAGAGACTTACGGAACCGCTTCTGTCTTCGGCGGTGGCGCGGAATTGATAGCTTCCGGTATCAGGGACAGTGACGACAAGGTCATAGGTCTCGGATGGACCCACGATCAGCCTGTCCACTTCCACCGGCACGACGTCCTGTCCATCGCTGGCGATGACGCTAATCTTGCCACCCGCATATTGCAGCCAGAAATAGCTGGAAGACGCGCCGTTGATGATCCGCAGCCGGATCTTGTCGCCCGGCCGGTATTTCAGCCGCTCCTCTTCGGGCCGGCCGTTGACGGTGAAGAGATCATAGGCGACGTCGCTGACGTCCATGGGCAGCATCCGTTTCCATTCGTTGCTAAGCTTGGTGTGGAAATGGCCATCCTTGATCGCCGCAACATAGTCTTGCGTCGAATGCTTGCGGATCGCATACCAGTCCGTCGCATAGTGCAGGCTTCGGTTGACCTCGTAGGGGCGTTCGTTGGTCCAGTCGCTGAAGAGTACAACCTCTTCGGGCAGGTCCACATGCTTGGACCGCTTATGAATGATAAACGCCCCATACAACCCGATCTGCTCCTGCAGCATGGTGTGGCTGTGATACC
>JAICXX010000165.1 GCA_025934485.1 Chitinophagaceae bacterium
CCAAAACACTGGATTTTTATCGGGTCTGCACGAGCTTTAAGGTAAATAAAAGCGCTTGCATATGAGTCGGATCATCCTTCCCCTTGAAAAAGTGGGCCTAACCGACATCGGGCTGGTCGGTGGTAAATGTGCCTCGCTCGGCGAGATGTTACAGCATTTGACGCCCCTGGGCGTAGCTATCCCCGGCGGCTTTGTCGTGACCACAGAAGCCTACCTGCAGTTCCTGGAACAAAGCGGCCTCCAGCCCTTCATCAGCCAGGAACTAAAAAGTATCGACCATAACAACGTCGAATCGCTCCGCCGCGCGGGTCTGAGGATCCGCCAAGCTATCAGCAACGCCCGGTTCCCTCACGAGTTGTCCGGACAGATCATCGGAGCCTATGGCGAATTATCCGCCCGCTACGACCAGGCAGCCACCGATGTGGCCGTCCGCTCCAGCGCCACGGCCGAAGACCTGCCCGAGGCCAGCTTCGCCGGTCAGCAGGAGACCTACCTCAATGTCCGCGGACCCGCGGCCCTCATCGATGCAGTCCGCAATTGCTTCGCTTCGCTATTCACGGATCGGGCGATCAGCTACCGCGACAAATTCCACTTCGATGTTTCGACCGTAGCCCTGTCCGTCTGCGTCCAGAAAATGGTCCGCTCGGATCTCGGCGCCAGCGGCGTAGCCTTCTCCCTCGACACGGAGTCGGGTTTCCGCGACATCGTCATGATCAACGGCTCCTACGGTCTCGGGGAAATGATCGTCCAGGGCGCCGTCTCACCCGACGAATTCCTGGTCTTCAAACCCACCCGGAAACAAGGGTTTGCGGCTATCATCGAAAAAAAACTGGGGACAAAAGACAAGATCATGATCTATGGCGACCGCAGCGACCAGCGCACCCGCATCATTCCCACGGAAGAAACACAGAAACACCGCTTCTGTCTCGCGGATGCCCAGATCCTGCAGTTGGCGGATTGGGTTACTTCCATCGAAGATTATTATACCCGCATCAAAGGTCATTGGTGTCCCGTCGACGTGGAATGGGCGGTCGACGGCCTCCATGGCGGTTTGTTCATCGTACAGGCCCGGCCCGAAACTGTCCATAGCCGCCGGACGAATAACACCCTCACCGAATACCGCATGGATCCCAAATCGGAACGACGGCTGCTCGGCAAGGGCATCGCCGTCGGCGATAAGGTCGCCACGGGCGCGGTGAATATTCTTTACTCCCTCGACAAAAGACTCGGCGGCCGCGAGTTTCGGCCCGGCGACGTGCTGGTCACCGAGATCACGGACCCGGACTGGGAGCCGATCATGAAGATCGCCTCCGCGATCATCACTAACAAGGGCGGCCGGACCTGCCATGCCGCCATCGTAGCCCGCGAGATGGGTGTGCCCGCGATCGTAGGCTGCGGCAACGCCACGGAATGGCTCAGGGACGGCCAGGTCGTTACCGCCTCCTGTGCGGAAGGCGAAGAAGGTTTTGTCTATGACGGCGAGCTGCCATTCGAATGCATCACCACGAACCTGAAAGACCTGCCCAAAGTATCGACACCCATCATGCTCAACGTCGGCTCACCGGCTTCCGCCTTCAGCTATGCACACCTGCCGCACAGCGGCGTCGGCCTCGCCCGCGAAGAGTTCATCATCAACAACTATATCCGAGCCCATCCGTTGGCCTTGCTCCGCCATCGCGACATAGGCGACGCAGCGTTGACTAATGCCATCACGGAGCTGATACGGGGATTCGCCGACGAGGAAGCGTATTTCATCCAGAAGCTATCTTTCGGTATTGCCAAGATTGCTGCCGCTTTCTATCCCAAACGCGTGATCGTCCGGTTCTCCGACTTCAAGAGCAACGAATACCGGAATCTCCTCGGCGGCGATCACTTCGAACCCGTGGAAGAAAACCCGATGATCGGCTGGCGCGGCGCCTCCCGCTACTATTCGCCGGGCTATAAGACCGCATTCGGTCTGGAGTGCCGGGCGATCAGCCATGTTCGCGATACGTTGGGCCTCACGAACGTGGCGGTGATGATCCCCTTCTGCCGCACCGTCGAAGAGCTCTTGCGCGTAAAGGCTGTGATGGCGGAATACGGTCTCGTCCCCGGCCCCCGCGGTACGTCCGGCTCCCATGCCACCCATGGCCCCGGCTCTTCCGACGGCCAGGCCAACACCCTCGAGCTCTTCCTCATGGCAGAGGTCCCATCCAATATTCTCCTCGCTCGCGAATTCGCCGCCCACATCCACGGCTTCTCTATCGGCAGCAACGACCTCACACAGCTCACGCTGGGACTGGACCGCGACTCGAGTCTTGTTGCGCATCTCTATGATGAAAGGAATGCCGCCGTGAAAACATTGTTGCGGCAGTTGATCAAAACAGCAAAAGAGTGTGGCGTAAAGGTCGGCATCTGCGGCCAGGGACCCTCCGATTTTCCGGATCTCGCACAATTCCTGGTCGAAGAGGGCATCGACAGCATCTCGGTGACCCCGGACTCGCTGGTGAAAACGCTTCGGGCAATACAAGTGGTCGAAACGCTCAAGGCGATACCTGCCGAGGAGACGGCTTGACGGCTTTCTTGGCTCTGCCGGGTTGGGGGAGGGTATAGTCGGTACGGGTCCTCCCTTCGCTCAGCACAAACGACGATTGCACCGAACCTAAGTTCGGCAATGTGGACAACTTCTTCATGAGAAAGGTGTTGTACTCGTTCATGTTGCCGGTGACGACCTTCAGCAGGTAATCGCAGGGACCCGTGAGGCGATGACATTCCATGACTTCGGGAAACGCGACGATGTCGCGGGCGAACCGTTCCAGGATCGTCTGTGCATGCTCTTTGAGCTGTACCGTGGTATAGGCGATAAGACTTTTCCCGATAAGCTCGGGATTCAGGATTGCGACATAGCCTTCTATGACGTGATTGTCTTCCAATTTGCGTATCCTTTCATGGACCGCCGTCACGGACTTTCCCAGCTTATGGGCGATCTCTTTGTTGGTCAGCCTTGCATCCTGCTGTAGCAGGTTCAATATCCGGATATCGTCGGAGTCTAATTCGGCAGGCATAATCGTTAGTTTACTTCTGTGTCGTTAAAAACACATTAAAACTAAATAAAATTTGGCAAATTCGATCGGCAGGCTAAACAGGAACGGGATTAAAGCACGCCCGAAAAATCGTAACTTCAAGCAAATTAACTTTCATGCGAATAGGCCTCCTCCTATCCTCAGCGATCCTCGCCTGCCTCACCGCCTGCGCCGGAAACGGCAACGGCACCAGCAATAGCGACAGCGCGAGCACCAGCACGACGCAAAATACAAGAGACAGCCTGCCCCCGGTGGAAACAAAGGCCCCCAACAGCAACTACAAACCCGCATTCCCCGGCCAAACCCGCATCGCCGGCGTAAAAACCACGACGCCCTACAAAGTAGAGAAGATTGCCAGTAAGATCGGCCCCCCTTTCGCCATCGTCGCCATGCCGGACGGCCGCCTGATGGTGACCATCAAATCGGGTTATATGGAGATCCATGATAAGAACGGCGCGTTGGTAAAAAAGATCACCGGTCTTCCCGAAGTGGTCTACGAAGGACAGGGCGGCCTCCTCGACGTCGCCTTCGATCCGGGCTACACCACAAATAAGATGGTCTATTGGTGTTATTCGGAAAGATTCGACGGGGGCCTGCTTACCGCCGTCGCGAAAGGAAAGCTCGACGAGGCCGCCGGCAAGATCGATAACATCGAAGTCATCTTCCGCGCAACGCCGGCGACCAAAAGCAATCTGCAATATGGCTCCCGCCTGCAATTCGATAAAGCCGGTGACCTCTTCGTCAGCTTTGGGGAGAAGTTCACGCCTGACGGAAGAGTACAAGCGCAGCAGCTAAATTCCTATCTTGGCAAGATCGTCAAGCTCATGAAAGACGGGCAGCCGGCGCCAAACACACCCTTCGTCAGCGAAAAAAACGCAAAACCAGGCATCTACTCCTATGGCCATCGCAACCCCGAAGGACTGGACATCAACCCGGTAACGGGTGAGCTGTGGGAGGCCGAGTTCGGCCCACGCGGGGGTGATGAGGTCAATATCATCCGCCCGGGCAAGAACTATGGCTGGCCTGTGATTACCTATGGCATCGATTATTCCGGTGAAAAAATGGGCGACGGCATTCAGCAAAAGGCCGGTATGGAACAGCCGGTCTACTATTGGGATCCTTCGGTTTCCCCAAGCGGTATCTGCTTTTATAAAGGCGATGCCATACCGGAATGGAAGAATAATTTATTTCTCGCCTGTCTCAGCGGCCAGCATGTGGATCGCCTCATCATAAGGAACAACAAGGTCGTCGGCGAAGAAAGGCTGCTTACGGACAAGAACCAGCGCTTCCGCGACGTTACCTATATGAACAACGTCCTGTATGCGATCAGCGACGACGGCGATATCTATCGCATCGAAAAGCGCTAACTACGTCGCCCACGCCTTATCCCCCTTCTTATAGGGAAGATTCCCATCGAAATGTCCCGGCGTCTCGATATACCGCAATGCCTTCGTAGCTCCGGGCTCGGAAGAAAAATAGCCCCAGATCGTCAGCTGTTTCAGCATCTTGAAATAGTGCTTGTTCTTGTCGTTGTATTTCGGATCGCGTGCTTCCTTGTCGAGCTTCACCAGCAGATCGTGCCGCTGCTGGGGCGTGAGATCCATAAACTGCGCATCCCGCATCGCTTTCAACCCTTGGGTAAAGACATCCTGGTCCTCGGGTGTATAGCAGTCGGTGACGATCACCTTCATGAACTCGCCGATCTTGGCATCTTTGGCCCCGGGCACGCCGTTGCCGCCGGGGAGGATGATCTCACCGATCTCATCCATCATCGCCACATCGTTATCATAAAAAAGACCCTCTTTCCGCACAGGTGTCTTACAGCCGGACAAAAAGGCTTCGGCGCCGATCACGGTCCCGCCCAGTAGGACGGCAACGCGTTGTAATGCTTCTCTTCTTTGCATAGCAGAATATTTTAGACTTCAGAGGTTCATTTTTTTGAGTTCATCCACAGCATGATTCGCCGCCCGTGCCGTGAAGGCCATATAAGTGAGCGAGGGATTGCAACAATTGGCCGAGGTCATAAAGGACCCGTCTGTAACAAACACATTCGGTGCGTCCCATACCTGGTTCCATTTGTTCAACACGCTGCTCTTCGGATCCTTTCCCATCCGGCAGGTGCCCATCTCGTGGATACCGCGGCCAAGCACCGCATTGCCCTCGAAACCCCGAACATTTTTGAGCCCGATGGTCGTCAGCATCTCGATGGCATCGCCCTGCATATCTTTACGCATCTTCAGTTCGTTGTCCCGCAGTACCGCGTCGATGGCCGGGATGTTCAGCCCCCATTTGTCTTTCCGGGTCTTGTCGAGCGTGACCTTGTTATCATGGTAGGGTAGCGTCTCACCAAAACCACCCATCCCAAAGGTCCACTGACCCGGCTCGGATAGGGCTTCACGAAGCTCCACGCCCACGCTCAGCTCGGCGATATCGCGATCCCAGCCTTCCCGGCTCGCGCCGCCCTGGTAGCCAAAGCCGCGGATATAGTCGCGCTTATCGCCAAACAGATTCGCGAAATGCGGGATATAGATGCCATTCGCCCGTCGGCCATAATAATATTTATCCTCATAGCCTTCGACCTGTCCAAAAGCACCCACACCCAGGTGGTGGTCCATAAGGTTATGGCCCAGCTCTCCGCTGCTCGAGCCCAGGCCATCGGGCCATATATCCGTAGCGGAGTTCATCAGCAACCAGGCGGTGTTGATGGTCGAGGCATTCACGAAGACAATCTTAGAGGTGTAGGTATACGTTTTATTGGTTTCGGCATCGAGTATCTCTACGCCCGTCGCCCGCTTTTTATCCTTGTCGTACAACACCCGGGTCACGATCGCCCAGGGCCGCAGCGTCAACTTGCCCGTCGCCATCGCGGCAGGCAGCGTAGAGCTCTGCGTACTGAAATAAGCGCCAAAGGGACAGCCAAGCCAGCATTTATCGCGGTATTGACAGTTGGTTCTTCCCGGCAATGGCTCGGTGATATTGGCCGTCCGGCCGATGATCATCTTGCGATGGTTCTTATAATGTTCGTTGAACCGGCCGGCCAGATCCTTCTCTACGATGTTCATGTCCATCGCAGGCATGAACTGCCCGTCGGGCAGCTGGGCCAAACCCTCTTTCGAGCCGCTGATCCCCGCAAATTTCTCAACATGATCGTACCAGGGCGCAATTTCCGCATAACGTACCGGCCAGTCGACGCCGATGCCCTCTTTGGCGTTGGCCTCGAATTGCAGATCGCTCCAGCGATAGCTCTGCCGGCCCCACATCAGCGACCGCCCACCTACATGATAGCCACGAAACCAGTCGAACCGGTGGACTTCAGTGTAAGGCGATTCCTGTTCATTGGTCCAATAGTCGAGGTTTGTCTCATTAAGAGGATAATCCCGATTCAACACCGGATAGTTCTTTATCATCTGCTGGGTCTTGGTGCCCCGATGCGGATAGTCCCAGGGCGCCTTGGTGGCATTGACATAGTCTTTTACGTGTTCGATGTTCCGCCCGCGTTCCAGCAAAAGCACCGTCAGACCCTTTTCCGTAAGCTCTTTCGCGGCCCAGCCTCCGCTGATCCCGGAGCCAACGACGATCGCGTCAAAATGATTGTCGGCCATAGAAGTAGATTGATGAATACACAATGTAAGGAAAAAATGTGTTTCCGACACACAGTAACTGAATAATAAAAGACAAAAATGTCTTTTAATCGAAAATGCCCCGTATCTTTGTGCGGATGTTATCAAAGACTTGTGAATATGGCCTCAGGGCGATGATCTTTATCGCCCAGCACTCCCGGGACGGAAAACGTATCGGCATCAGCCAGATCGCGGAAGGGATCGATTCCCCGGAACACTTTATCGCCAAGATCCTTCAGGTACTTGGCCGGAAGGGGATCGTACAGTCCATCAAGGGGCCCAACGGCGGTTTCTACCTCGACGAAAAAGGCCGAAAGTGTTCGTTGGCCACCATCGTCAGGGCCCTGGACGGCGACGATCTGTTCAATGGCTGTGGTATCGGTCTGCGCCAATGCTCTCCTGTTCACCCTTGCCCCATCCACGACGAATTCAAAAAGATCCGCGAAGACATCGAAACGATGCTCGAAGGCGCCAGGATAGGGGAATTTACGGAAAAGCTCGACGAGGGCCTACTTTTTCTCAAACGAAACTAAAGCAACATGGACATTACAACGATAGACGATATTCGGCAGCTTGTCGACGCCTTTTATACCAAAGTGCGTAAAGACGGCCTCATTGGCCCGATCTTCATCGGCGTCATTCAGGACCAATGGCCGAGACACCTGGAAAAAATGTATCGGTTTTGGCAAACGGTATTGCTGGAAGAACAGACGTATTTCGGCAGCCCCTTCCCGCCGCACTTGAAGATGCCCCTCGAGTCGAAACACTTCGAGGCCTGGCTTAGCCTATGGCGGGCAACGGTAGATGAGCTGTTCGCGGGCCCTAAGGCCACAGAAGCAAAATGGCGCGCCGAAAGGATGGCGGAGATGTTTCTCTCCAAGCTCAACTATTATCGTGATAACCCCAATGTAAAACCCATTTTATGACGACGTCCTACCTCTACGCGGCAGCGGCAGCCCTTACCTTTTTCTGGTGCGGCTCGGTGGTAGCGATCAGTTTCCTCGAAGCCTGGTTAAAGTTCTCCGCGCCTGGGGTGACCTTACCCATTGGATTGAGTATCGGCAGACTGGTCTTCTCTGCGCTCAACAAGCTCGAATGGGTGTTGCTCATAGCCTGCGTGATCTGTGGGCTTGTGGCGGGCGCGAGATGGTGGCAGGGGGCGACCTGGCTGTTGCTGGCCGCCGGCATCCTGCTCATCGAAACCTTTTGGCTACTGCCGGTGCTCGACAAACGCGCCGCATGTGTTATGGCCGGCGGGCAGCCTGGTTCTTCATCGACCCATCTAGTTTTCATCGCAGCCGAGGTCATCAAGGTTGTCGGCCTCGTGCTGGCTGGTATCGATCTTCTAAAACTCAGATAATATGGATATTCAACAATGCACCCTCGGCGAGATCGTCGCAAAAGACGCCCGGGCGGCGGCAGTCCTGGAACAATACGGCATCGATTTTTGCTGCAATGGACATAGAACCCTTCCGCAGGCCTGCCCCAATTCAGAAAAAGCCCGGATGGTAGCGCAGGCTTTGGACGAGCTCGCGACCAGCGCAACATCCGGCACGGCGGCGGCGGTCGACTACCGCGGCTGGCCCATCGACTTGCTGGCTGATTTCATCGAAAAGAAATACCATCGCGATACGACAAAGCAAATCGATGTCATCCAGACCCATCTCGACAAGATATGTCGCGTTCATGGCGACGCACATCCGGAATTGTGGAAGGTAAAAAGCCTTTTCGAGGAAAGCGCCGCCGACCTCACGATGCACATGAAGAAGGAAGAGCTGATGCTTTTCCCTTTTATCCGCAAGATGGTGCAGAATGGGAAGCCGCCCGTAGCCCCGTTCGGTGCTGTCGACAACCCCATCCGCGTCCTCACCCATGAGCACCAGGCCGAAGGCGACCGTTTCCGGCAGATCGCTGAGCTCACCGATGAGTATATCGCTCCTGCCGACGGCTGCCAGACCTACCGGCTCGCCTTTCACGAGTTAAAAGAATTCGAAACCATGCTCCATTTTCATATCCACCTGGAGAACAACCTGCTGTTCCCCCGGGCCTTGGAAATGGCGACGAGCTCGGAAACCTGCCAGTCATGAAACGCGATACCAACATCATCCCGCTGTCCCGGGACCACCATTATGGCTTGCTCTTTTGCTGGAAGATCCGGCAGGGGCCGGCCAAACACGTGAATCTGCCACGTATCCAACGCTAAGTCCAGTATCGACGCCAGCTCTCCGCAGTCGGCGCCGAACTCAACCATCACGCCCCGTCCGCCGACGATGCTCACGAGGACCAGTTGTGGAATTAGCTCCACTGCCATCCGCTTCCTAACTTTACCAAACTATGAACAAGCCTTCACTAATCGTCGTCACAGGCCGGCCGGCATCGGGAAAAACCACGCTCGCGCATCTCCTGGCAAAAGAAATTAACTATCCTCTTGTCGCCAGAGACGAGTTGAAAGAAGGCTACATAAACACCCTGGGTATTCAACACGACCCATTCGATAACGAGGCCGCATTGCATATCTACCATTCGTTCTTCGAAGTAATTGATCTCCTGATGGCAAAAAACATTTCCCTCATTGTCGAAGCTGCCTTTCAGGACCATCTTTGGAAACCCCAGCTCCTGCGCTTGGGCGACAAGGCAGAGATAAGGATTATCATCTGCACGATAGAACTTGATCTGGCAAAAGCCCGATTTAAAGATAGATTATTAGCGAACCCTGATCGCCACAAATTTCATGGCGATAACCAACACAAGGAAAGCGGCGGTTTGCAAACGGACGCCTATGTTCCCATAAATATGGACGTTCCTACCCTTAGGGTAGATACCACACAAGATTATAAACCCGGATTTTTACAAATAGTAGAGTTTGCCAGGCGTCGATAATTGGCCTTTTAATTATAAGATTCCTTTGAGACTGCATTTTTCGCTGAGTTTCCTTCTATGTAAATAAACACCGGTCTTACTGGCAATTTCCAGATAGGCTTCCCGTAGATCTTTGGATTTAAAGGGCCTCAAAGCGTGAAAATCTTTGATCATGCTGTTCCATTTCGTTGGCAGATACTCTAGAATATCCAGCCAGCAGATTAGGTGCAGGCTGTTATATACTTTAATACCGAGGTCTAACTGCCCGACAGCTTTTGTAAAACCTTTATCATCGGAAATAAGAATTTGCGCGCTTATTTTTTTGAATTGGGAATAGCATTCCGCTTCCCCCTTGTCAATCCCTTTTACTCTCTGGACCTCCATGTTCACGAAAGTATCATAAGAAGTGCACAGCCGGTAAAAACCATGTTCGGTGTTGATGCGGTCGAGCAGCCAGGAGCGCGCCGGCTCTTTCCCAAGGCCTTGCTCATATTCGTTCTTTACAGCCATAGGAATGTAAAGCGTGTGAATCATGCTTCTTAGCCGATCAAAGATGGGGCGACGATGATTCAACTGGGTAAGATATACCAGTGCGGTATTGTCGATGACGGCCGAGAACACGGATCGATTATTTTGAAGTGGCGGAGTTGAGTGCAAGCAGACCAAGACCGATCAGTAGAAATGCACCAAGTGCATTTTGAGCATCTTTCTTGATCTTTTGAGCCTGATTTTGTTGGATGCTGCTGATAGTTTGCTGTAGGATTTCTTGCGCAGTCGATTTGCTGGAATCGATGTATACTTCTGTGCAGTTTGAACCGTGATGAAGATTTTTAACCCGATCGTAAACGATAATGATTCGCGATTTATCTTTTAAATGTTGATAAGCTACCTTTATCTCTTCCTGAACGGTAGGAGTCAACGGAGAAGTGGAAAACAGGACAAAATAGTCCGCGGACTTGATACGGTATTCTGTTTCCTGGGAAACTAGCGGCTTGCCGCCAAATCGATCCGGCAAAAGCATATCGAACCCGTGGACAGCGCCGAGAGTCTGCAGGCGAATGGCCAGGGTCTGCTCGAAATCATTACGAGGGTTATATGTTACAAAGATGGTAGACGAATTCATAGTTGAGGCTTAGTATCGACCCACAAATATAATCATTTTTCCTCAGACCTTACCTCCACCCGCCCCCCAGCGCCTTATAAAGATCCACCACCGCCTGCAGCTGCTGCAACCGGTCATTCACCGCACTGAGCTGCGCGGCCAAAAGCGATTGCTCCGACGTCAGCACATCGGTATAATTGGTAGCCGAGCTATACCGAAGCAGCGCCTTCGTAAAATCCACCGCCTGCTCCAGCAGCTTGATCTGATCCCCGCGCGTCCGTTGCTTCTCTACCGCGGTCTGATAGCTAAAAAAGCTATTGGAGACTTCGGCCCCCGCCGTCAGCAAGGTCTTCTCATAAGTATAAAAGGCCTCGCGTTGTACCGCCTGCGCCACATGCAGCCGCGTCTTGTTCTGCCGCTGGTTGAAGATAGGCTGGGTAAGACCGCCGATGATATTGTAAAAGACGCTATGGTCGAAGAAATCTTTTATCTGTAGATTCGAAAATCCACCCTGCGCCGTAAGCGTAAGCTGCGGATAGAAGTAGGCCCGGGCGACATTCACATTTTCAAACGCGCTCCGGAAAGCAAATTCCGCCTGCTGCACATCGGGCCGGTTGAGCAGCAATAAAGAAGGCACACCCGTCGCAAGGCTATCATAAGGTACCTGTTCGGCCAGCGAAGACCGTCGAATATCCCCCGGCACCCGGCCCAGCAGGATGCTCAACGCATTCTCCGTCTCCTGGATATTGTACTTGATATCCGGTATCAGCAGCTGGGCCGAAGCGCGGTTGGCATCACTCTGGACTACTGCGGCGCCCGTGGCCAGCCCGCTCTCCATCAACGCCTTCATGGTCGTGACATCATCCTGCCGGTTGCGCACCGTCTCCACGGTTATCCTCAGCTGCTCGTCATAAGAAAGCAGCTGATAATAATACCCCGCAATATCGGCGATCAGCTGCGTCTGGATCACCCGCCGGGCCGCATCGCTTTCCAGAAAGGTGGCGAAATAGCTCCGTTTGGCGCTCCGCAGCTTGCCCCAGATATCGGCCTCCCAGCTCGTACTCAGGCTCGCTATATAGGTAGTCGTAGTGAGATCATAGGAGCCAATATAGGCAGGCGGGATATCCAGCGCCGCCGCCGATTGCTTTGCCGGATTCACCGAGAGATTCGCACTTAGCGAGGGCAACAAGGCCGCCTTGCCTTGCCGGAAGTTCTCCCGCGCTTCCGTCATCCGCTCCATGGCGACTTTTAGATCAGGGTTTTGCTGCAACCCTTCGGCGATCAATCCTTGCAACACGGTATCGGCGAACAGCCGCTCATAGGGTAGGGCGGCCATGGAAGAAGTCGTATCCGCACCGACCCCCCGATACAAAGAGCCATGAACCACCATCCCCGGCGCCTGGTACTTCTGCGTCACACAAGAGCCAAACGAAAAAGCACACACCAAAACCACCACCACCACCGTCGAAGCCGGCGCCACCCGCCGCTTCCTGCTTATCCGCTCTTGTATCGTCTGGAAAATAATGAACAACGCCGGTATCACGAACACCCCGAAGATCGTCCCGATAAACATCCCCCCGACGGCGCCGGTTCCAATGCTTCGGTTGCCTTCCGCCCCCGCGCCACTCGACACCATCAGCGGCATGATGCCAAAGATAAAGGCGAAGGACGTCATGAGTATCGGCCGCAGACGCGCCACGGCGCCATCGATGGCCGCCTGTACGATAGGCTCGCCGGCCCGGCGCCGGGCTAATGCAAACTCGACGATCAATATCGCATTCTTCGCCAGCAACCCGATCAGCATGATTAGTGTGATCTGCAGATAGATATTGTTCTGCACCCCGAATAGATTCGCAAAGAGAAAAGCACCCGCCAGCCCTATCGACAAAGACAAGATCACCGCAAAAGGAAGAATATAGCTCTCATACTGTGCCGAAAGCAAAAAGTACACAAAGATCAGACACAGCACAAAGATCAGCAAGGTCTGATTCCCGCTCGATAGCTCCTCGCGGCTAAGACCCGAAAATTCATATCCATAACCCACCGGCAATGTCTTCGCCGCTACCTCCTGGATGGCCTTGATCGCATCTCCACTGCTATACCCCGGCTTCGGCGCGCCACTAACGGCGATCGAGGTAAATAAATTAAATCTATTGATAAACTCCGGCCCATACACTCGTTTCAACGTCACGAACTCGGTGATCGGCGCCATCACATTGTTGCCGGTCCGCACAAACACCTTGTCGAAACTTTGCACATCGCTGCGATAAGCCGCATCCGCCTGGATCATCACCCGGTATTGTTTTCCGAATTCGTTGAAATTGGAAGCATAAAGACTGCCATAATAGCCTTGCAGCGTGCTCAGCACAGTAGCCGGCGAGACATCCGACTCCTTGCACTTGGCCACGTTGACCTCGACCTCGTATTGCGGGAAATTGATATTGAAAAAGCTCGTCGCATATTGTATCTCCGGCCGTTTGTTCAACGCCGCAAGAAACTTGTTATTGACGTCATAGAAATGCGC
>JAICXX010000362.1 GCA_025934485.1 Chitinophagaceae bacterium
TATGTTTCGAGACATCATAGACCGTGATCCCGTTGCCGACGGTGCCGAACCAAACGCGCTTCTCCTGGTCTTCGCGGACGGAGACCACATAGTTGCCGCTGAGGCTTTGCGGGTTGCCCGGCTGATGCACGAAATGCGTGAATCTTCCGGTGTGCGGGTCGAAGAGATCGGCGCCACCGCCATCGGTACCGATCCAGATCCTGCCGTCCGCAGCTTCACAAAACTGGAGGATATTGTTGTGGCCAAGACTCGAAGGGTTGGTAGTATGCTTGTATTGGATAAAGGCGTTGGCATCCGGGTTATAGAGATTCACCCCGCCGTTGAATGTTCCGACCCACATATTCCCCTGCGGGTCCTTGTAAATGGAATAGATTGAATTATTGTTGAGACTGCCGCCGTCGATATCGTCACGGACATAATTGCTAAAGACACCCGTCAAAGGGTTGTAGATGCTAAGCCCGCCGTTCTCCGTGCCGACCCAGATCCGCCCTTTATTATCCGTACCGAGACATAACACCACGTCCAGGGCCAGGGAATTTTGATCATGCGGATTGTTGACGAAATGCCGGAACCGGCCTGTTGCGGGGTCCAGCAGATCCAGGCCCCGTCCGCGTGTGGCCACCCAAAGCTGTCCGGAGCTGTCTTCCAACAGTGCCGTAATAGTATTGTACGAAAGGCTCGAGGCAATGCCATCCACATGTTGAAAGCGGGTAAACTTGCCCGTATGCTGGTCGAAGCGATTGAGACCGCCATTGAAGGTACCGGCCCAGAGACGATGATGACTGTCCTCGAGGATGGCGCTCACATAGTCGTCGCTGATGCTGCCGGAATTGGCCGCGTCGTGTCTAAAGGCGCAAAACTGTTGTGTCCACGGATTCAGCCTATTCAATCCCCCCTGATAAGTTCCGATCCATAGCATACCCTCATGATCCGTCGTTATACAGCTGACGAAATCATCCGAAAGGCTATGCGGGTCGCGCTGGTCGTGTTTGTAATGAAAGAACCGTTCTTTGTCGAGGTCGAACCGCTCGAGTCCGCCGCCCCAGGTAGCGATCCAGATGCTTCCCGCGGAGTCCTGGTAAAGACTCGTGATGTAGTTATTGCTCAGGCTCGCCGGGTCGCCGGCCTTGTTCCGATAGACGGTTATCTTATAGCCGTCATATCTGTTCAATCCGTTACGGGTCCCGAACCACATGAACCCTCTGCTATCTCTGAGGATGCAGGTGACGTTGCTTTGGGAAAGACCTTCTTCCGTGGTGATGTGCGCAAACCGCAAGTCCCGCGGCTGGGAGAACGCCACCAGGCCGGCCAGTTGCAAAAAGATCAGGAGGAAGGTACGATACATGGGTTCAGCGGGATTGGAGTGTTTTTAAAACGAAATCCCCAGCCCTTCCGGTTTTAGCCAAGCCGCCTTTGGCGAAAATTAAGTAGAACCCTGTAAGGATTGTTAGTACCTTTCCGCTCGGAAATCGCGGACTATGAAATCGTATGTTTTCTTTTTCGTCCTGGCGTTGCTCGCAACCAGCACCCATGCACAAGCGGTCTCCGCTGCCCGAGCCCAGCCCCCGGCGATGCCCTTTCCCCAGCACACACCCTACGCAGCAGGCATCCTGCCCGATACCGCCAGCCGGGCCCAGATGGATGACACCGTGCGTAATTTCTACAAGGCATGGTCGGCCACCTACCTCAAGCGGAGTCCGGACGGAAAAGGCTGTTACGTGAGTATAAAGGGCAACTCGAATGCGGAGGACTGCGTGTCAGAGGCCATGGGTTATGGCATGATGATCGTGGCGCTCATGGCCGACTCCAAGAATAACAACCATGCCCTCTTCGACAGCCTGTTCGATTTTTATCGGGCGCATCCCAGCCGGCGTGATCAGCCGGGCAGTTATCGGCAGGTATCATCCCCCCTCATGGCAAGCGCGCAGAAAAGGCGGGGTCAAGCCATGCGGGATGTCGATAAAACTTCAGCGGCAGATGGAGACATCGATATCGCTTTTTCATTATTATTAGCCGCGCGTCAATGGCCCGAAGCAGGCCGGATACCTTATGCGCAGGAGGCGAAAAAGCTCATCGACTCGATCTTTACCCAGGAGATCGATACGACCTTTTACACGATCATCGAGTCCAATGCGATCGAAAGCGACGGCAGCCCGGATTATCACGATTTCCGCACTTCGGACTTTATCCCCGCCGAACTCAAGGCCTTTGCCGAAGCGACCAGCCCAACCCACGATGCGACCGGCGCCTCCCGTTGGACCCGGGTCGTCGATTCCAACTACGTCCATTTGGCCGAGCTTCAAAAAACCTTCAGCCCCACCCGCCATCTCTTAGCCGATTTCTACGAACGGAAAGGCAAATCCTACATCCCCGGCCGCGTAAGAAAAGACGAGATCTTCC
This sequence comes from Chitinophagaceae bacterium, assembly GCA_025934485.1. Lineage (GTDB taxonomy): Bacteria > Bacteroidota > Bacteroidia > Chitinophagales > Chitinophagaceae > Puia. Next base: position 2,401 of record JAICXX010000362.1, read on the forward strand.
CCGATGCTTATTACTATAACGCCTGCCGCGTGCCCTGGCGCATTGGGCTAGACTACCTGGTATCCGGCGACAAACGATCAAAAGACCTCCTAAAGCCCCTGAACCAGTGGTTCATCGATAGGACAAATGGCAACCCCGCCCGTATCAATGCCGGCTACACGCTGAAAGCCGCAGCCCCCAAAAGCCCCGAAACCGACTCGCTCATGCTGAGTTTCATCGCCCCGCTGGGCGTGTCAGCGATGGCCAGTCCCGCCTATCGTCACTGGCTGAATAAGATCTGGTCCCTAACAGCCCAAGCTCCCCTCCTCCCCGCAGGCCGCTTCCGCAACCAGGACTATGGGTATTACGAAAATACTATCAAGCTGCTTTGCATGATCATCATGTCCGGGAATTATTGGCAGCCAACCCGGCCCTGAGCCACGCCGCTCACCCCTCCAACACACTCAACACCACCTCCTTATAACTCCTGCCGATCGGCAGCTGTTTCCCACCCAGCTCCACCTCTGTCGCACTAAACGCCTCGATCTTGTCCTTGGCGACAATAAAAGACCGATGGATACGCAGAAAATTATTTTCGCGTAACAGCCCATCCACCTGGCTCAATTTGAACTTAGTGAGCACACTCTTGCTTTTTGTATTCACGCGGA
>JAICXX010000281.1 GCA_025934485.1 Chitinophagaceae bacterium
GAAATAAGGGCGTATTGGCCTTTGGGGTCGTTTCGATAGATATCATTCGAGTCTGGATCGGGATAGAATAAGTTGCGGGGCGGGAAAACATCCGGCGGTCTGGTAGATTTATGGTAGGCGACGGTACCGATTTTGAAGCCAAGATTTGTACGCGCCAGCCCGAAGGTGTCTTGCCGGGGAATGGGGTACATAAAGCCGGTGGAGGAGTCGATATGCATGAGATGGCCGCAGTAATCGCAGTTGTATTCCGTGAGCTGGATGGCCGTGCCGGTGTCGCGGCGGGAGAAGGCTCCATAAAAGTAATGGAAGCCGCCGTCAGAGGCCGAAGGAACCATTTTCCCTCTTACTTTTAGCATCGGCGTTTTGTAGAGGAACAGGCTGTCACCCGCTACGAGAAGGAGACAGTGGTGGTAGTAGGGCGCGGTATTTTTTTCGAGACCTTCATAAAGACCGTTCGCGAGCTGGGCAGATGTTCCTGCGGTTATGAACAAGGCAAGAACGAGGAAATGGAGGCGTTTCATAGACTTAGCATAAGGGTGTCTTTCGAAAGATAGTAAATTTTAGGCCATGCTCCTCATGATCGGTGCCGACATCGGAGTTCCCCGGCGGACTTAACCATTGACTTCACGACAAAAAATTTTGACCCAATGATTTTGTTTAATGAAGAATAGATGTACTTTTGCATCAACATGAAACAACAAACATCATATTGTGGCTATTGCAGTTCCTTCCGGATAGGAAGCGGCCAGGCTGTGGTATGATGTAGACGATAAAGACATTCAAGACCCGCTTGGTACTTACTAAGCGGGTTTTTTGTTTTGTATCTATCACAGCAGATACAACCAGGGGGCATATTCTGTAAGTGGAAGCAGGCCTGACTGTAAATCAGGTGCCATCGGCTCAGTAGGTTCGAGTCCTATTGCCCCCACACGGAGAGTAGGCAAATGTTGGTTTGTTGCGGCATCCTGCTAAGGTGTTCCGCCTAATAGCGGCAATGGTTCGATTCCATTACTCTCCGCCTGCGAGCATATACCCAATGTTGGCTTTGGGGACGGTCTGCAAAACCGTCAAACGCCGGTTCGATTCCGGCTATGCTCTCGAAAGATTTCGCGGCGGTAAGAAAAGGTGGTCACGAACAGGGAGTCGCTAGTGCTTTCTTTTCCATTCGATGAACCGTGTAATTTGCCGACCTGCTCGACATACCGCCCGTCTTTGTCCAGACCGTTATTGGCCCAAATTGCGAAGAGGTGGAAGGGATTGTCTCCGGCCTGAGAGTAAGGTTAGAACATTTTTGCAACGCACCATACCGCTAAGACACCCATATCGTTTAGCATTTTTCAACACATTAGAAAATATTTGTGTATAACTTTAGGGGACGCCCCGGAGTAAACCGCTCTTAACACTGGTGCCATGAGCCCGGCGTTTAGCATGGTTGTAGGATGCGTTGAAAATATTATTGGTGAGTTGATGTTTGTCCCATCAATATCCCGTATGTGAGTTTATACAGTTTTCAGGCATCCTACCAAAAGGCGTATGGTAGCTCACTGTTAAAACTGCTGTTATGAAAAAGGGCAAGAATCCAAAAAAGCGTTCCGATCAAAATGTTTTGATGCCAGTGATCAATCCACATGCAGCTGGAATCGATATTGGCAGTAAGAGTCATTTTGTTTGCGTAGCACAGGACAATGTACGGGAGTTTGGTGTATGCACAGATGATCTGCATGAACTGGCGGGCCATTTGAAAGCACATCAAGTCCAAACCGTAGCCATAGAATCGACCGGTTTTTATTGGCAGTCTTTATTTACCCTGCTTCAAGACTATGGCTTTGAAGTGATCCTGGTAAATGCCCGGCATGTAAAGAACGTAAAAGGGCATAAGACCGACGTGGTCGACAGCAAATGGCTTCAGTTGCTACACAGCATCGGTTTATTATCAAACAGTTTTCAACCTGATTTTTTTACCAGCAAGCTGCGTGTTTATACCCGTCATCGGAAGCACCTGATTGAGAATGCCAGCAAGTACATAGCGAAGATGAACAAGATCTTCGTTTTAATGAACATCCAATTGAGTACGGTCTTGCGCGATATTACGGGCGCTTCCGGGAAAAGAATCATCGAGGCTATCCTCTCAGGGGAAAGGGATCCGAAAAACCTGGCCGCGCTGGCAAGTCAGCAGGTAAAGGCAAAGCCGGAAGATATCGCAAGAGCTTTGACGGGGGATTGGCGGGAAGAACATTTATTTGAACTCAGACAGAGCTATGATCTTTACCAGCATTACTGGCAGATGATCCGGCAAACGGATCAGGAAATTGAAAAACTACTGGAACAAAAAGCAGCCGGTTCATCGCCTGAACAAAAGTATGAGCCTACACCAAACAAAGGCTATAATAAGAACGATCCCGATATCGATGTCGGTCGATTGGCCTTTTCCTTGAGCGGAGGCGTGGATTTATTGCAGATCACGGGAGTAGGAGTAGGCACAGTACTTACACTGATGAGTGAAATAGGACTTGATCTATCGAAATTCCCTACCGCAAAACACTTTGCATCCTGGCTTGGATTTACCCCTAATCGAAAAATATCAGGTGGTAAGGAGCTATCTTCAAAAACTCCGCCCAAAACGAGCCCATTATCAAAAGCCATAAGAGATGCGGCTAATGCAGTAGGAAATAGCAAGAGCAGGCTCGGTGATTTTTTCAGGAGATTGGCTTATCGAAGGGGACGGTCGATCGCTGTTATTGCCACGGGCAGGAAGCTGGCTGTGATTATTTATCATATGCTTACCAGGAAGCAGCCATTCTCCTATTCGTTTTCCTACGCCGACGAGACTCAACAACGAAGCAGAAAGCTTAAAAGCGTGCTTAAAACAATTAGGAGAGAATCTTTTACGGCAACAGACCTTAGGCCTATACTTGGTTGAACCAAAATAAGATGGCTGCATGGAATCGTTTGCCTTTGAAACGAATAGGTATCTTTTTGCGCTTTAAGTCCTGAATAGTTATATGTGAGTTAAGGTAAAAAGGGTTATTCAGCAGCCGGTTAGTCGGGATGCGTAGTCACCGCAATCAAGAATACCAGGAGCAGTATCGAGGAAACAACGAACAGCACATTGTCCACTTTTTTCGCCACCTTCATACCCCCTTCCACGTCATCGAATATGGGTAAAAACAACTCCGGATTCAACATATTCCCCGACGGCCCGATGTCGAATTTTCCATCTATGCTGGACTTAATATAGATATGGATCCCTATTTTGAGCAGCTGCATTAAGGCTCCGACTATCCCAACGATCCCCCACCAAGCCATACGATTGATTTATTCTACAAAATAAAAATGATTTAGCATAACTCCTAACCTGGCTTCTTACCGTGGAAGGCCGATTAGGTCAGCGGAGACAATCCACAAATGAACGAAGCCATTTCGCGGGCGGTGGTCGCGTCAAGGCTTCTATTTTCCCCCGCAAGCATAACGTCGTCGATAACCTAAATTGTAAAATCTTTCAACGGCAGTTGGGTGATCGCTTGTCGAATACGTTCCCCTCATCTCGCTCCAGGAGAGCTTAACAAAACAAAGGTATTTACCGGCAGGTGCATTCTCCAGTCGAAGTACCGGCCCACAATAGAAATCGGAGTAGTTCCCGCGAATAGCCTCATAGTTTAAAAGGGGTGGCTGATAATCAAAGTCGAACGCCGATTCGCAATGTGTACCCTTCAGCATTTCATAAACCTGTGTGATGAGCTCGACCTGCTTTTCAGTAAGGTTGATAGTTGGAAAGAGTAGTTGGGGCATAGCCCTATCAAGATACCCGATTACCGACGCGTTATCGGTCTGGGTATCACCAATTCTCGGCCAACCGCCGGTTATTGAAGAGCGTCCAGAACAGATCCAGGCTAAGAGAGCTGTTCCGCAGATCGACATCGCCCCAGGTCGCGTCGCCAGGATGGTTGACCGTTGTGAGGCCCGCATTATACCGTAGCGAAACGCCAAGCCCGATCGGGCTTTGGTAGCCGAGGCCGGCGGCGGCCCCTAACTCCGCGCTGTTGGTGAGGTTCCTGACGCTCTGGTCCTCCCAGGTGGAGGAGCTGACATTCACGCTTACCTCAGGGCCGGCCTCCAGGTAAAACCCACCGGTGAAGCGAACCTTGGCCATCACCGGGAAGCTGATGTAGCGCAGCCGCAAGTTACTGTTGACATTTACATTGGCACCGTCGCCCGGCGACATTTCTTTTATCCCGGCACCGTTCGTGGTGTATAGCACTTCCGGTGCGATGGCGAAATGATTCCCCAGCCAGAAGTTGACGAAGGCGCCCGCATTCCAGCCCGCCTGTACGGAATAAGATGTGCCACTGGCACTCATCGTGGAAAGAAAATCACTCAGGTTGCCACCTCCTTTGATCCCAAGCTGGAAGGATTGCGCGGAGAGCTGCGTCGCTGTCACCAACAGCGCCGACAGTAAGAATCCCATTCTCACTCTCATGTGGTAGACTTTAGGTTTGCTACCTATGACTACCCGTACCGGTCAAAGTTAAACCGCAGGGAGATCTTTTTTGGCGGGGAGGTTTTAGAAAGGCGCGACGACGGCTACAGCGATGACCGTCATGACTTATAAGACTCGTACACTCATCACTTTGGCTGGTATAAAATTGTCACTCCATCGACCGAAGTTTGCTGCATGAAAGTTCTAAGCTTTTTATCAAAATCAATACTCAGTGTGTCGCCTGACAGCCATCGAAAATGAATAGATGCCGAGTCCAACCAAGTTGCACCGTGATTCGCATCCACAGTAAAAGCATTCCCGACTTCCGATTTTTCCAAGGAATGATCCTTGTCTGTAATGGATACCTGGTAGGAGTTTGCAACCGTGCCCCCCGATTCCCGCATAAATAATATCGCCTTTTTATTGCCCGCCGGGTTGATCGACTCTTTTAGGAGGGTAGTATTGCCATCATCTAAATTGCTGCAACCGGACAACGTGGCACATATAAAAAGAAAAGCTCTCAGGATTTTGTTCATTTAAAATCTTTATTTCTAAGGTCCTTCAAAAGGCATCATCCGTCACATCCTTATGCCCGGCCAATTTCAGAATGTAATGGTTAAAGATAAGTTCTTATCCAGACCAGATTTATTTTGAAAAATCATCGGGGTTAAACCCGTACATAAACTCATTTAAGAGGCCGCCTGAGCTTTGTATCCCTACATCTCGAATCCTTTGAGCCCAAGTTTTACGGCCTCATGATATTCCATTTCTCCTGGGTTGACCCTCAGTGAGACCTCGTAGAAATCGTCGGCAGCCAAATTGATTCTTTCCACCAAAATGGGCCGAAGGGCCGGATCGGCTATTCCAGGATAGAGGATTGTCATATCCTCGACAAATTTCTCCTTTTGCTTAAAGGCATCGAACTTATCCATAGTTCTCTTTGGTTGAGGTCACAATATAAGGCGTTCAACCATTTTATTCGGCGCCGAAAGGAAAAGCTAAATATTACTTTCCTTGCAATAGTCCCACATCCTCCGCGTTGTTGCCCCAAATCCCCAAAATGAAACGGCTGCCTGTCCTGCTGCTCCTCACAGTCCTGGCCCATTGTACATTCGCCCAACCGGCGGATGCGGATAGCCTTCACCGCCTCAAGATCATCGCCAGGGCGCTTCGTTACACCGCCCTGCACCGGCATACCCCTTTTCATTGCCAGATGGAGGATCCCTTCCCGGAGGACAGCGCCGAGGTCGGCCATACCGATCTGCACTATGGGCATCTTTTTTCGGACAGAGATTTCCACCTGATCGTGACGATCGAATATGGCACACACGCGTGTATAGCCGTGTATCGGGAGCGAAACGGCCATTTTAAACGGGTAATCTCCGATGACCAGGACATGGAGCTTCTGGCTAATGGGATCAGGGATATCGATGGTGACGGGCACAAGGACTTCCTCACCCATTGGTATCCGATGTCGGGCTGTTGCCGAAGGAACGTCTACTTTGTCTACCTGTACCGACCGCTTTCGGGGACGTTCACCAGGGCATACTTCTTCATGAACCCGACCTTTTCGCCTAGGGAGAAGGTCATCCGGGGTGTTAAATATGGCCAGCCCGGAGAAACGCCCTTGTATAAATACCGGTGGAACGGCCTCCGGGTAGACACAGTAGAATACATTTACAGCGTCCATCGGGGCGGAGTAGCTTATTTGAAGACCCGAAAAGACTCGTTCGGTGATCCCGGACCAAAAGACGGCGTGCCGCTAAAGACCGTGCCGGCGGAATACCGGCACATC
>JAICXX010000014.1 GCA_025934485.1 Chitinophagaceae bacterium
TCGGCTTCTTTTTGTTGCAGCTCTACGAGGTATTCTTTGCCACCGGTGGCGATCTTGCGTAACCTGTCGAGCTCGGGATGTATACCGGCTCGGATGGTATCGCCTTTGGCGGCGACGGCCGGCGGGTTGTCGGCGATGGTGGCCTTTATGCGTTCGAGGACGGCGGGGCAGGGGTCGAGCCGGGCTGCGGCGGACTGGAGCAGGGGCTCATAGAAACTGCCGGATTGTGCTTTGATCCGTGTGATGTGTTCGAGACCGCGTGCGAGCTGTAGCAGTTCCCGGGGCCCGATCTTCCGATTAGGGATCTTGGCTACGACCCGTTCGATGTCGCCGCATTCGTGGATATGCTGGGCAAGGGAGGTGCGCAGGGCCGGGTCTTTGATAAAGAATTCGACGGCGTCGAGTCGTTGCCGGATGGGGTCGAGCTCTTTGAGCGGCATCAGCAGCCAGCGTTTGAGCAGGCGCGCGCCCATGGGGGATACGGTGTTGTCGATCACTTTGAGCAGGCTTTGCCCCTGTTCGCCGGTGGCGGGGCCCATGAGCTCGAGGTTGCGGATGGTGAACCGGTCCATCCAGAGGAAATCGCCGCGGTCGATGCGTTGGATGGATGCCAGGTGCTGCAGGTGCGGGTGTTCGGTATCTTTGAGATAATACAATACGGCGCCTGCGGCGATGATGCCCGAGGGCATGTCTTCGACACCAAATCCTTTGAGGGAATGGGTCTGAAAGTGTTTGAGCAGGCTTTCGGTGGCGAACTTTTCTTCGAAGAGCCAGCTTTCCAGCGTATAAGTAAAGAACTTGCTGCCGAAGATCTCCTTGAAATGTTTTTGAAAGCTGCGTTGGAAGACGATCTCGGCGGGCTTCAAGGTTTGGAGGAGTTTGTCGGCGTATTCGGTGTCACCTTCCGCAAGGAAGAACTCACCCGTGGAGATGTCGAGAAAGGAGAGGCCGATGCCCGCTTTTGTCTTGCCGCCCGTTTCCGGCCAGCCTTCGGGGAAGTAGATCCCGGCGAGGAAGTTGTTGCTACTGCCTTCCAGGAGCTTGTCGTTGGTGGCCACGCCGGGGGTCACCATTTCTGTGACGCCTCTTTTTACGATGCCTTTGGCCATCTTGGGGTCTTCGAGCTGATCGCAGACGGCGACGCGATGCCCGGCTTTGACGAGTTTGTGCAGATAGGTATCGAGGGCATGGTGCGGGAAGCCGGCGAGCTCCGAGGAAGCCGCGGCGCCGTTGTTGCGTTTGGTCAGGGTGATACCCAGGATCTTCGAGGCGACGATGGCGTCTTCGCCAAAGGTTTCGTAGAAGTCGCCGACACGGAACAGGAGGATGGCATCGGGATAACGTTGTTTGATCGCCCGGTGTTGCTGCATTAGTGGGGTGTCTGCGCTGTTTTTGGCCATGGGGGACAAAAATAAGAAAGCCGCGACATATCGGCAGAAGGGACTTTTTGCTGGGGATAAGTTGTTGGTTACCTGAAAACGCGGTAGCGTTTTCGCCCGGGGGGCTTATCTTTGCGGATGCGCAAGTTGGGTATGGATGAGCTGAACCGGTTATCCGTGAATGAATTCCGGCAATCGGAGAAAATGCCGATCGTGGTGGTTTTGGACAATATCCGGAGCATGCACAATGTGGGAAGTGTGTTCAGGACCGCGGATGCATTTCTGGTCCGGGGCATCTATCTTTGTGGTTTTACTCCACAGCCACCGCACCGGGATATCCATAAGACGGCGTTGGGGGCCACGGAGACGGTGAAATGGGCCTATTTCGACACGACCGTTTCGGCGGTTCGGGCGTTGCGGGAGGAGGGGTATACGGTTTTTGCGGTAGAGCAGGCGGAGGGGAGCATTCCGCTGCAGGAAGTTTGTAGGCGTTTTTCGGATGGGTCGGGTGGTTCGGGCGCCGGGGGCGGTTCGGGTGGGTCGGGGCCGCTGGCGGTGATCTTTGGCAATGAGGTGGAGGGTGTGGGTGCGGAAGCGTTGGCGTTGTGTGATGGGGCGATCGAGATCCCGCAATGGGGGATGAAGCATTCGTTGAATATCTCGGTGGCGGCGGGCATCGTGTTATGGGAGCTGGTTAGGGATTATAAAAAATAATTATGAGTACAGTTAAGAATTATCTGAGTTTGATCCGGTTCTCGCATACCATTTTCGCGATGCCGTTTGCGATGATCGGGTTTTTTCTGGGGATAAATTATCCGTTTGGAGTCAGAATGTCGCAGGTGGGTCTGCGTGTCGGATACAATGTCGCGCAGGTGAGTCTTCACCACGATCAGTTCAATACGAATATGGAATATGCCCGGCTTTTTGTCCTGGTGGTGTTGTGTATGGTCTTTGCACGCAGTGCAGCCATGGCCTTTAACCGGTGGCTGGATGTAAAATGGGACGCAATGAATCCGCGGACGGCGATCCGGGAGATACCGCGCGGGATCATCTCGAAGAGTAGCGCGTTGCGGTTCGTGATCTCCAATTGTATTGCCTTTATTGTTTGCACCTGGTTTATCAACCCCGTGTGTTTTGCCTTATCTTTTGTGGCGCTGGCGGTGGTGCTGGGGTATAGCTACACTAAGAGGTTCACGCCTTTGTGCCACCTGGTGCTGGGTGTAGGGTTGTCGCTTGCACCGATAGGGGCGTATCTGGCGGTGACAGGGCATTTTGCTTTGTTGCCGATCCTTTTTTCGTTCGCCGTGATCTTCTGGGTGAGCGGTTTCGACATCATCTATGCGTTGCAGGATGAGGAGTTCGATCGGAACAATCAATTATACTCCATGCCTTCATGGCTTGGGAAGGCCCGGGCGTTGCGGGTCTCGGAGTTCCTGCATTTGTTGAGCACGATCTGTGTGGTAACTGCCGGGATCTATGGCAGCTTCGGAATGGTGTACTGGCTGGGCATCGCCGTCTTCGGAGGCATGCTGGTCTATCAACATATGATTGTGAAACCCAATGATCTACGGCGGGTGAATCTGGCCTTCATGACGGCTAATGGGATTGCCAGCGTAGTCTTTGCCGCATTGGTGATTGCGGATCTCTATATATTTCCCGCGGAACTGGTAAGGTATGCGCATTAATTGAAATTATGCGTATATTTGAGGCATGAAGGAGAGACTTAATCTGACCATCGATGGGGCGTTGCTGGAAGCCATGAAGGTTTACGCGGCCGCAAAGGGAATAAGTGTTTCCGAATTGGTCGAAAATTATTTTCGGAGTGTAACCAAGCCGGTGCAGCGGAAGAATATCCTTGATCTGGTGGATGAATTGGAGCCGCCGGATAATAAGGCAAAATATGGCTTTTAGAGTGTTCATGGATGCGGATATTCTGCTCGATCTCACGTTGAAACGGGAGCGTTATACTTCGGCGCGGCAGTTGATGGAGTGGGCGGTGAAGGGGAGGATACAGGCCTATGTAACTCCGGCGGTGATCCAGGAAGCGGGGCGGAGGTTGAAGGAGGTGTATGGAGCGGCGCGAGCCAAAGAATTGTTGCTGGCGTTGCTGGCGGAGGTCTCTGTGATCGAGAGCGGTCATGCGGTTACGGTCAGCGCGTTGCATTCGACGATGAGTGATCTGGATGGGGCATTGAGCTATTATACGGCTCTGCATCACAAGCTCGACTATTTCATCACGCGTGACGAGGACCTTCCGAAGGCGGCCATACCCGTGCTGCCGGTGTGTACTCCCGAAGAATTTTTAAAAAGTAACCAATAGACAACTCAATGGCGCGCATTCTGGCGATAGATTATGGGCTCAAGCGAACCGGTATTGCAGTGACCGATCCGTTGCAGATCATTGCGACGGGGTTGACGACGGTGGAGTCACCCAAGCTGATCCCTTTTTTGAAAGAGTATATGCGGAGGGAGTTGGTGGAATTGATCCTGATCGGAGAGCCGAAGAACTGGGATGACACCGATACACATGCGACGCCGTTGGTGCGGCACATCATGCAGCGGTTGCAAAAGGAATTTCCGGCCATTCCCTTGAAGCCGGTGGATGAGCGGTTCACCTCCAAGCTGGCTTCGCGGGCGATGGTGGAGATGGGCATGAGGAAAAAACAACGACAGAACAAGGCCCTGGTGGATGAGATCGCGGCGACGATCCTGCTGCAGGAGTATCTGGGAAGGGCTGGGCAATAAACAAAGCCGCTGGAAGCCCCTCGCTCCGCACCATTGGCGAGGACGCCGGTCGTCCTGCGGCCTCAGACGCAAGGACAGACATTAACTCTATATATTTTATTATGATTCTACCAATTGTAGCTTATGGAACACCGATCCTGCGGGCCGTAAGCAAGGATATTACCCCCGACTACCCCAACCTGGCGCAGCTCATCGCAGACATGTGGGAAACGATGTATTCGAGCAACGGCGTGGGTCTGGCGGCGCCGCAGATCAACCGGGATATCCGGCTTTTTGTGATCGATTCGCACCAGATCTTCGAGAACCTGGAGGAGGGCGAGAAGGATAAATATCCGGATGGTCCCGGCGTGAAGCAGGTGTTCATCAACGCGCATATCGTAGAGCTCAACGGCGAGGAATGGGCCTATAATGAAGGTTGTCTGAGCATCCCCAAGATCCGCGAAGACGTTTATCGCAGCGAAGAGGTGACGCTGGAGTATGTCGATGAGAACTTCGAACCGCATACGACGACTTTCAACGGCATCACGGCGCGGGTCATTCTGCATGAATACGATCACATCGAGGGGAAGCTGTTCATCGACTATCTGAAACCGTTGAAGCGGAAATTGCTCAAGGGTAAGCTGGATGATATTACAAAGGGTAGGATCAATGTGGATTATAAGATGAGTTTTCCGCGCTAGGGGGCGGGGAAAAATAAGCTGATGAGCGAAGAAAAGTTTGTATCTTTATACTATGGGAGACAAAGATATACAACGCCTTAAAGAGCTGGCAGAGAACCTGTTACAGCAAACCCCTACTAGGGAGGAGGCGATTGCCATGTTTGTCGAAGCGGGTATTATGGACAAGAATGGTGATCTTACACCTCCTTATCAGGAATTATTGGCGTCTGACCAAGAATAACTTTTACATGTATGATAATAGATCCAATTTAATTATTGGATTCCATGGATGCGACAAGGAAGCCGCCGCAGCTTTAATTAACAATCCAAACGTCATAAAGATTAGCAGCGAGCCATATGATTGGCTCGGGCATGGTATGTATTTTTGGGAGAATAACCAGGAACGGGCTATGCAGTGGGCTGTTGAAAGACAACTGCGCAGAAAAAAGGATGTTGCCGATGCTGCCGTGATAGGAGCTGTCATTCAGCTTGGATATTGTTGCGACCTGATGGACTCGCGTTTTACAAGTCTGTTGAAGGATTATTATAAACCGATGCAAGATTGGTATTATAAGACGGGAAAGCCATTACCTATTAATAAAGACCTTTCAACTGATCCACATAAGGGCAAGCTCTTGAGATTTTTAGATTGCGCGGCAATTGAATGGATGCATGCCAACATCGGAGTTCAATATAAGAAGAATAAGAAAGAGCAAGGATTCAGCGATCTGAAGATATTCGATTCCACCCGCGGGGCATTTATGGAAGGAGCTCCCATTTACGACGGTGCGGAGATCTTCGAGAAAACGCATGTGCAGCTATGTATCCGCAATTCGAATTGCATCAAGGGCTTTTTTCTGCCGCGCAGGGAGATCGACTTTCTGGCCGCTTGAGCTGCCCGATAGAATTAGAGATGGGTTAATTGGTGAATTGAAGCGAATAGATCATGGGCAGGTAATTGTTGATTGTTTCCCAGGATTCTCCTCGGTTCGCCGAAAAGAATAGGTTACCGGTGGTCGTGCCAAAGGCAAGGGCATCGCCGGAGGTAGCCAGCGCATGACGGTAAACGATATCAAAGCAATTTTGCTGCGGCAGCCCCTTTCTCAATTCTTTCCAGGTCTTTCCTCCGTTGTCCGTCCGGCAGATGCAGAGCCCGCCGTTGATGGCGATACGGTTACCATCACTGCGAGCGGGCGCCACCCAGGCTTGATCGGGGTCATCGCCGGCTACGGCTATGGCGAACCCAAAGCGGGCGGGACCTTCTTTTTGGCTGACCTCCTGCCAGGACCGTGCACCGTCGCCGGACCGAAAGATACCGCAATGATTTTGTTGCCAGAGGGTATCGGGGTCAGAGGGTGCTGCGACGAGGATGTGGGGGTCATGGCCCACACCCGTTTCGGGGTCGGGCAGGAATTCCGCCCGTAGGCCGTTGTTGCGTATTTCCCAGTGGTTGCCGCCGTCCGAGGTCTCGAAGATACCTGCGCAGCTGATGCCGATATGGATATGATCTTCATTGCGGGGATCGACGACGATGGAGTGGATGCCCGGCTGATCGCGGCCACCGCCTAACCAGCCTGTTTTGCGGGAGGGATGGTTCCAGAGCGATTCTACGAGCTGAAAGCTGGCGCCGCCGTCGTGGCTCCGGAAGAGGCCGCCGGGATCGGTGCCCAGCCAAAGTCTTGACCGATGTGTATCGCCGCCATGTGCTATTGCCCAAATATACCTGGTGGTGGCGGGTATGCCTTCTTTGATCTCCTCCCCTTGGGGATAAGCGGGAGCTGGAATCTCTTCCCAGTGGGCCCCGCGGTCCATCGAGCGGTGTAGTTTCACGCCCCAGTGGCCGTGATCGAGACCGGCCCACCAGGTGCCGGTCCTGGGGTCGGCATAGGCGATGGAGACAGGCTGACCTTCGAAGGAGAGATTCTCTACGGTCCAGCCGGCGTGGTTGTTTCGATAGGAAATGAGCCCCTTGCGAGTACCCAATAGCATCGTTAGATCCATATGAAGTGGTTTTTGGTTTACCCTCCCGATAGCGCCTGCATAATGTAAATCTCGCTGTTCTCTTTACACCCGTCGCTCAGGTGCAGGCGGTCCGTTATCAATTCGCCGTCTATAAAGATGTTTACATGTTTGCGTAGATTGCCCTGCTCGTCGAGGATATAGCTCTGGAGTCCGGGATAGGCACCTTCCATCTCCCGCAGGATATCCGGAAGCGTCCCGCTACTGGCCGTAGTGTCCCTGATAGCAGGGAAGAATCGTTTCAAGGCGTATGTGAATCTAACGGTTGGCATACATTCGGTTTTAGTTTGCAGGCCGCGGATCAGGGGCGGGCGCGGGTGGCGCTGGTATACGAGCGCCATTTTTCGATCACGGAGCGCATGTCTTCCGGCAGCTCGCTTTCGAAAAGCATTTCCTTTCCCGTCGTGGGGTGTACGAATCCGATGGTTTTAGCGTGCAACGCATGCCGCGGACAGGCTTCGAAGCAGTTGTCCACGAACTGGCGGTATTTGCTGAAGACGGTGCCCTTGACAATCTTATCGCCACCGTAGGTCTCGTCGTTGAAGAGGGGGTGCCCGATGTGCTGCATATGCACCCTGATCTGGTGGGTGCGTCCGGTCTCCAGGATACATTGTACGAGGGTGACATAGCCGAAACGTTCCAGGACTTTATAGTGAGTGATCGCTTCTTTGCCGTGCTCCCCATCCGGGTAGGCGTCGAATAGTTTCCGGAAGCGCTGATGGCGGCCGACGTGCGCTACGACGGTTCCGGTGTCTTCAACGAGATCGCCCCAGACGAGGGCGATGTATTGCCGTTTTACGCTGTGGTCGAAGAATTGTTTGGCCAGGCTGCGAACGGCGGGCTCCGATTTCGCGAGTACCATGAGGCCGGTGGTATTCTTGTCGATGCGGTGCACGAGTCCCCAGCGGGGCAGGTTTTGCTCGGTGAGGGCTTTGTTCTTTTGCAGCAGGTACCAGGCGACCCCGTTGATCAGCGTGCCGGAGTAATTCCCGCTGGCCGGATGGACGACCAGACCGGGTGGTTTGTTGATGATCATCACATCGTCATCCTCATACTGGATGTTCAACGGAAGCTCTTCGGGGATGATCTCCTCGCCCGGCGCTTCTTTGTCCGAATAGAGCACGATCTCGTCCAGGGGTCGGATCCTATAATTGGGGGCTACCGGCTTGTTGTTGACGAGCACCATGCCCGCCTCCAGCGCCTTCTGGATCTTGTTGCGTGAGGCATGCTCGATCCGCTGGGTTAGGAACTTGTCGATGCGCAGGGGTTCCTGGCCTTTATCCACCTTGAGGTTCAGGCGTTCGTAGAGTTCCTCCGAACTGTCGGCGGATGAATTTTCGTCCAGCTCTCTGTGTTTGTCAGCATGCATAGCGTACAAAGGTACGATTTAGTAAATTTGCGGCATGCAAATCGTGAATTTCAAAGATCTGGGTCGGATGGAATACCAGCGGGCGTGGGATTACCAGGAGGCGTTATTGAAGGAGAATGTTCGGATCAAGACGGAGGCTGGGGAAGAAACCGACACGACGCATTACCTATTGTTTGTAGAACATCCGCCGGTGTATACCCTGGGGAAGAGCGGGCATATAGAAAATGTGCTGATCGGCGAAGAGACGATGCGGGAGAAGGGCATCCAATTCTTCCGAAGCAACAGGGGCGGTGATATCACCTATCATGGGCCGGGTCAGTTAGTGGGATATCCGATCCTGGATCTCGAGAAGTTCTATACCGATATCGGAAAATATCTGCGAAACCTGGAGGAAGTGGCGATCCGGGTGTTATCGGATTATGGGATCACGGCGGGCAGGAGCCCGGGAGAGACGGGGGTGTGGATAGAGCCCGAAGTGAACGGGAGGGCGCGGAAGATCATGGCGATCGGAGTACGATGCAGCCGGTGGATCACGATGCATGGATTTGCCTTGAATGTAAATACGGATCTGAGCTATTTTGGGAATATCGTTCCGTGCGGCATACAGGACAAGCAAGTGACGTCGATCGAACGGGAACTGGGCCGAGCGGTGTCGATGGAGGAGGTGAAAGAAAAATGGAAGACGCGGTTTGCCGAGGTATTCGGAGTCACGCTCGCGGAAGACCGGCAGGCATGATCAAAACTCTTTTGGTATAAAGAATTTATTTTTCTCTCTTAGCAGATCACCATCGTAGAGCTCGAAACGATACCAGCCGGAGTGCTGGAAGTTGGTCTTATCGAGGATAAGCGAAGGGTCTTTGATCTCCGACAGCTCGAACAGGAGTTTGCCTGTCTCATCGAAGAATTTTACGGCATAGTGTCTTTTGGACGCTTCGGGCAGGGTAATATGAATATTGCCATATTTCCCCGTGTAGACAAAGGGGGAGACCCTGTAGACCTCTTTTGGGACAAAGGGTTTGATGACCAGGGTGTCCCCGTTGACAAAGATGATCGTGTCTTTGGAGTGGCGGAGGACCGAATCGCGAAAGGCCTGGATAGCCGTGCCGGGCAACTTACCCAGCTGGGTATCACCCCTGCGAACGAAGATGGAACTGGCGATCGCGAGCTCTGGTGAGCCATGGATGGTTGATGGCAGTTTCAAACTGTTCCTGGACCTGCTGTCCGCGGGGGAGAGGAACATGACGCGATTATCCTCCGGTAGGACGATGGTATTATCAGCATGGTCGGTATTGATGCCATGATCGGCATTATCCGCCTTAACCGTTGCGACGGTTTCGCCGGTATTTGCGCGAGGACGCTGGGAGCGGGAAAACAGGTATTTGCCGTTATCCAGGACGATGAAAAGCCGGTAATAGAAATTGGGATGCGGCGCCTTGTTATCCACCGCGCCGTTCTCCGGCAGATGGGGATCCGGGACGGTGATGAGCGTCGTAAAATCCCTGAGGCTGTCCGACGAGCGCTGGATACTGATCTGGGAGACAACGGGATAATTGTTGTGCCAGCTGATGAGGATCTTTCCAGGGCCGCGTGCGGTGGCGATGAACCGGGGAAGCGTGTCCTGTGCCCGGAGGACAACTGTAAGAAAGACGCCGATAAACAGTAATCCTGCGGTCCTATGCATGGCGGCAAAGTTACAAATTCCGGGCCTAAAATTGGTTCGCGGGGAGGGGAGCCGGATGCTAAAAAAGTAGTCGGCCCGGGGCGAGCGAGCGGTTGCCCTGGAGACCGCCGCTGTGGATGATCAATAGACGCGAGTGGGCGGGAAAAAAATGGCGGCGAAGGCTATCGGTTACGGCATAGAACAATTTCCCGGTGTAGACAATGTCGGTGGGGATGGCGGAGCGGGTATAGAGCTCGTTGATGAAATCGAGTAATTCCCCGGGATGCCGGGCATAGCCGCCGAAATGATAGCCGGGCAGAAGCCGGGCGCGGCCGGCTTGTTCCGGAGTCAGGATACCAGTGCGGTCGATGGCTGAAATCGTCTCCAGACCTTTTAACACGGGTACGCCGATCACCAGGGTTCCCGGATGCGATGCCCGCACCAGACCGAGGAAGGTGGTACCGGTGCCGACGGCGCATAAAATATGCGTGTAAGATCGGGCATCTATTTTGCTTAGAATTGTTTCGCTGCCGATAATTCCCGGCAAACCGCCGCCGCCTTCGGGGATGATATAAGCGCCGGGATAGCGACGGTCTTTTAGATACTGTGTTTTTTGAGCGTATTGTTCCCGGGTGATGAATTCCAACTGCATGCCATAGCCTGCTGCTTCCTGCAAGGTTGCAGAGAGGGTTGATGACCGTTCGCCGCGGATGATGCCGATGGACGGGAGACCGGCTTGCTGCGCAGCGAAGGCGGTTGCGACGAGGTGGTTCGACCAGGCGCCGCCGAAGGTGAGGAGGCGTGAGTGGCCGGCCAGTTCGAGATGCCGGTGGAGTTTGAACCATTTGTTCCCCGAGAGCACAGGGTGCAGCAGATCCAGGCGCAGCACGTCGGCTTCGATGTGTTGTGCGGTCAGTTCCGGCAGGTTTAGCGGATCGCTTTGGAGTGCTGGAGGTTTCAACGTAATGCTTTATTTTCGTGTCCTAAATTTAAAATTGTCATAATGCAACCAACCCTTTTGATCTTAGCTGCCGGCATGGCCTCCCGTTATGGAAGTATGAAACAGATACAAGGATTCGGACCCGGTGGTGAAACGATAATGGATTATTCCATCTACGATGCCATCCGGGCGGGATTTACAAAGGTAGTGTTCATTATCCGGAAAGATTTTGCCGATGATTTCAAGGCGCTCATGGAACCCAAGCTAAAGGGGAAGGTTGCCATCGACTATGTTTACCAGGATCTGCACAGTTTCACCGGTGCTTACCCTGTGCCTGCGGACCGGACCAAGCCCTGGGGTACGGCGCATGCCGTTCTCTGTGCGAGGGATGCGATCAAGGAGCCCTTTGCGGTGATCAACGCGGATGATTTCTATGGCCGGGATGCGTTCGAGAAGGCCTACAAGTTCCTTACAAAGGAAGTGGACCCGAAGACGCAAAGTATCATCGGGTACGAACTGGCCAAGACCCTGAGCGACAATGGAACGGTAAGCCGCGGCGTCTGCCAGGTAGATGCATCGGGCAACCTGGTCTCTATTGCTGAGCGGACCAAGATCTACCAGGATGGGGACAAGATCACGTATGAGGAAGGGGATAAAAAATTCACGGTGCCTTTCGATTCGCAGGTTTCGATGAATTTCTGGGGTTTTGACGCCAGCATCTTTCCATATCTCGAGAAATTGTTTGGAGAGTTCCTGAAGGAGCAGGGTACGAATCCCAAGGCCGAGTTCTTTATACCGATCATCGGCGATAAGTATATCAAAGAAGGGAAGGGGGTGATCAAGGTGATCCCGACGTCGGCAAAATGGTTTGGCGTGACTTACAAAGAAGATGCACCGGGGGTGCAGGAGAGCTTGAACGCGTTGATCAAGAAGGGAGAATATCCGAATAATCTCTGGAAATAAGCAGTAAAAAGGCCCGCCTCGGCGGGCCTTTTCAATTAGTTACTTTTCACGATGAAGATATAATCTTCGAGGCGTTTGAGCTGTGTTTTCCGCTCCATGCCTTTGATAAAGCTGTTGGTAGGGATCTTGAGGTGACTCAGCGTGCTGTCCGTGGTCTGCAGGGTGCTATCGGCGCGCATGGCGTCGAGAGCCTGGAAAATATTCCTGGAACGAACCGCGAAGACCATACCCTGAGCATTTTGCTGGGTAGAGCTTACCATGCCGACGACTTCGCCATCGTTGTTGAGTACCGGGGTACCGCTGTTGCCGGGATTGGCGGCAATGGTCAGCTGGAAGTTCGTGGTGTCACCCTGGTAGCCGGTGTTGGCGCTCATATAACCTTTTCCATAAACGATCTCGGGGCGGGGGTAACCCAGGGTGAAGACGTCTTCACCCATATCGGCGCCCGTCTTGCTGATGCCGTAGGGCAGGGAAGCGAAGGCGTGATAGGTCGTGTCCTCGATCTTGAGGAGCGCGAGGTCGGCCTGATGGTCCACCTGGATGATCCTGGCGTGGTATTCTCCGAGGGTATTCTGTACTTCGACCTGGGTGGCATTTTTGAAGATATGGGCAGCCGTGATCAGGTAGCCTTTGCCATCTATGAGGAAGCCAGTACCGCCGCGGCTAAAGGAAGGAGCCGGCGTTTCGGTTGAGTTCACCTTGTTGTCGAGCTTGTTCAGCTTATACCCCTGGGCCGCGATCTGTCCGCTGAGGTATTCGAGCTGTGAAGGTTTTACCTTGGGGGAAAGCAGGGAAACGAGGCCGCTGATCACGAGGGCAGTGATGCCGGCGATGGAGGCGGCGACGAAGACCGTGCGTTTGTATTTCTTCCAGAGGGTCACGACGATAGCGGGCCGTTGTTCGGCGGCGCCGCCTTCCCGGACGAACTGGTTATGAATTTCTTTCAGCTGGTTTTTGAACCGGCTGGTAACACCGTATTGGGTGAATTTATCCAGGAATAAGGAATGTTCGACGACGAGCTGGTCCACCTCCGGATTGGTATTACGGAGATGTTCGAACAATGCTTTTTCTTCGGGGGGCATTTCCCCGCGGATATAGCGTTCGACAGCGTCTAACAGGGTGGTGTCTTGCATCGGGGCCACTTATTTTTTTAACTGACAGAATTATTTATTTCAACTGATTGAATATCTTTTTCAACCGCATCAGGCATTTGTACTTCTGGTTCTTTGCGTTGTCTGCATTCGTGTAGCCGAAATCGCCTGCAATTTCGACCATGCTCCTTTTTTCAAGGTAATAGGCTTCCAACAGACTTTTGCAGGGTTCGCCGAGGCTGTTCATGGATTGCTCCATCAGGAGGAAATCCTTGTTTCGCTGCTCGTGCGCTTCCAGCTCTTCTTCAACGGGTACGGTTTGTTCGAGGTTTTCTACCTCGGGCGAGACCTTGCGGTGCATTTGGTTCAGTCGTTTGAGCCAAAGCCGGCGGCAGACGGAATACAGATAGGTCTTTAGCTGGCTATTGAGCTCAAAAGAGCCTGAAGTTACCTTTTCGTACAGCACGATCATGGCTTCCTGGAAGATGTCGCGGGCATCGTCGGGGTATCCACTGTTGCTGAGTATCAGGGACTGCACCATGTTGTAGTGTTGCCGGTAGATCGTCTCGATGGCCTTTCGATCGTTTTGAGCCAGTCCTTCGAGTAATTTTTGGTCGTTGATCTCTGTCCTCACGCGTTGTACTATGCTTTAATACCCAAATTAAACATTCGTAACCCAAACTACCCGTGATAATTCAAAAAAAAGCATGCGGCCCCTTATTGTTAACCCAATATGTATTATGATTAGGAATATATAAAAAAGGCTGATCCGGGCGGGTTACTTTTCTTTCAAGCGGGTATTAATCCCACGAAACCATTCAATTAACGTTAATTTAAAACAATCTCACAATGAAAAAATTCTTGTTTGTAGCCGCTATCGCCGCTTTCGCCGCATGTAACAACAGCTCCAGCACCGAAGCTAAGGCTGATTCCTCCAAGATGGCTGTTGACAGCTCCAAGATGTCTGCTGATTCCAGCAAGATGTCCGCTGACAGCTCGAAGATGGCTGCTGATACCAGCAAAATGGCTGCTGACACTTCCAAGAAGAAATAAGTCTTTATAGGCAAGCAATCGTTAGAGGCCGTCCCCGAGAGGGGACGGCCTCTGATTTTTTGGGCCGGCTTCCTATGGGAGAAAGTAGTCGCCTGCCCAAAAATCTAATGATGGCCCTTCGGGCAGCGGACCTGTGGTCCGCTTTGGGCCGTAGCCGGTTGCTATCGTTTTTTCTCCGGGTTGGGGAGGAAGGCGGTGAGCATACCCAGGAGGGGGAGGAAGGCGCAGAGGTGAAAGACGTGGCGGATGCTGGTTTGGTCGGCGAGCCGGCCGAGGACGGCGGCGCCGATGCCGCCCATGCCGAAGGCGAGGCCGAAGAAGAGGCCGCCGATAAGCCCCACCTTACCCGGCACCAGTTCCTGGGCGTAGACGAGGATGGCGGAGAAGGCCGAAGCCAGGATGACGCCGATGACTGCGGAGAGAACGCCGGTCCAGAAGAGGTTGGCATAGGGCAGCATGAGGGTGAAGGGGGCGACGCCGAGGATGGAGAACCAGATGACGTATTTGCGGCCGACGCGGTCGCCGATGGGGCCGCCGATCATGGTGCCGGCGGCAACGGCGAAGAGAAAGAGGAAGAGCATCATCTGGGACGTCTGTACCGAGACGTGAAATTTATCCAGCAGGTAAAAGGTATAATAGCTGCTCATGCTGGCCATATAAAAGTATTTGGAGAAGATGAGCACGAGGAGGATGAGCAGGGCGGTAGCCACGCGGAGCTTTGAGAATGGCAGGGGTTCGGCCGGGGCTGCGGTGCGTTTTTTACGGTTGCCGAGATTGCGGCTATACCAGCCGGCGGTGCGCAGGAGGATGCCGATGGCAAGGAGCGCGAAAAGTCCGAACCAGATGATATTGGACTGGCCATAGGGTGCCACGATCTGCGCGGCGAGAAGGGGGCCCAGGGAAGCCCCGGCATTGCCGCCGAGCTGAAAGATGGATTGGGCCAGACCGCGTTTGCCGCCGGAGGCGAGATAGGCCAACCGGCTGGCTTCGGGATGAAAGATCGAAGAGCCGACGCCGACGAGGGCGACCGATAGGAGCACCATGGAAAAGCTCGAGGCGCGGGACAGCAGCACGAGACCCACGAGTGTGAAGCACATGCCGGCGGCGAGCGAATAGGGTTGCGGTCTTTTATCGGTGTAGAGTCCCACGAAGGGTTGCAGCAGCGAAGCGGTGAGCTGAAAGGCAAAGGTGACGAGGCCGAGCTGGCCGAAGTCGAGGTGGAGGGATTTCTTTAATAAGGGATAGGTGGAGGGAATAAGGGATTGCATCGTGTCATTCAGCATATGGGAGATGCTGATGGCCAAAAGGATGGAGAACACGGTTTTTTGGACCGTTTGGTCTGCGGCTGCCGTGGCGGCGTTTGTCGGTGGGGCGGTAGTCGAGCTCATGATGGTCGGGATATTTAGGCTGGACGGGAGATCTTTTCTGCATATTGCCAGGCTTTTTTAGGGTCCTTGTCAATAATGCTTTGTAACAATTGTTCGTGCAGGTGCTGGGATGCCACGAACCGGTCCGTGGTAAGATAGGTCTGGCGGAAATGGCGGCCCATTTGTTCGGCCACGGTTCGATACAGATCCGCGAGGATATCGTTGCGGGCGGCAACGGCCATGGCTACGTGAAAACGGATATCGACGGCGATGGCTTCCTGGGTATCGCCGTTGCGCGCGGCGCTTTTGCGCTCGTCCAGCAGGGACTGCATTTTGGTGATGTCCTTGCGGGTCCGGAGCAGGGCGGCCTTTTCGGCGATCTTCATTTCGAGCAGCTGCCGGACCTCGTCCAGATCGTCGGCGGAAGCGCGCTTCAATCGCTGGGGCAGCGGTTCGGCGATGCCGCGTTGTGCTTCCACCATGGTTCCGGAGCCCTGCCGGACGGTCACCAGACCGGTGTTGGCGAGGATGCGGATGGCTTCACGGATGGTGCTGCGGCCGACGCCGAATTGCGCCATCAGTTCGGGTTCCGAGGGCAGCTTGTCGCCGGCCTGGTAGGCGCCGAGGGAGAGCTGTCGCTGCAGGCGGCCGACGACGGCGTCGGCGAGCGAATGACGGGGAAGGGGTGTTGAAGGGGATTTTTTCATCTCATGATTTGGCTTTTTCATCGTATCATCTGATGACTTGAGAACAAAAATAGAAAAAAAGGTCGTTAGATCGGAAAATTTTTTTCCTGAGCCGCCGCGGGCGGCTCGTCCGAAGGACAGACATTAACGTTTTGCCGGGGATGTACTAATTTTCCGGGCAGGACATCCCCGGCATATTACCGGTTCAGACGGTACAGAACATAGAGCGAGTGGAGCATGGGGGAGAGATAGCATTCGCCCTGGAGGAGACGATACCAGGCGGTGCGGATCTCGTCCGCACCTTCGTGTTTGTGGATGCAGGCGTCGATCCCGTCGCCGATCTTGCTGATGAGGACGGGGTCATAGTCTTCGGTATAGATCATGATCCGCGCGCCGGGATATTTCGCTTTTAGTTCCGCCGCGGGAAGCAGATAGCCGTCGGTGGAATGGGCTTCGCCAGATCCGAGGAAGCCTTCTTCGCCAGATCCGAGGATGATGAGATCGTAGGACCGCTTTTGGGATTCGGAAGAAGAAAGGGCGGTGAGTACATGGTCGGCGTGGTCTATTTGTACAGCCGGGTGCACAGAACGAAGCGTTTCCCGGAGGCCGACGACGATGAGCGGCATTTCATCAATTATAAGGACGGAATTGAATGTTAGTGACATCTGTTGCAAAGGTCTATAAAAATACGGGAAGCATCGGTATGTGTTTACCTGTATATTTGCTCCTCTAATCATACTAGTTGCTATAATTATGCGGATTGCGATCAATGGAATGGGCCGGATCGGCCGGTTGCTGGCGAGGCGGTTGCTTTCGCTGGAGGGCATCGAACTGGTAGCCGTCAATGACATTATGGAGCCCGAGAACCTGGCGTATCTGTTGCGGTATGATTCCGTATACGGAACGCTGCCTATGTCTTTGTCTTACATCGACGGACAGATAATGGTGGGGGAGAAGCGTTTCGCGGTCTTTCAGCAAGGGGACCCGGTGAAGCTGCCCTGGGCGGAACTGGAAGTGGACATCGTGCTGGAATGTTCCGGCAGTTTTACGCACACATCGTCTTCTGGTCCGGCGGCGGCCATTCATCTTCGTGCAGGTGCGCGGAAGGTATTGTTGTCGACCACGGGATCGCCGGATCTGCCGTTGTTGATCTATGGGTTCAACAACCATTTGCTGACACCGGCCGTGGATATCGTGGCGCCGGGTGGATGTATGACCAACTGTTCGACGCATGTGCTGAAGCTGTTGGATCAGCCCGGCATCGAGTCGGCGCAGGTGAATATCCTGCATTCCTATACCTCCCGGCAGGAACTGGTGGATGCGCCGCACGCGCCATACCGGCGGGGCCGTGCGGCAGCGGAGTCGATCATACCGGTGGAGATCGATCTGGCGGGTTCGCTGGAACGGTTGTTGCCGGCGCTAAAGGGCAGGATCGCGACAGTGTCGACGCGGGTGCCGGTGGCTAATGGGGCCATGGCGGATTTTACCGTCCAGTTGCAAACGTCCGTGACGGCGGGGGATGTGAATGCGCTGTTCCGCCAGGCTGCGGAGCGGGAATACAAGGGTATCCTGGAGTATACCGAGGAGCCGTTGGTATCGCTGGACATCAAGGGGAACACGCATTCGTGTGTCGTCGACGGAACATTGACGTCTGTGGTTGGACGTCAGTTGAAACTGATCGCCTGGTTCGATAACGAATATGGGTATACGAGCCGGATGATCGATTGGCTTTTTTACTGGAAAAAATTGATTATATGACGCTATCATTGACGGGGAGAACGGCTCTAGTTACCGGTGCCAGCAAGGGGATCGGAGCGGCGGCGGCGTTGTCGCTGTCGGAGGCGCGGGCTAAAGTGGCTATTTGCGCACGTGATGCCGCGGAGCTGCAAAAGACGGCTGCGGAGATCGAGGGTAAGACCGGACATCGGGTTTTGGCTATACCCGCCGATGTGACCTCGGCGAGCGATGTGGAGCGGCTGATGGCGGAGGTTCAGTCTGCATTGGGTGGTGTCGACATTCTTGTGAACAATGCCGGGGGGGTGGGGCAAGTAGGCCCTTTTGAAGAAATACCCACGGAAATTTACGGAGAGTTGTATGAGCTGAATGTCATATCTATGATAAGGTTCGTGAAGGCGGTGGTGCCGGCGATGAAGGCCAAACGGTGGGGGCGCATCATCAATGTTTCTTCGGAGAACGGGTTACAGCCCGATCCGGATATGACGCCCTATAATCTTACGAAGGCCGCCATCATCAATTTGAGCAAGAGTCTTTCCCGATCGCTGGGTGCGTACAATATCCTGGTGAATACGGTATCGCCGGCTTTTATCTATACGCCGCTGGTCGCCGACATGCTCAAGGACATTGCGGCCAGGACGGGTAAGACGGCGGAACAGGCCTTGCAGGATTTCCTGGAGCAGAAGCGGCCGAATATCGAGCTAAAGCGACCGGGGAAGATCGAAGAGGTGGGCGCCGCTATAGCTTTTCTTGCTTCGGAACAGGCCTCATTTATCACCGGCACCAATCTGCGCGTCGACGGCGGGTCGGTGGCTTCCATTTAATCACTCACAATGACCATAACCACCGCCACTGCTCCCCGCAAGCGTTTGGCATCCATAGACGCTTTCCGGGCCCTGACCATGTTCTTCATGATCTTTGTCAACGATCTTGTTCTCGACATCCGTATCCCCGATTGGCTAGAGCATGCGAGAGAGGGGGAAGACAGGCTGGGTTTTGCGGATACGATCTTTCCCGCATTCCTTTTTATTGTCGGGCTTTCGATCCCGCTGGCCATGCGGTATGGCCAGCAGCGGGGTTTCTCTAAAGGAAGGACGGTGTGGAATATCCTGCGCCGGAGTTTTGCACTGGTGGTGATGGGCTTTTTCCTTGTCAATTATGAAGAATTCGTCACTCCGGCCCCGGGGTTCGTCGGGCAGTTCGGTTTTTTGCTGATCATCACACTGGCGTTCTTTTTTATCTGGCTGGTCTATCCCGAGACATGGCCGGTGTGGAAGCGGTGGCTTTTCCGCGGTGTGGGTATTGTGGCACTGGTATGGATGGCTTGTGTCTTCCAGGGTGGTACACCTGCGCATCCCATGGCGCTGGGGCCGCATTGGTGGGGTATCCTGGGGTTGATCGGCTGGGCGTATCTCAGCTGTGCGCTATTGTACTTTCTTGCAGGCGATCGCTTGTGGCTGCTGGGTTTATTCGCCTTGTATTTTCTCTGTGTGTCGATCGCCGCGTGTTCGAGTCTGGGTGATGATTTGCCTTTACGTTGGTTTACGCTGGGTGGAAGCGGCGGGCTAAGTGCGTTTACGATGGTGGGCCTGATGACGACGGTGTATTACCGGAGGATGATGGAGAAGGGTAAGACGGTTCGGGCTCTCGGGGTGCTGGCGGCATTGGTGCCGGTGCTGCTGGTAGCGGGATTCCTGCTCAGGCCGTTGAAAGGAATCTCCAAGCTCGAGGACTCGCCTTCGTGGATACTGATCTGTACGGGGATCAGCATCGGTTGTACGGTGATCCTGGCGTATGTCGTGGACTTGAAGAACAAACAAGGCTGGTACCGGTTGCTACGGCCGGCCGGTACGATCACGCTGACGTGTTATCTCCTGCCTGATATTCATTTTGCCATCCTCAAACTGCTCGGCGAATCGTGGCGGATACCGGAAGCTTTGCGCACCGGCTGGATCGGCGTGGGCAAATCGCTGGTGTTTGCTTTCCTTATCGTCTTACTCACCGGAGTGCTCGAGCGGAAGAAGATACGGTTGTCGGTTTAAGGGGTGACCGAGAATTCTGCGGTTGTCTTCGAGTCGCGCGAATTACTTCCCAGGATCAGCTTGTATTTGCCCGGATAGAGCTTCCATTTTCCGGCATCGAGATCCCATTTCCGCAAATCGTTAACCGGGATAGACATACGCACGTCTACTCGATGATCCGGCAGCAGATCCTTTATGCGATAGAAAGCTTTTAATTCTCGAACGGGCATGCGCGGGCCTGCGGGATATTCGATATATGCCTGGACCACTTCGTCTGCGGTCACCGCGCCCTGGTCGAAGTTGCTAACCGACACGACAAAGGAGATGGCTTCGCCCGCCTTATATGATTTTTTAGGTGCATCGAGCATCTTGTAGGAGAAATTCGTATAGCTCAATCCAAAACCAAACGGGTATTGAACAGGGCCGTTGTAGTAACGGTACGTGCGTCCCTTCATGCTGTAGTCCCGGTATGGGGGAAGGTCGCCGGTTGACCGGTAGAAGGTCACGGGTAAATGACCCGAGGGCGAGATCTTGCCGAAGAGGATATCGGCCAGGGCGTTGCCGCCTTGTTCGCCGGGGTACCAGGCGAGGAGGATAGCGTCGGCATAGGGGGCGATGGGCGTGACGTCGACGGCGCTGCCGGCGGTCACAACGACGATGAGGGGTTTATTACCGATGGCCTTACGCAGCGCTTTGATATAAGCGATATGGGCGTAAGGGAGGCTGAGATCGGCGCGGTCGCCGCCATGGGGTGCGAGAAAGGCGTCGCCTTCTTCGCCTTCCATTACGGGGGTCAGACCGATCACGGCGATGGTAGCCTGGCAGTTTGATGCGGCCCAGGTGCCACCGAAATGGACAGAGTCTTTATAGTCGCAGCCCTGGTCGTATTCGACGTGCATCGCGGGGCCGGCGGCGGCGGTTATGCCTTCCAGGAAGGTGACCATATGGGAGGATACCCCGTGGTAGTTGCCGGAAAGGGCATCGAAGTTGAAAGCGTTGGGACCGACGATCATCAACGAGGCGAGCGAGGTCTTGCGGAGAGGGAGGACATTGTTTTCGTTCTTGAGAAGGACGATGCTTTCGGCGGCCATTTGCCGGGCGAGGTCGGTATGGTAGGCGTTATGAACGCTATCCGCACCATAGCCGCTAAAGGGAACCGCGCTTTTATCATCGAAGAACCCCAGTTTCATCTGTGTGCGGAGGAGCGCGGCCAGGGCGGAGTCGACCTGTGTTTTGGTGAGCAGGCCGGCATTTATCGCTTTCAGTACGTCGTCCTGCAGGATGTCCGAGCAGTCGAGGTCTACGCCGGCTTTGATGGCTGCGGCAGCGGTGGCAACAGGTCCGGGAAGGGACTTATGCCGTTCGAAGATGTCATCAAGTGCGCCACAATCAGTTACTACATGTCCCTTGAAATGCCATTCTTCGCGGAGAATGCGGTGGAGGAGTGTGGGGCCGGAGCAGCAGGGTTCGCCGTTTACGTTGTTGTAGGCGCACATTACGGATTCCACGCCCGAGTCCACCAGCTGTTTAAATGCGTAGAGGTAGGTCTCGCGGAGGTCTTTCTGGTCTACGATGGCATCGAAGGTGTGACGGTCCGCTTCGGGGCCGCTGTGAACGGCAAAGTGTTTGGCGCAGGCGGAGGCTTTGAGGTAATGGGGGTCGTTACCCTGGACGCCATGGACGAACGCGGTGCCCATGGTAGCCGTCAGGTAGGGGTCCTCGCCATAGGTCTCCTGGCCACGGCCCCAGCGGGGGTCGCGGAAGATGTTGATATTGGGTGACCAGAAGGTAAGGCCCATGTATTGTTCATGCCGGCCGGCGGCGGTGGAGAGGTTGTATTTGGCGCGGGCTTCCGTGGAGATCGCATCGCCGATCTGGCGGAGCAGGCTGTTATCGAAGGACGCTGCCATGCCGATGGCCTGTGGGAAGACGGTTGCCTCGCCGGCGCGGGCCACGCCGTGCAACCCTTCGTTCCACCAGTTGTAGGCGGGGATGGAAAGCCGGTCGACGGCTTTGCTGCGATAGCCTAATAAAGACACTTTTTCTTCCAGGGTAAGGCGGGACAGGAGGTCGTCCACCCGCGCATCCATGGAAAGGGTGGAATTGCGAAAGGGAAGCGTTTGTGCATGGGCGATAGTGATCAGCAGGACTGCGGGCAGTAAGAGAAATCTGTTAATTGAAAGGTAGCGATGCATACGGGGGGTAAGATAAATGAAAATCATTAGATGGTCGTCAAATTATTACGATGAGGCATTGATCTTTCTCGTAGGATTTTGTTAAAATCCGCTACAGGCTTGCATTTCCGAAGGCTTTTGATAGTTTTGTCTTCCAAACCCTATGATATGCCACCCCCTGCAAAACCCTTAGACCTCTCCAGGCGAACACGTATTTTATTTACCCTGAGTCTTCTGTTCGCCGGCTCGTTCCTACAAGCCCAAACCTATTACGTAAAGCCTGCTGCTTCCGGTTCCGGTAACGGTTCCTCGTGGACCAATGCGGCCGGGGCAACCCAACTGGCGGCCATCATCAGCGCTGCCGCATCAGGCAGTCAGGTATGGGTGGCGGCGGGGACGTATTATCCCGGGGCCACGCGTGCTGCTGCATTCGTGCTGAAGAGCGGGGTCGCGCTTTACGGTGGTTTTGCCGGGACCGAGACGACCTTGAGTCAACGTAACTGGACCACCAATGTTACGACACTTTCCGGAAATATCGGCGGCGCCGGCAATTCTTATCATGTGGTGGTGTCGAATGGCAACACCGGCACGACGGTGCTGGATGGGTTTACGATTATGAGCGGCGATGCCAATGGAGCGGGCAGCGACACCTATAATGGTATTTCCGTCGCCGAGAACCTGGGCGGCGGGGTCATGTGTTACCAGACGACGGTCACGATCTCCAACTGTACCATCACCGGGAATACAGCAAGCAGCAATGGCGGGGGGCTGTACACCTATGGCACTACCGTGACGTTCACCAACTGTGCATTCAGCAACAACAACTCTCAGGGCGAGGGTGGCGGGATGATGATCAATGCCAATGGCGGTGGTGGATATACGCTGACCTCCTGTACCTTCAACAACAATACGGCCACGGGCAACGGGGGCGGCCTGGCAAGGGACAACGGCAATGTAACCGTGGCGATCACGGGTTGCACGTTTACCAGTAATCAAAGTACCAGCACTGCTTCACAAACCGGTGGCGGCGGTGTATACCTTGCGAACGGCGGGCTTACCATGACCAATTGCAGCATCAGCGGGAATACGGCCAGCGGAATGGGCGGCGGGCTGCTTTATAACCAGGGGTCCAATAGTCCCATCACCTATACCACCTTTACGAACAATACGGCGACTACCTATGGTGGTGGAATGGCTATTGTCAATTCTTCCCCGCTCGTAAATGAAAGCAATTTTTCAAAGAACACCGGTCTGGAAGGCGGCGGCATCTATTTTACCAGCGCCGGTTCGCCGTCGCCTTACCTGACCACCGATACGTTCTCGCAAAACAAAGCGACTGCCACGGGGCCCGGAGGTGGAGGAGCTATGTTCGCAAACGGGTCGAATGTAACGCTGATCCACAGCCTTTTTCTGAATAATGTTTCCATAGGAGATGGCGCAGGGCAATACGACAGCACGTCCAATGTGATCGACAGCGAAAACGTCTACGACGGGAATGTGGCGTCGGGTAATGGCGGGGGCATGGTCTATAATGGCAACAATCCGAAGATCTATAATTGTGTGTTGGCTGATAATGTCGCTGCCGGTTATGGCGGTGGCATGTACATCACCAATAGCAACGGCACGGTGATGAGCAGTACGATCTACAATAACGCGTCGACGAGCAGCACCTCTTCCACGCCTTATGGTGACGGAGTGTATTACCTGAGCGGCAATTTCAAATTCTACAGCAATATCGTCTGGAGCAGGAGCAGCACGACCAGTGTGGGTTTTGTGGCGTCGGGGTCCAGCGAGACGTTGGATTACGATGATATTCAAAATGACGCGAACCTGGTGGCTTCTTATGGTTCGTATGCCAGCAATCACAATATCGGTTCGGCCCCGCAATTTGGCAACAGCGGCAACTATGCGGGGGTCGACGGAATGTGGGCTACGGCAGACGATGGTCTTCACCAGGTGTCGGGGTCGCCCGCGGCGGATGTAGAGCCTACCAATGCTTCCGGTAACGGCGATGTCATGGCTTATGATATCACCATGGCCGCGAGACCGTATTCCGGCAATACGGATGCCAGCATGGGCGCTTATGAAGGACCCGGAACATTCGTCAGCCTGGCAGGTACCTGGCTGGGGCTGGGGGTTTTGCCGGAAGGAGCCGGCAAGGTCATGCTGGATTGGACGGCCGATGGACCGGCGGCGGTTTCGGACTATGTGGTCGAGCGGGCTGTCAATGGTGGGGACTTTCAACCCATGGGGAAGATAGTGGTGATGGCCGGACAGCAGGAATATCAATTCGAGGATATCGGGGCGCCGGGCGGCAACCTGAGCTATCGCATTCGGCAGGATGAAGGCGGCGGTGGGCTTTTGTACAGCAATATCGTATCGCTCACGACCTTACCAGCCGGTTATTCGGCTTCTCTTAGACCTTCCGTATTGACCCAGGGAGCGACGAACATATTTATTGCTGTTCCACATGCCATGATGATCGATCTGGTGATTGCCGATGGATCGGGAGCCATCCTGATGCATACGGTTACCGGCGTGTCGGCGGGAGGTCAGAACATTGCTTTGGGCGGGCTGCATTTTCCTGCCGGAGTGTATTATCTGCGGCTTCGGGGGGATGACGGTTTTGCGACCACGATCCCGCTGGTGAAGCTGTAAGGGGTTATTCCGGCAGTTCCCATTTGTTGTCGGCGGCGTTGGCGTCCACGTAGATGCCATTGTCGAGCGTCACCGTCTTTAATTTTTTACCGTGGGCGATGGTAACCGGTAGCTTGAGATGGGCCTGGTTAGCTTCCCAGACGCCGGGTGAACGATGCTGGCGTTCCTGGCTGCCATCGTCGTAGGTGAGGACCAGGTCGAAGGGGATGGCGAAACCACCGACATTGTCGATGAGAACGGTATAGTTATCGTCCGTGCCGGTGACATTCGTGATCGCGAGATCGATATAGTTGTTGGAGAAGAACCAATTCGTCCAAAACCAGTTGAGGTCTTTTTCGGCGATGTTGTCGAAGGTGTAGAAGAAGTCCCAGGGGATGGGGTGTTTGCCGTGCCAGCGGTCCATAAACCCGTGCAGACATTTTCCAAACAGCGAGTCGCCCAGCATGTCCTTGATGGCCAGGTAGGCCAGGGACGGTTTGCCGTAGGCATTGTTGCCATAGCCGATGCCTTTCAGGGCATCCGCGGGCGTGATGATGGGCAGGTCTTCTTCGGCCGAGGGATCGTACGTATAGCTGTTGATGCGAAACTCCTTATAGAGCTCGTCGTTCCTTTTTTTGCCGAGATCGGCCTGCCCGATAAGGTGTTCGAAGGTGGTGGCCCACCCTTCGTCCATAAATGGGTAGCGGGATTCGTTGATGCCCATATAGAACGGGAACCAGCTGTGGGCGATCTCGTGTTCGGCGACGAAACGGGAGAAGAGGGGATCGGGGGTAGTGTTGTCGTTTACCATCATGGGGTATTCCATGTCGGCATAGCCCTGGAAGATGGTTGTTTTGGGGAAGGGGTAAGGGACACCGGGCTGGTGGTGCGAGAACCAGTCGAGTGCATGCCGGCCGTATTCTACCATATGATGAAAGTCTTTTGCCGTATCGCTATAGGCGGCCTGGACGCTCGCGCGGCGGCCGGTGGCGTCGTCGACGACAACGCTGGAGGCATCCCAGACAAAGTGATCGCTGATACCGACGGCCATATCCGAGATGTCATTCGCGGTCCAGATCCAGGTGTTCCTATCGCCGGGCGTCGTTACTTTTCCTTTAGCGATCTCGGCGGGGGTGGCGATATTGACGATCTCGTCCGACGTCATGGACCGGGCGAGCTTTCGGGCATAGGAGGCAGTAAGGACGGCATCGGGGTTTTGCAGGATGCCGGTGGACCAAACGATGAAGTTTTGGGGCACGCGTACCCGCAGGGTATAATCGTTAAAGTCGTTGTAGAATTCCTGTAGGTCGGTGAAATCCATTCGGTCCCAGCCGTTGTAGTCGTCGTATACGGCTACGCGGGGGTAGAAATAGGCGAGATAGAAGGTGGTGGGATCGATCATCCCTTCGCGGTTGCTCTTTAACGAGATGAGGTAGTGCCAGCCGATGTCGAGACGGACCGAATCGTGGGGAGCCAGGGGAGCGTTGAGATGGATCAATTTCCAGGTGCCGTCTGTGGGGTTGTTCTGCCAGGGTTTGGCCTGGCCGTTCTCGGCATACGTGTCGATGAAGATGCCGGGTGTAAGATAGGTGGAGTCTTCCTGGCCGTAGCGGGCGGTCCCGGGTTTATGGATATTGACGATGAGCCGGAAGTCGAGGATCTTGAGGGTATCGGGGGAGTTGTTGGTATAGACGATGGTTTCTGTGCCCCGGATCGTGCGGTCGGGTGGGAGGGCGGTGACGGTGATGTCGTAGCGCCCGCTGTTCTGCCAATAATGCGGGCCGGGCCGGCCGTCGATGGATCGGGTACCCTTCTTATAGGCCTGTTTAATATCCCGGGGAGTATAGAGCGATTGACTTTGACTCTGTAGTGAAAGGAAGCTCACCAGGGCCAGCAGGGGCGTGAGTAGTCGTCTATGCATAGGAACAAAGATATTTAGGCGGTGATCTTGATGATCGCCGGGACAAGCAGTCGTTTTGAATGGTTCACCCCAGACTTGACGCAAGGAAGGGCTACACAATGATCATAAATATAGGAAAAACTAACGAATCTAACCATTAGAATCCCACAGAATTACCACCATCCACAGGGAGTATTACACCGGTGACATATTTAGCCTGTTCGGATGCCAGGAAGAGGGCGGCGTCGCCGATGTCGCCGGGGTCGCCGAGGCGTCCCATGGGGGTGCGGGAGAAGACCTTTTGTTTCCGTTCCGCGTCGCCGTCAAGGGCTTTCGAGGACATATCGGTGGCGATGAATCCGGGGGCGATGCAGTTGACGAGAATGCCTTTGGGCGACAGTTCGACGGCCATGGCTTTGGTCATGCCTTCCACGGCCGATTTGGAGGCGGTATAGGCGATCACTTTGGGGATGCCATATTGCGCGGCCATGGAGCTGATGTTGATGATATGTCCTTTACCGCGGGGCAGCATGGTGCGGACGACTTCGCGGCTTACGGTGAAGACGGACCGAAGATTGGTATGGAGAATGCGTTCGAAGTCCTCGTCCGTGACGTCGGTGAATTCCTTTTTCATGTTGATACCGGCGTTGTTGACGAGGATGTCGATGTGGCCGTGGCGATGGACGAGCTGGTCGATGAGGCCGGGGATGGCGGCGAGGTCATCGAGGTCCTGGCAGACGGGCTCGCAGAGGTCTCCGAGTTGTTTTTGTGCGGCGCCGAGTTTTTTCTGATCGCGGCCGATGATGATGGTGAGGATGGATGCCTGTACAAATTTCTCTGCGATGGCCAGGCCGATGCCTGAGCCGCCGCCGGTTACGATCGCTATTCGTTGTGTGGTAGTATGTGTTTTCATGTGAAGTGTAAAATTAGGGTTTCGGTTTCGAAGAAGACTCACGGACGATAAGTTCGGAGCGGAGTATGATGGTATTGGTCGCCTGGATGCTGGCTGCGCCGTTGAGGTGATCGATGAGATTGCGGGTGGCCACCTGACCCATTTCGTAACCGGGGTTATTAATGGTCGTGAGGTTGGGTTCGACGACGGTGGAGACGGGGTCGTTGTTGAACCCGACGAAGGCGATGTCTTCCGGGATGCGGACGCCCAGTCCTTTGAGTGCGATCATGCAGCCTACGGCGCAATTGTCGTTCGCTACGAATACGGCATCGGGCAGCGGTTTCAACTGGCGAATGTGGTTGGCGGCCTCGGCGCCGGCTTCCTGGCTCAGGTTGCCGACGATCACATAGTCTTCACGGAAGGCAATGCGCTGGTCGGCGAGTGCCTGTTTATATCCCTGGAGACGGTCGATATAGACGTTGCGTTTAGGGGGAGCCGTGATATGGACGATGCGGCGGCGGCCCTGGCTGATCAAATGGGTAGTGGCCTCGTACGCCGCCCGCTGGTTGTTGATCTGGATGCAGATGCTGCTGGGAAGGTCGGCGGTACGGTCGAAAAAGATCACCGGGATCTTTTTCTTAAGGAAGGGTTCGAAGTGGGCGAGGGAGTCGGTGTCATAGGCCAGGGAAACGAGCAGGCCATCCACTCTACTATTGAATAAGGTGACGGTGTTCGCCTTCTCTTTGTCCACCGACTCGGAGCTTTGGCTGATGATGAGGTTATAGCCTTCGCTGGTAGCGACATTCTCCATGCCGGCGATCACCGCGGACATAAAATGACTATTGATGCGGGGAATGATGACCCCGAGGGTATTGGTGCGCTGGGTACGAAGATTGCGTGCAAAATGATTCGAACGGTAGCCCATTTCCCTGGCGAGATCGGCGATGCGTTTCTTGGTTTTTTTGCTCACAACGGGATCATCCTTCAACGCCCGGCTGACCGTGGCGATGGAGATGTTCAGCTTGCGCGCAAGATCGTAAATGGTCACTTCTTTGGGGCTACTCATACAATCGTTTACATGCAGTTTATGAAGGTGAAGATAGAGTTTTTTATGAAAAAAATTGTAATCGGTTACATTTTATTGGATTTTTCCCTACTTTAGCCTTGTCAACCCGTCACGCGGTTCAAAACAAAACGATTGATCTTATGCAGCCATATCGACCTCGCGCCATCTGTGCGCACGCTTCAAAGGTTTTGTTATCCTCACGTTTTACAAAAACTAAACTACATATGCGAAAATTCACCTTTCGAGACATCCTTGTTTCGAGTATTCTGACGATTGCTGTGAGCCTGTTTTCGTCTTCGTCGCTGTTCGCACAGGACGTCGGCGACGTGGTCCATGGAAAAGTGGTCGATTCCGCCGGCGCTCCCATCGGCGGAGCTACCGTATTGAATGTTAAAAGCGGGAAAGGGGCCCCTGTTGATGCAGATGGGAATTTCACCATCCGAGCGGTCAAAGGACAGACCCTGCAGATATCCTTTGTAGGGTATCAGTCGGCAAAGGTTGTCTACAAGGGACAGCCGAATGTCGCCGTAACGCTTTTACGCGAGAACACCGTCCTTGGGGATGTGGTGGTAATCGGTTATGGTACGCAGCGGAAAGAGGCGGTGACCGGATCGGTGGCCTCGATCGGCGGAACTACATTGCGCGAAGTGCCGGCGCCTAACATTTCCGATGCCTTGCAAGGCCGTTTGCCGGGTGTGGCTATATCGGAGACCTCGTCGCAGCCGGGTGCTACGATGCAGATCCGCATCCGTGGTACGCGTTCGCTGACGGCCACCAACGATCCGCTCATCGTGCTGGATGGGATCCCCTTCCCGGGAAATATCGCCGATATCGACATGAACGATGTCAAGAGCCTGGATGTGCTGAAGGATGCGTCCGCTACGGCGATCTATGGTTCGCGCGGCGCCAACGGCGTAATCCTCATCACCACTTATAAAGGTATTTCGGGCCAGGAGCCGCGGATATCGGTCAACGGGTATTATGGTGCGAACAAGGTCTTCTCTAAATACCCGATGATGAACGGGCCGCAGTTTGCCGCTTTGCGCAAGGCGGCAGGTCGCTATTTGCAGCAGGGCGGAGCGATCCAATTGGGGGCCGACGAGAACCTAAACACCAATACCGACTGGCAGAGCCTGTTTTATCAAACCGGCAACGTGACGAACGAGGACATCAGCGTTTCTGCGGGGACGAAGAGGGGAAGCTATAGCTTTGGCGGCTCTTTTTATAATAACGAGGGCGTGATCCCTACGCAGGGATACCGCCGTTTTTCGATCCATGGTTCGCTCGATCAGCGCGTTGGAAAATATGTTCGCATGGGCTTTACCACGAACAGCAACTATAATTATACCCAGGGTTCGAATGTAGGGCTTTACAATGTGCTGTCCAGCTCGCCGCTTGCCAGCCCATATGACAGCCTCGGACATACGAAATATACCATAACGATGCCGCTGGATGTAACGTGGGTGGAGACCAAAAAAGTGATCGACAGTCTGAAGAACCAATACCTGAGCCAGCAAAAGGGATATGCCACTTACAATTCCATCTATGGTGAGCTACAGATCCCGGGTGTGCCGGGATTGGCCTACCGCGTCAATGTGGGGCTGAATCTCTATGACCGCAAAACCGGTTCGTATACGGCGATGGGCGTCAACAGCAACAATCCCACGGCGCCGGCGACGGCCAACTCGGGTGATTCGTCGATAACGGATTGGACGGTAGAGAACCTGCTGACCTACGATCATAGCTTCGGAAAAAGTCAGATCAATGCACTGGCCTTGTATTCTACCGAGCGGACCCAGGGCAGCAGTACGAATATCGGCGGCATCGGCATTCCCTCGGACGCATTGCAATACTACAATATCGGCACCGCCAGCCAGGAGATCGACGTTCTGCCGGGCGGTCAGGGTGGTCAGTTTTATTACGAAAGAGGGTTGTTGTCCTATATGGGACGTTTGATGTATACGTATGATAATCGTTATATGATCTCAGCCACCGTTCGTTCGGATGGCGCCTCGGTATTGGCTCCCGCGCATCATTGGCATACCTATCCGGCCGTTTCCGCCGGTTGGAATGTAGCCAACGAGTCGTTCATGAAGGGCCTTCCCATGATCAATATGCTGAAGCTGCGGGCGGGTTATGGTCAAACCTCCAACCAGAGCGTGCTTCCTTATTCCACGCTGGGTGTGTTGAGCACGAGCCCTTATAATTTTGGTTCTACCGGCTATGCTACGGGCTATTATGTGTCGCAGCTGCCTAATCCCGCACTGAGCTGGGAGTACTCGAAGACCTGGAATTATGGCGTCGACTTCAGCGTGCTGGACAACCGGCTTTCCGGTACGGTAGAATATTATGTCACGAATACCAGCGGTTTGCTGCAGAGTGTGACGCTGGCGCCGACAAACGGTGTGGGCAGCTATACGGCCAATGTGGGCAATACGCAGAACAAGGGTATCGAATTCTCGTTGGAGGGAACCATCCTGAAAACGCATAGCGGTGTTACCTGGGATGCAGGCGTCAATATGTCGTTCAATCGGAACAAGGTCACGCATCTGGCTTCCGGTGTCCTGGCGGACCAGACCAACTGGTGGTTTGTGGGACATCCGATTAATTCTATCTACGATTATCAGAAGATCGGATTATGGAAGAACGCGGCGGATAGTGCCGGCGGCCATGAGAATATTTTGCAGCCTGGCGGAACCCTCGGGACGATCAAAGTGAAATATACGGGCGGCTATGGCGCGAATGGCGTACCGAACCGGGCCATCGATCCGGATGACCGGCAGATCATGAATGCCGATCCTAATTTTATCGGCGGTTTCAATACGCGCGTCGCTTATAAGGGGTTTGATTTTACGGCAGTGGGCATCTTCCAAAGCGGGGGTATCCTGATCAGCACGATATATGGATCGGCCGGCTACCTCAATCTGGAGAGCGGCCGGAGGAACAACTTGAATATCGACTATTGGACGCCTACCAATACCAACGCGAAATATCCCAATCCTGCAGGGCAGATCAGCGGGGACAACCCCATCTATGGTCAATCCTTAAGCTATTTCAGCGGATCGTATCTCAAGATAAGCACGCTTTCGCTTGGATATGATTTCACCAAATTTGCAAAGCGGTTCGGCGTACCGCAGGCGCGGCTCTATGTTACGGCGCAGAATCCGTTCGTGACCCTGTCGCCCTATCACAAGGAGACCGGGCTTGATCCGGAAACCAACTCGTATGCCGATCAGGCCGCCGACGCTGCGGTGCCGCAACCTTCATCGTTGCACCGCTTCCTCACACAAGGATACAACACACCTGCCACGCGCAGCTATTTGGTAGGTCTTAACATAACCTTTTAAATCTCGAGAATATGAAACGAATGCTTTTCAATAAAACATTGTTGGGGATGGCCCTGGCGGTACTATTCCTCGCGGGATGCAGTAAGGTCCTGCAGGAACAGCCGCGCAGCAACTATACACCGAGCTTTTTTACTACACAAACCGGTGTTATCGGGGGATTAACGGAAATGTATGCACACCTTCGGCAATTTTATGGAGATGGCTATTGGTACAATACCCTCGAGGTCGGCACCGACGAGTCGACCTATGGGCAGAGTGCCGATCAGAACTTCCTCGTCATGGATATGAGCGGTCGGGGGGCGATCACCTCCACCACCAGCCGTTCGGATGCGATTTGGAATGCCTGCTATACGAATATCAATACGGCCAGCGGCGTGATCCAATACGGGGCCAAGGCCGGCGTAAGTGCTGCGCTGACGTCGGAAGCCAATTTCTTCCGGGCCTTCGATTATTTCCTGTTGGTGCAGAGCTTTGGCGGCGTGCCCCTGGATCTGGGCGCGGGTATTTTGCAATTCAACACCTCGCCGCAGCCTGGCTCGGTGCGCAACAGTGTACAAAGCGTATACACCCAGTGTATCTTCCCGGACCTGCTGACAGCGATTAACAACCTGCCGATGAAATCGCGATTGACCGGCACCGTTACCAAGCCGGTGGCGCAGCTGTTCCTGGCCAAGGCGTATCTCACGTATGCCTGGTGGCTGAAGAACCCCAATAATATCCCTACCTACCCGGATTCGGGCCGTACCGATCCGGCCGGGCATGACGCGAGCTATTACTTTGCGCAGGCTTATACCGTTGCGACCAACGCTATCGAGAACCCCGGTCCTTATGGATTGCAGCCTACTTTCTATGATGTGAATGCGGGTGCAAACGACCGGAACAGCGAGATCATGCTGTATGCCGACCATACGCAGCAGAGCCAGCAATACAATGCCGCGAGCCTTACGTATAGCAATGGCGCACCGCCCGACAATTTCTCTTGCTGGATGCAGACCTGGAACTACCCCGTGATCACGAGCAGCAAGAGTTCCAGTTCCTGGACGAATGTGAATTCGGTTCAGCGTCAGAGTGTACAGGGTTATGGCCGGCCGTATATCCGTATGGCTCCCACGATCGGCGCCATCGTGAATACGTTTGCCGATAAGACCAATGATTCCCGTTACGACGGCACTTTCCAGACGGTATACCGGGCGGATTTTGTCGAGGCCGGTTTAGGCTCGGGTACGTTCTACAATGCCAACTTTATGCCCGTCAGCGAGGGGAGCCCTATCCTTAGCTTTCTGCCTGATGAAACCCTTGCCGGGTCCATCGATTATTCGAACTCGGTATACAAGAGCAGTGTTGGTGCGGGTGTCACGCCGGGAAGAGCCGATTTCGTGATCGATCCCAATGGAATCAGCCGGATCGTCTTTCCGGGTCTTTGGAAGATCGGTGTCTACCGTACGGATAACGCAGGCGGATTGGGGAATCCGAACGCTGCCAGTACCCGGCCCTGGAATATTGCCAAATTCTCGGAACTGTTCTTTATCGCGGCGGAGGCTGCTATAGAAGGTGCACCGACTTCCGCGGTAACCGGCACCTATGCCAACGACGGCACTGCCTATGGGTTGATCAATGTCATCCGTGCCCGGGCCGGTAAATGGAAATTCAACAATGCTGCTAACGCGGCACAGGTCGCAGATAACAGTGCTGCCATGGTCGCTGCCACGCCTCTAACGATCACGCTGGATTATCTTTTGGCGGAGCGTTCCCGTGAATATTACGGCGAAGGTTACCGTTGGTTCGACCTGGTTCGGACGCAGGAGTGGACGAACCTTTCATCTTCTTACCAGATCTGTGGCACCGCCTATGGCAATCATACACCGGCGACGGTCGCGCGTACGATCACGCCAAACCTGTATCTGCGGCCTATACCGCAGGGACAATTGGATGCCATGCAGGTGAGTGCGGCGGTGAAGGCAGCCTATCAGAATCCGGGCTATTAAAATTAGGAAGATGCGAATAGTACGCTTGGTCGTCGTGTTATGTTTTATGAGTATGAGAGGCTTTGCCCAGGACCTCCTAACGGAGAAGTTTGCCCCCGGCGTTTTTTCGGTAGTGTCGGGAAAAGCGACGGCAACTATTTGTGTCGACGATAGTGATTATACCCTGGTAAAAAAGGCAGCAGCTTTCTTACAACACGATATAGAACTGGTAACCAATAAAAGACCGGCGGTGACGAATTCTTTGTCATCGCCGGTTAAAAATATCATCCTCATCGGTTCGGTGGGCCGGAGCGGGATGATCCGGCGACTGATCGATAATGGAAAGTTCAAAGTCGACAGCCTGCAGGGGCAATGGGAAGCCTATCGATTGCAGGTGGTGCACCGGCCATTTCCCGGAGTCGACAATGCGCTGGTGATTGCGGGCAGCGACCGGCGGGGTACTGCTTATGGCGTTTTTACTTTGTCGAGGCAAATGGGGGTATCGCCGTGGTATTGGTGGGCGGATGTACCGGTGAAGAAAAAACGGGAGATCTTTATAAAAGATGCGATCTACCGGGCCGGGCCGCCTTCCGTAAAGTACCGCGGTATCTTTCTAAACGATGAGGCGCCTGCCTTGTCGGGTTGGGTGCATGAGAAATTCGGTAATTTCAATCATCAATTTTATGAAAAGGTCTTTGAGCTGCTGTTGCGGTTAAAGGCCAATTATCTCTGGCCTGCCATGTGGGGCAATGCCTTCAACAATGACGATACGCTCAATCCGGTGATGGCCGATGAATACGGTATCGTCATGGGCACGTCGCACCAGGAGCCGATGAACCAGGCCACGGAGCATTGGCGTCACTCCCAGTTAGGAGCATGGGACTATACCAGCAATGATTCCGTATTGCGGGATTTCTGGAGAAAGGGGATCGAAAATATGGATCATCGGGAAACCATCGTTACGCTTGGCATGAGGGGTGACGGCGATAAGCCGATGACGCAGGGTACGGCCATCGATCTTTTGGAACGGATCGTAGCGGACCAGCGAAAGATCATTGCCGATGTTACCGGCAAGCCGGCGTCCCAGACGCCGCAGGACTGGGCATTGTACAAAGAGGTGCAGGATTATTATGATAAGGGCATGCGGGTACCGGATGATGTCACGCTTTTGCTGAGCGATGACAACTGGGGCGATATCCGCAGGTTGCCTTCTTTGACGGACAAGCCCAGGAGTGGCGGCTACGGGATTTATTATCATTTTGACTACGTAGGCGGCCCGAGGAATTATAAATGGCTTAATACGAATAATATTTCGAGGGTGTGGGAGCAGATGCACCTGGCCTATGAATACGATGCGAGGAAAATATGGGTGGTGAATGTCGGCGATCTGAAACCCATGGAATTCCCGATTACGTTCTTCCTGGATTATGCCTGGGACGCCCATAAATGGGATGCCGGTAATTTGCCCGATTATTATACGCAATGGGCGGCGGAGCAGTTTGGACCGCCGCATGCCAGGGAGATCGGGGCGATCCTTCGACAATATACACAGATCAATGCCAGGAGGAAGCCGGAATTATTGAATGCCGATACGTATAGCCTTACCGATTACGAT
Organism: Chitinophagaceae bacterium; assembly: GCA_025934485.1. Lineage (GTDB taxonomy): Bacteria > Bacteroidota > Bacteroidia > Chitinophagales > Chitinophagaceae > Puia. Next base: position 35,282 of record JAICXX010000014.1, read on the forward strand.
GAGTCGAACCGGGTTAAGGACAACTACGATAAGCTGGCTGAAGAGGCCGGAAAACTCAGCGGCGAATTGCCGGAGGAATATAGGGAGGCTTTTTTCGAGCTGGTGCTTCACCCGGTAAAGGCGTGTGCGAACCTGCAGGACCTTTATACGGCGGTGGCCTGGAATCACTATTACGCACAGCGGAACGATTCGCGGGCGAATCCGTATGCCGATTCCGCGAAGCAATTTTATTTGAACGATTCGCTAATTTCGGCGGAGTATAATCATATGAACAACGGCGAGTGGGACCATATGATGGACCAGACACATATCGGTTACCGGTATTGGCAGGAGCCGAGGCACCAGTCGATGCCGGAGGTGACATATATTCCCGGCAATCCTTCGGGTGCCGGCGTCCCGACGGCCGGTTCAGGTGATGATGCGGCCGATCCTACCGTTCGTTCCGCTGAGGTTTCCATTCCGAAGAATGCCGCCGGCCGGCTGTTCTATGAGCGGAACGGCTATGTTTCCATCGAGTCGGCGCATTATACGGGTAAGACCAACACCGGCGCGATCCAATGGCAGGTGATCCCAGGTATCGGCAGGGACGGGGACGGCATTACCACTTTTCCGGTAACGGCTATGACACAGGCCGCCGGTCCCGGCAGTCCGCGGCTCGATTATGTTTTTTATTGCTATGATACCGGTGCGGTACGGGTGAATGCTTATTTCTCTCCCACGCTTAATTTCGGGCATGATTCCACGGGGTTGCAATATGCCATGTCCATAGACGGAGAAACGCCGCAAGTGGTTTCCATCAATAAGGACGATGCTAATCCGAGGATATGGGGCGCTTGGGTAGCGAATGATGTCATTATCACCACTACAGGCCATAGCATACCCCGGAAGGGAAAGCATACCATTAAGTTCTGGCGGGTGAGCCCGGGAGTCGTATTACAGAAGATCGTGGTCGATTTCGGGGGAGAGAAACCGAGTTATCTGGGACCGCCGGAAACGCTGTTCCGTGCGAAATAAAGTGACTCGTCCTTTCAGACTGAACTTTATAAAATAATATAAGATGAGACGGAGAATCAGCTTTGTACTCCTATGCTTAACGACGTATCTAATTCCCTATGCACAAGTAAGATTACCGCGTCTGGTGAGCGATAGCATGATCCTGCAGCGGGATGTGAAGATCAATATCTGGGGTTGGGCGTCGAAGCGCGAACGGGTGACGGTCAAATTCAACGGCAGAACCTATCGATCGAAGACGGGCGCCGACGGTAAATGGGCGTTGGAATTGCCGGCGATGAAGGCGGGCGGCCCCTATACCATGGAGATCAGCGGGAAAAACAAGATCATCCTGCATGACGTGCTTATCGGTGATGTTTGGCTTTGTTCCGGGCAGTCGAATATGGTGCACCAGATGAGGCTGCACAGTGTGCGTTATGCCGATGAGATAGCCGCGGCACATTACCCGGAGATCAGGCAATTCTGGATACCGACATTAACCGATGTGCAGGGGCCGAAGGACGACCTGCCGCCGGGTAGCTGGAAATCGGCCAACCCGGAAGATGTGCTGGAATTTTCGGCGGTGGCTTATTTTTTCGCGCGCGATCTCTACGAGAAATACCATATTCCGATAGGCATCATTAATGCCAGTGTCGGCGGGACGCCTATCGAAGCGTGGATGAGCGAGCAGGGGTTCAAGGACTTTCCCGAGTTATCGGCGACGGTTGAGAAGAACAAAGACACTGCCTATATCAACGGTCTGAGCCATAAGAGGCCTATGGGCGATATGCCGCGGCCGGTGGACAAGGGGCTGGCGGGTTCGACACCATGGTACAGTCCTGCTTATATTCCCAAAGAATGGCGACCGATCGGGGTGCCGGGTTATTGGGAGGACCAGGGCCTGCGGAATCTCGACGGGGTGGTTTGGTACCGGCGGGAGATCGATGTTCCGGCGGCCATGACCGCCGGACCGGCCAAGGTTTTCCTGGGAAGGATCGTAGATGCGGATGCGTTATACATCAACGGGAAGGAAGTAGGAAATACGACCTATCAGTATCCGCAAAGGAGATATGCCGTTCCGGCCGGTGTGCTTAAAGCGGGCAAGAATCTATTTGTCGTTCGTGTGACCAACACGTTTGGTAAGGGCGGCTTTGTTCCCGACAAGCCATATTGCCTGATTGCCGGGAGCGATACGGTCGATCTCAAGGGCTATTGGGATTATAAGGTAGGGGAAGTCTTCGTCCCGCGACGGAGATTTGGCGGCGGCGGCCTTGGTTTTTCGGCGCAGAATGCGCCGGCGGCGTTGTACAATGCAATGATCGCGCCGGTGGTAAATTATCGCATAAAGGGCTTTGTCTGGTACCAGGGAGAAGCCAATACGGGCCGCGCGGCCGAGTATGCAAAATTGCAGCCCGCACTGATCGCCGACTGGCGCGCGAAGTGGGACGAAGGCGAGATCCCGTTTTTATATGTGCAGCTACCGGGTTTTGGGGATTACAACTACCTGCCGGAAGAAAGCTCCTGGGCGGAACTGCGGGAGGCGCAACTGAAATCCCTGTCGGTCCCCAATACGGGCATGGCCGTGGCCATCGATCTCGGCGAATGGAACGATCTCCATCCCGACAGGAAAAAGCCGGTGGGGGACCGTTTGGCGCTGGCAGCGGAGCATATCGCGTATGGCGAAGATATCGTGTATTCGGGGCCCATTTATAGTTCGGCGGCCATTTCGGGCGATAAGATAACCATTTCCTTTTCCCATACGGGCGGCGGGTTGATCACTAACGATGGCGAAGAGCCGCAGGAGTTCGCCATTGCGAGCGCCGATAAAAAATTCGTTTGGGCCCAGGCGAAGATCGAGGGCGACAAGGTGGTCGTTTGGAGTGCGGAGGTTAAAGATCCCAAATATGTGCGATATGCCTGGGCGGATAGTCCCGTGGACCCGAACCTGTTCAACAAGGAGGGACTGCCGGCATCGCCCTTTGAGACGGAATAAATGGCCGTAAAAATTCCAACAAAAAGACATTGAATAAAGCACTATTCCTTTCGGTTGCGGTTCTTTGTTGCGCATCGGAGCTAAGCGCACAAACAGCATCGCTGCCCAGGCTGGTAAAGACCGGCGTCTCCACCCAATTGCTGGTAGATAACAAGCCTTACCTGGTCCTCGGTGGCGAACTGGGAAATTCGAGCGCGTCGAGCAATGATTATATGAGACCGGTGTGGCCGAAGCTCAGACAGATGAATATGAACACCGTAATCGCCCCCGTGTATTGGGAGCTAATGGAGCCCGTGGAGGGGCAGTTCGATTTTTCGCTGTTGGACAGCCTGATCACGAATGCCCGGCTGAATGACATGAAGCTGGTCTTGCTTTGGTTCGGCTCGTGGAAGAACAGCATGTCCTGTTATGCGCCGGCATGGGTCAAGACCGATGTGAAAAGGTTTCCCAGGTCGCTGAATAGAGATGGCGTTCCGCAGGAGATCCTGTCTCCGTTCAGTAAGGACAACCTGGACGCCGATAAAAAGGCCTTTGTGGCGTTGATGCGGCATATCCGGGAGGCCGATGACCGGCAACATACGGTGATCACCATCCAGGTAGAAAATGAAATAGGCATGCTTGGCAGCGCTCGCTCCTATGATGAGGCGGCGAACGCGGCATTCGGCCGCCCTGTTCCGCGCGAGCTGCTGGCTTACCTGCAGAAGAACAAGGACAATTTAACGCCGCAGCTGGACTCACTGTGGAAAATTAACGGGTTCAAGACCTCCGGTAATTGGGAAGCTGTTTTTGGCAAAGGCCTGGCGACAGACGAGATGTTCATAGCCTGGAACTATGCAAGGTATGTAAACGAGATCGCCGCGGCGGGGAAGGCGGTTTATGACCTGCCGATGTATGTCAATACGGCCTTGAACCGCGCCGGCTGGAGACCCGGGGTATATCCCAGCGGCGGCCCCGTGCCGCATTTGAGGGACATCTGGAAGGCAGGTGCGCCGGCCATCGACCTTTTGGCACCGGATATCTATTTCCCCGATCTACAGCATTGGTGCGATCTGTATACCCGTTCTGCCGCCCCGCTCTTCATACCCGAGATCCATTTTGAAAAGGATGACGGCGCCAAGGCATTCTTTGCTTTCGGGCACTATGACTGTCTGTCTTTTTCGCCGTTTTCGATCGAGTCGGCCGAGCATCCGGAGAACGAACCTATCGGCAAGGCTTACCGGGTTCTGCGAGAGGTCAGCCCGCTGATCGTGAAATACAGACCGGAAGGAAAAGTAAGTGGTTTTTTGTTGAGCAAGGATTCTTCCTCGCAGACCGTCACCGTGGGCGATTACCGGATTACGGTAAAGCACGATTTTACCTTGCCCTGGTCGCCCGGTTCGCGGGAAGGCCAGTGGCCCCTTACGGGATGCCTGATCATCGCCGTATCGCCCGACGAATTTTTTGTGGCAGGCACGGGGTCGGTAGTCAGGTTTGCTTCGGCTGATCCCGGGAAATGCGCGGGGCTGTTGAGCGTGGATGAAGGAGATTTCGAAGATGGTAGATGGGTGCCTGGCCGTCGCATGAATGGGGACCAGGACAACCAGGGCAGGGATATCAGGATACCGATGAATGAATACGGCATCCAGCGTGTTAAACTATATCAATATTAAACGGAAGTCCATGAAACGAATTCTTTTCTGTTTGGTGGTGCTGGCTTCGATCCAAAGAGGGCAGGCCCAGGACACCATCGTAAACGGAACCCGGTATCCGCGGCCGGTGATCTTTACCGCCCAGGAGGATCATGACAACATGATGCGGCAGCTGGGTATCACTGAATTGAGGCCGGGGCCCAGCGGCGATGCCAATGCGCCTAATCATGCGAACTATGATGAGACAAAGGCGAATCCCTGTCCCATGTTGCCGGATGCGCTGACCTTGAAAGACGGGCAGAAGGTGACGACGGCCGGGATATGGTGGACCCAGCGGCGTCCTGAGATCGTCGGGGATCTCGAGCGCGAAGTATATGGGCGGATGCCTGCCCATACGCCCGGGGTGACCTGGACGGTGAAGGTGACCGATCACGAATTGGTGGGGTTCATGCCGGTGATCGCAAAAGAACTGGTCGGACATGTCGATAATAGCGACTACCCTTTGATCGACGTGAACATCAAAATGACCGTAGTCGTACCGGCAAATGCAAAGGGGCCGGTGCCGGTGCTGATGATGTTCGGCCGTCCGGAACTTCCTGCGCCCGCGCAACCGTCGCCCGAAGAAATGGAAAAATTGAATTCGGTTTTTAAGGAGATGATGATAAAGGCCGATCCATCCGTAAAAGAGATCTTCGATAAATACCCGGCGTATTCACCTGTCACCCGTCTGCCGGCACCGAATTTTTTTGCGCCGCGGCCGGCAGAGCTTCCGCCTACGGAGCAGCTGATCCGTGCAGGGTGGGGCTATGCGACGATCGATCCGAACAGCATACAGGCCGATAATGGAGATGGTCTGACGAAGGGGATCATCGGGTTGGTGAATAAGGGCCAGCCGCGTAAACCGGAAGACTGGGGAGCGCTTCGCGCCTGGGCCTGGGGGGCAGCGCGCGGCCTCGATTACCTCGAGACCGATCCCGCCGTGGATGCGCGAAAGGTGGGGATCGAAGGCGTCTCCAGATACGGCAAGGCTGCGCTGGTCACGCTGGCCTTCGAGCCAAGGTTTGCGGTCGGGTTGATCGGGTCGTCCGGGAAAGGCGGCGCGACCTTGCTGCGGCGCAATTATGGCGAAGCCGTGGAGAGTCTCACGGGTGGGGAATACTATTGGATGGCGGGGAATTTCCTTCGTTATGGTGCGGCCGCGGCGGGTTTCGGCAGCAAGACGGGTTGCGATCTCGACGTCGACTCGCATGAGCTGATCGCGCTATGTGCGCCGCGGCTCACCTTTATCAGCTATGGCATTCCGGAAAAAGGCGATGCGCATTGGCTCGATCATGAAGGCAGCTATAGGGCCACCATCGCGGCGGGCGCGGTATTCAAATTGTTGGGCGCCGGCGATCTGGGCGTTTCCAATGATTATATGAAGGAGAAGATGCCGCCGGTAGATTCGGGATTGCTGGGCGGTGTGCTGGCATGGCGGCAACATGACGGCGGCCATACCGATGCGCCAAACTTCAAGTATTTTATCCCGTGGGCCAGTAAATCCCTTGGCGATGAAAATGCTAAAGGCCTGAAGGATTACTATAAGGACTATTTTCCCATCGGTGTGGCCGTCGCTCCGCGGGACCTGCATGGCGATGAGGCTGGGCTGATCCTGCAACAGTTCAACAGCCTGACGCCGGAAAATGCGATGAAGATGGGGCCCATCCATCCGCAGGAGAATGTTTATAACTGGGCGGATGCGGATTCGATCGTCGCCTTTGCGCAGCGACATCATCTGCGGGTACGCGGACATAATCTATGCTGGCATAATCAGGCGCCCCGATGGATGTTTAAGGATTCTGCCGGAAACACGGTTTCGAAGGAGGTATTGTTACGGCGGCTCAAGGATCATATCACGACGGTCGTCAGCAGGTACAAGGGCAAATTATACGCATGGGATGTCGTAAACGAGGCTATTGCGGACGATAGCGCGCATGTTATGCGGCCTTCCTTATGGTACCGGATCTGCGCGGAAGAATTCATTGAAAAGGCTTTCGAGTGGGCCCATGCTGCGGACCCCAAGGCGGTGCTCTTCTATAACGATTATAACACCGAGAACCCCGCGAAAAGAGAAAAGATCTATACGATGCTGAAGAAGCTGCTGGCCAAAGGCGTGCCGATCAACGGCATCGGTCTGCAGGCGCACTGGTCCATCAGCACGCCGACGCGTGAAGAGCTCGAAAAATCCATCCGGCTTTTTTCTTCGCTGGGATTGCAGGTACAGATCACCGAATTGGATATCTCCGTGTATCCCGGTCATCAAGGTGGGCAGATCGTGACCGGCAATGGCGGCAATGGGGTGGATTCCGGTTTTACGCCGGAGATGGAACAGAAACAGCTGGACCAGTACAAAATGGCTTTCGAGGTTTTCCGCAAATACAGGAAGAAGATCACGGGCGTAACGTTTTGGAATGTCTCGGATCGTTATAGCTGGCTGGACAGGCGTGGCAGGAAGAACTATCCGCTGCTCTTCGATAAGGACCTTCAGCCGAAGAAGGCGTATGATGCCGTGGTGAATTTCTGACAAGGAACGCGGATGAGGCGCAACCTTTTGTAGATAGCGCACGTTTTACGGCGGTGAGAATCCCTGGCACATTTTTAGTCAAAAGACCGATATTGCGGTACAAATCGGTTTTCCAATGACTAGTAAAAAGAGGAAGGGATGGGGGCTGTTCTTATTGCTGTTTTCCGGATCCGCTTGTTTTGCCCAGATCAGAGTGCCCAGGATGATAAGTGACGGCATGGTCCTGCAACGGGAGATGCCGCTGCGCATCTGGGGGTTTGGCACACCGGGAGAAAAGGTGACGGTCAAGTTTGACGGCGAGACAGCGAGCAGTGTCACTGCCGATGATGGGAAATGGATCGTTGAGCTTTCGCCCAAAAAAGCCGGTGGTCCTTATTCGATGGACATCGACGGCATCAATCACATCTGGCTCAAGAATATCATGGTGGGGGAGGTCTGGTTCTGTTCCGGGCAGTACAATATGCAGCTGCCGATGGAGCATGTCAGGGAGCAGTATGCAGAGCTGATCGCCCATGCGGGCGATGTTCCGGTCCGGCAGTTCTATATCGGTGAACATTATGACTACAAGGGACCGCGGAACAACGTGGCCGGCGGGCATTGGGAGACGGCTGATACCAATTCCGTGCTGACCTTCTCTGCGCTGGGGTATCTTTTTGCACGGCAGATCTACGACCACTATCACTGTGCGGTGGGGTTGATCAATGCCTGTGTGGGTGATGCGCCGGCCGAGGCCTGGCTGAGTCCGGATGCGTTGCGGCAATTTCCCGAATATGCGTCTGCTGCCACCCGTTATGCCGACAGTGTGTTTCCGGAGGGCGCGGGCCCGGCGGATCGCATGGCTACCGGGGGCCTGTTCAATGGCATGGTGGCCCCGGCGGATCTGTACACGGTACGGGGTATCCTTTGGTGGCAGGGAGAGGCCAATGTGTCGAAGGCGGGCGATTATTCCGCTATTTTTCCGCTTGTTATCCAGGACTGGCGGCGGCATTGGGTGGAAAACGAGATGCCATTCCTCTATGTGCAGCTGGAGGCCCATGGACCGGTGCAGGAGCAGCCGGGCGAGAGTACCTGGGCCGATCTGCGGGAGGCACAGCGTATGGCATTGACGTTACCGGGGACGGGGATGACGGTCAGCGCCGATCTCGATGCGGACGGCAAGCTGCAACCGAAGGATTACGAGGAGGTCGCGCGGCGGCTGATGGTGTCGGCCGAAGGCGTTGCCTATGGAAAGAAGGACATCATTTTTTCCGGTCCGCTTTATGAATCGATGAAGGTGCATGGCGATAAGGTGCACATCCTTTTCACCGATGCCGGTAATGGGCTGGTCGTCAAGGATGGTGGTGAGCTCAAGGGCTTTGCCATTGCGGGACCCGATAACAAGTTCGTACCGGCCAGGGCCGAGACGGATGGAAAGAAGGTGATCGTATGGAGCGATCAGGTTCCACATCCTGTGGCCGTGCGATACGGCTGGGCGAATAATCCTTATGGCGTCAATTTATACAACCGCGATCTGCTATTCAAAGACGGGTTACCTGCCCCCCCTTTTGCAGGTCGTGCCAAGGTGAAGAAAAGCCCGTAGACGAAGATCAACAAGATTAATGCTGTGAGGGGTCGTTCACCACGCCGATGAACAGGATCAGACCCGTGGTTTTTTCCCGGATGAGATAGACAAAGGGGTGATCGAATTTAACTGCCAGCGTAGCAGGTGCAGACGTGGTCGCCATGCCGACACCCGTAACGGCGGCGGCTACTGTGCCATTTTCCGATACGGAAATATAGGTCTTATGGATAACCTGGGAGATGTTCGTTTGCTCGCCGGGGTACATCGTGGTGAAATTCGCATGGTCCGAAAAGGCGATGCCCATACCCAGCGCCGTGAGCTCGGGTTCCATATTATCGATACCATAGCTGTATTCCCATTTGGGCATGGTCAGGTCGATCTTTGCCGAATCGAGGGTATTCAGGGCCTGCCCAAGGGTCGTCGCGTTCAACCCGCTGACGAAGGAGTTGATAGGTTGGGTCCTGCTAACGGGTAAGACGAGGTACATGTCGAATGCTTCCCCTGTGCCATAGGGCATTTCGACCATGATCAGGTTGCTGTCCGAATGAAGACGCAACAAGGCCGTTTGGGTCATGAAGGGAACGGTGGCGGTGCTTCCCGTGGAGGTAAAGAAAGGTCCATTTTGGGTGGCGCTGGAGGGAAAGCCATGGAGCCAGGAGCCATTGAAGTAAACGGCATTTACCAGAAGCATGACAAGGGCGGGGTCGAGTTGCTTTAGCAGCTGGGGGATCTTGCCTGCTGTATTCTTCGAGACCCAGCTATTGATCGTATTCAGCGATCCCGGATTGGTGAAGTCGAGGGGTTGTACCGCTCCCTGGTAACTATTGGTCATGCTGTCTTTGAAGCCCGGTGCGGGTGCCGGGAATTTCGTTGCATACCAAATGGAATTGGCGATACTCAGCTGGACCTTGCTGTCCTCTTTGGGCAGCTGTTGGAGGAGCGCGTGGCTTACGGCATTGAGCCGACCCAGCGGGACGCCCGACAGCTGGAGGGTCGCGGCCATCGAATCCGCGGTGGACCCGGCGGCGCCGTTGTAGACCATGTCCAGGGCAAGGTAGATGCTCAGCGGGGAGATCAGGGTGTTGGGCCCGGCGGGTTCTGTTTTCAGGGTCTGCTGAAACGTATTGATGGCAAACTGGTTGGCGGCGTCGGTTACGGCGGTACTCCCGGCTGGCAGGTCGAGGGGCGTGTCGACGCCGGGTCCCGGGATCGTTTTATGACAGGAAGCAAACGTTAGCGCAAAAAAAAGGATAAGGCCTGCGAAGAGGTCTCCGGCGAAGGTGCGGGGCTCCATAAATGCTGTTTTTTAGGGTGACAATCATATGGGCAAGACCGTTGCACTCTTAAAAATGTAATCGGTTGCATTTTTTGCTTATCTTTCCGGTATGAAACGACTTTTAACGATTGTATTTGCCGGCATGATCCTGCGGGCCGGGGCTCAGCAGGAAGCCTATCTGAATCCCACTCTTCCCATCGATGTGCGGGTCAACGATCTTATTTCCCGGATGACGCCGGAGGAGAAGGTGTATCAGATGATGAACAGTACGCCGGCCATTCCCCGGTTACATATACCCGCTTATGACTGGTGGAACGAGGCGTTGCATGGCGTGGCCCGGAGTGGCATTGCCACGATCTTCCCGCAGCCTATAGGTATGGCCGCGACGTTTGACGATGGGCTTGTACACCAGGTGGCCACGGCCATCTCGGATGAGGCCAGGGCGATGTACAATGCCGCCATGCAAAAGGATTATCATTCCCGGTTTGGCGGGCTGACGTTTTGGACGCCCAACATCAATATCTTCCGTGACCCGCGTTGGGGCAGGGGGCAGGAGACATATGGCGAGGATCCTTTTCTGACGTCCAAAATGGGAGTAGCGTTGGTCACGGGGCTGCAGGGTGATGATCCGCGTTATTTAAAAGTCGCGGCGTGTGCCAAACATTATGCGGTCCACAGCGGTCCCGAGCGGCTGCGGCATCAATTCGATGCCGAGGTGTCGCCCAAGGATCTGTGGGAGACCTATCTGCCGGCCTTTCATGCATTGGTCAATGCCAAGGTCGAGGCGGTGATGTGCGCGTATAATCGTACGGATGGGGAGGCCTGCTGTGCGAATACGTACCTGCTGGATGATGTGCTGCGGAAGCAATGGGGTTTTAAGGGACATATCGTGTCGGACTGTGACGCGATCGCCGATATCTACGAGGGGCATAAGTTGGTGTCGAGTAAGATGGGGGCAGCCGTGCTGGCCTTGCAGCGCGGGGTGAATCTGAATTGCGGGGATACCTATCTTTCGTTGCTGGATGCCCTGCACCAGGGCCTGGTCACGCAAAAGGAGATCGACAGTTCGCTGGCGGTCCTGCTGAGGACGCGGTTCCGGTTGGGGATGTTCGATCCTGCGGGGATGGATCCGTATGATAAGATCCCGGTGTCGGTTATCAATAGCCCCGAGCATCGGGCGTTGGCGCGGAAGGCCGCGGAGAAGTCGGTGGTGTTGTTGAAGAACGACGGCGCCTTGCCGTTGTCGAATGGGTTAAAGAAATATTATATCACGGGACCCAATGCCGCCGCGGTGGATGTATTGTTGGGTAACTATTATGGTGTCAACGACCGGCTGGTGACGATCCTGGAGGGCCTGGCGGGTCAGGCGCAGCCGGGCAGCCAGATGACCTACCGGCAGGGGGTGTTGCTGGACCGGCCCAATGTGAATCCTATCGATTGGGCATCGGGTGAAGCCGCTACGGCGGATGCTACGATCGCGGTGCTGGGCATTTCGGGTCTGCTGGAAGGGGAGGAAGGCGAGTCGCTGGCTTCGCCTTCGTTCGGGGACCGGCTCGATTACAATATCCCAGCTGCGCAGATCGAGTATTTGAAGAAACTCAAGAAGGACAACCCGCATCCGGTGATTGCCGTCATCACCGGTGGGAGTCCGATGAATCTCGAAGAGGTGCAGAAGTTGGCCGACGCGGTGTTGCTGGTATGGTATCCCGGCGAGGAAGGCGGGAATGCCGTGGCCGATATCCTATTTGGAAAACTTTCGCCTTCGGGAAAGCTGCCGGTGACCTTTCCTCGTTCGTACGACCAGCTGCCGCCGTATGAGGATTATTCGATGAAGGGGCGGACCTACCGGTATATGAGTGCCGAGCCTTTGTATCCGTTTGGATTTGGGCTCAGCTACACCAGTTTTGCCTACAGCGATATCCAGGTTTCGAAGGCCAGGATAAAAAAGAACGAAATCGTTTCCGTAGCCGTGACCCTCACCAATACGGGGAAAATGGCCTCGGATGAGGTCGCGGAGCTGTATGTTACACATGAAGGCATGGGACAAGACGTGCCTTTGTTTTCATTGAAAGGGTTCCAGCGTGTATCTTTGGCCCCCGGCGCCTCCACGCGGTTGAATTTTACCCTGACTCCGGAGCAGCTGGCGTTGGTGGACGCGGCAGGTAAGTCATATGAACCGGCGGGGAAGATCAGGATCAGTGTGGGCGGGTCCTTGCCTACGAGTCGAAGCGCGGCGCTTGGAGCGCCGCAGGCGGCGACAGTGGAAGTGGAAGTGTCTAAATAAGCATAAACTATGGAGCGACCTTTTTTAATGGAAGAAACGATGCGCTGGTATGGCCCTAACGATCCCGTGAGTCTTTGGGATATCCGTCAGGCGGGCTGTACGGGGGTGGTCACGGCCCTGCATCATGTCCCGGTGGGCGAAGTCTGGACAAAGGAAGAGATCAACAAGAGAAAGATGGAAGTCGAGGCGGCTGGCATGCGCTGGACGGTGATCGAGAGTCTTCCGGTGCATGAAGATATCAAGAAGCAAACGGGCAACTATCAAGGATATATCCGCAATTACAAGGAGAGCCTGCGCAATGTCGCTGCTCTGGGTCTCGAGGTCGTGACGTACAACTTCATGCCGATCCTGGACTGGATGCGTACCGATATCGCCTATGAGATGGCGGACCGGAGCAAGGCGTTGCGGTTCGAGAAGGCGGCATTCATCGCCTTTGATCTGTTCCTGCTCAAGCGGCCGGGAGCTGCTGCCGATTATACGCCCGGCGAGGTTGCCAAGGCCGAGCGGCGGCTGGCTACGATGACCGAAGAGGAGAAGGAGACCTTGTACCGGAATACGCTATTGGGGTTGCCGGGCAGCGAAGAGCGGTTTACGGAGGAACAGATCCTGAAGGCGTTGAAAACATATGAAGGTATAGATGCTGCGAAACTCAAACAGCATCTCTTTTACTTTCTTCAACAGGTTGTGCCGGTGGCGGAAGAGTTGGGGTTGAAGATGGCCATACACCCCGATGATCCGCCATATCCAATATTAGGGCTCCCGAGGATTGTAAGCACCGAACAGGATGCCCGGGAGTTGCTGGACTGTGCGCCGTCTCCCGCCAATGGGCTTTGTTTTTGTACCGGGAGCTATGGCGTACGGGCCGACAATGATCTGCCCGGTATGGTCAGCCGGCTGGGGGATCATATCCATTTTATCCATTTACGCAGCACGAAACGGGATGCGGAGGGCAATTTCTTCGAAGCCGACCATTTAGGCGGGGATGTGGATATGGTGGCGGTGGTCCGGGAACTGCTGGCCGTGCAGCAGCGACGGAACTTGTCGCTGCCGATGCGTCCCGACCATGGGCATCAGATGCTGGATGATCTCAAAAAGAAAACCTATCCGGGTTATAGCGCGATCGGGCGGCTGCGTGGGTTGGCGGAACTGAGGGGGATACAATGGGCATTATCTGCAAAAACTCATTCATGAATAAGCATCTTTTCGACAAGGCGACATACGAGGCCCGGCGGGCACGATTGAAGGAACAAGTTGGCAAGGGTTTGATCCTGTTGCTGGGCAATGAAGAGAGCAGTATGAATTATCGGGATAATCTTTATCCGTTTCGCCAGGACAGTACCTTCTTATACTTTTTTGGGTTGGACAAACCCGGGCTGGCGGGCGTGATCGATATCGATGACGATAAAGATCTTGTCTATGGCCGTGATCTGACGATGGATGAGATCGTGTGGACGGGACCGCAGCCTTCGCTGGCCGAGCAGGCGGTGGAGGCGGGTATCAGCCATACGTTGCCGGTGGCGTCGTTGGCTGCGGATCTGAGCGCCGCGCACACTTCGGGTCGCACGATCCATTTTTTACCGCCTTACCGGCCCGAGAATATCCTTAAGCTGAGTTCTTGGTTGGGGATGGCACCGGGGATGGCGGCGCAGCGTGCTTCGGTACCGCTGATCAAGGCCGTCGTAGCGCAGCGGAGCATCAAGACGGAAGAAGAGCTCGTACAGATCGAAGAGGCGGTAGACATCACGGCGGCGATGCATCTGGCGGCGATCACCGGTGCGCGGGATGGCATCACGGAATATCAACTGGCCGGAGGCCTGCAGGGCATTGCCATTGCGGGCGGCGGTAACCTGGCTTTTCCGACGATCCTCACGGTCAACGGACAGGTATTGCACAATCACTATGGCCCCACGGTGATGCGCGAGGGTCGGATCGCCATCTGTGACAGTGGGGCGGAGAATGCGATGCATTATGCCGGGGATATGACGCGGACCTTTCCCGTGGGCGCCAGGTTCACTCCGGTGCAGCGGGAGATGTACGATATCGTGCTGAGTGCGCAGGAGGCCGCGATACAGGCGTTGAAACCTGGTGTGCTCTTCCGTGACGTGCATGCGCTGGCGGCGCAGAAATTGATGGAGGGACTCCGGGCCGCGGGTGTTGCGAAGGGGGACCCGGCGGAAGCCGTTGCGGCGGGTGCGCATACGATGGTCTTCCAATGTGGGCTGGGGCATATGATGGGGTTAGATGTCCACGATATGGAAGATCTCGGAGAGGAGTATGTGGGATATACCGATACGCTAAAGAAAAGGGAGGAATTCGGGTGGAAGTCGTTGAGGCTCGCGCGGGCATTGGAGCCCGGTTTCGTCGTGACCATCGAGCCGGGACTTTACTTTATTCCTGAATTGATGGATCAGTATAAGGCCGGGAAGAAATTTGTTGACTTTTTCAACTATGATAAGCTGGAGCAATTCCGGGACTTTGGGGGGATTCGCATAGAGGAGGATTTTGTGATCACTTCCGCCGGTAGCCGGTTACTCGGTAAGCCGCTGGCGAAGACGGCGGATGCGATCGAGGCGTTGCGGCGTTAGCTTTGGGGCCTGGGTTTCGCGCCGGGAAAGTGGCGGAAGCGGTAGATAAAGCTGAGTAGGAGGATGCGGCCGGGTAGATTGGTTTGGCTGGTCTCCTGATAGTTGATGCCGATGGTCTGGGAGAAATTGCTCACGGTATTGAGGATGCCGAAGGCGGAGAAGCGAAGCTGTGCGCTTCGGTCGCGTAGAAAATCCTTAAAGATGCTCGCGTTCCAGAGCGCCACCGTTTTTGAGGGCAGGGTTCCCTGTGGTCCGGTGATCTGCAAATTATAATTACTGGCGATGGTGATCGCACCTGGCAGTTCGTACGAGGCGTCGACGGAATAGTTCTGCAGCCATGTATTGGTGTTCTGACCGGGGTTGACGGAATATTGTGTATTGGTGTAATTCACGGATGCCAGTCCTTCCACGAACAGTTTCTCCACGGGATGAAAATTGAGCTTCCAGGCGGAGCCCCAGCCGAGGGAAGTGTTGACGTCCTGCACGCCATTCAACAGGCTGATGTCACGGCCATAATTCATCCGGACGCCAAGGCTACTGTTGCCCTTGCGCTGGTTACCGAGCGGGAAGCCGTAGGTGATGTTCGAGCTGCCGTGCCAAATACCATTCACATTTACATATTGGATCTGCTGGATGCCGCCCGAGAGGATCGTCGTGGACGGCGTGATCTCGTGTTCGGTATAATTGCCTTGCAGCGCGATCTGCAGGTTTTGAAAGTTCCTGGCGTTGAATTGGGTGTAGCTGGCGTTGAGAGTATGGGTAAGCTGTTGCAGGAGGCCGGGGTTGCCGATCCGCACGAGGAAGGGGTTGGTGAGATCGGGCAGCGGTTGGAGTTGTTGGATCGTGGGGCTGGTGGTGGAGGCGGTATAGACGAGCTTGACGTTCTTGCCCTGGGACGGTGTATAGATCAGGGAAGCTCGCGGATACCAGTTCGTCTGTCGTTGATTAAGAGCAGTTTTGGCCGTCAGGTTGTGATCGTCGAGGTCGCTGAATTGCAGGGTGAGGCCGATTTGATAACGATACCTGCCATCCGTGGCGTTGTAACCTGCGCCAACACGTTGGATGGTATTGTAACTCACGAAGTGATTGGTGGTAAGCGTGTCTGGAAGATCGTAGTGGCCGGTGACCGTGTCATAATCAAAGGCCTGGCGGTCTGAATGGCTGATGGTCCGGTTCACGTGATAGGAAAAATCCAGGAGGTGACCGGGTTTCAACGGTTCGGTATAGGCGATGGAGCCGGCATAAGTTTCGTTCCTCGACAGCTGGGCCTGGGTTTGATTGGTGAGGGTCTGAGACAGGTGGCTGCCGGTGCTGTCGTAGTTGTTTACGAGGGAGAAGATCTTCTGGGGTTGATTCTGGTGATCATAGCTCTCCGAAAGGCTTGCGTATAGGGTGCGGCCCGGCCTGCGCCAGCGTCTGCGGAAGTTGAGGATATTGTTGATGTTGTATTCGTTGGAATGGTTGCTATTGTCGGTACGGCCCTGGTTGCTGAGATAGCCGGGGCCGGTCTTTTGGGTTTGGATGGCTACGGTATCCAGCTCGGAGCTACCGGACCAGGAAGGAGTCACGGTGGAGCGGAGGTTGATGAGCGAGAAGCTATCGATGGTATACTCCAGGTAGGCGTTGCCGTGAACGCTTTGGTTATGGGAGACCTGGTGCCTGAGTCGATTCTCCAGCAGGGAAGAATCGGTGAGGGTGGTGAGCCGCTGATCGGTTTGATCCAATGTGGTGCGGGTGCCGTTGGTACCCGCGTTCAGGGTAAAGCTCAGGGCTTTTTGTTTGTTGTTGCGAAAGTTGAGCTGGAGGTTGTTGAGCGTTTGAACGCCGCCGGCACCGGGGCCGTTCTTGTTATCGGTGCCGGTGAACTGGTTGTTCATGTTATTGCTATTCCCCGTGCCGAAGACCCAGGCGTCGCCGAGACTGGTCGCCGTGCCTCCCACGGAATAGCTGCTGGTCACGGAGGAAGGGCTTGCCGGGCCACCGGAGCCGGTGCCGGCGTAGAGCTTGCCGAAATAGCCTTTTTTCCGGCTTTTCTTCAATTTGATGTTCAGGGATTTTGTGCCGGTGGTTTCCCGGACACCGGTGAGCCGGGCCCTTTCCGTTTGTGAATCGAAGGCTTCTATCTGGTCCACGATATCCGCGGGAAGGTTTTGGGTGGCGGTGCGAGGGTCGTCGAGAAAGAATTCTTTGCCATCGAGATAGATCTTGTCGACCTTTTGGCCCTGCATAGTAACATTGCCGTTTTTATCGATCTCGATGCCCGGCAGTTTGCGTAGGAGGTCTTCGACGGTGGCATTGGGCCGGGTGGGGAAGGCGCCGGCGTTAAAGGCGATGGTATCGTTCTTTACGATGGCCGGGGGGATATTGGCATGGACGACGACTTCCATCAGGGCGTTGGCGGCGTGATGGAGCAGGATGCGCAGTTTTCTTTCGGTGCTGTCCGTTCCGGCGAGGGTCATCAACGTGGTGTCGGTGGCATAGCCGAGATAGGAGGTGATGAGGCGGTAGTCGCCGGGAGTGAGGTTGTGAAAGCTGATGCCCTGCCGTCTGCTGCGGATACGATGCAGCAAGGTGCCGGCGGGGGCTTTGACGAGCGAGATGGTGGCGTCGTCGAGGGGTTGTTTGCTGGTGCTGTCCTGCACGATCACGCGGATTGATCTGCCCGGCATTTGGGCGAAGGTGGTGAGGCACGAGACAACGAATACGGTAATGGCTGCAAATTTTCGAAACATAGATGCGTGCGATAAAGGTACGGAACAATGCACGTAACAATGACAGTTATTGTGTTGATCGGTGGATGAGATCTTCGTAATCACCGGGTTTATCCAGGTCGCGGAGAACATGGTCTGTGGGCATGGGAACGCGATGGTGATGATCGGGGTGCGCGCGTAAGAGCGATTTGGCGCCTTCGCCCTGGGGCAATGACAAGAGAGCGTCGCGATAAAAGGAGGAAAAGATCACGGGGTTGCCGGTGTGTCCCTGGTAATCGGGAAGCATGATGCACTGGACGTCGTGGCGATATTGCTGTTCGAACGCCGTTCTCAGCAGGACGTATTCGGGGGCAGTGACCAGGAACATATCCGCGAGACAGATCATATAGCCTTCGCCGTGGGCCATGCGAATGCCCGATCGAATGGAGCCGGTGAGTCCCTTTGCGTGTTCGGGGTTATGGACGAACTTGACGGGGAATGCATGCAGGGCGGCGGCGATGGCGGCTGACTCGTGGCCGGTGACGACAATGAGCTCATCGATGCCCGAGGCGAGTAAGTGGTTTGCTGTATGATAGACGATGGGTTTCTGCTGCCAGGGGAGGAGGAGCTTGTTGGCGGGAGCCATCCGCGTCGAGGAGCCGGCGGCCAGGAGGATTGCACTTAGCATTGCTAAATGTAGTATTTTTAAGTCATGAAAAAGACCGCAACGACTCTTGCCTCTACACTTCTGCTAACTGTTTTTTTTCACATCGTTCCGGTATCTGCGCAGACTGCTCAACCGGCTTTCTGGACTGAGATCGCCGAATTCAAACATCGGGACAGTATCCAGCGACCGCCTGTGAATGCGATCCTTTTTGTGGGCAGCTCTTCGTTCCGGAAATGGACAAACGTGCAAAGTGCATTCCCGGGCTATCCGATCGTCAACCGGGGGTTCGGCGGTTCTACGCTGGACGATGTCATCCGGTATGCCGGTGATATCATCTATCCTTATCATCCCAGGGAGGTGGTGATCTATTGTGGTGACAACGATCTCGCGGCGGGCAAACCGGCGAAGAAGGTATACAAACGTTTTGTGAAGTTATACGACATGATCCGGAAGCGGTTAGGCAATATCGATATCGTGTATGTGTCGATCAAGCCGAGTCCCAGCAGGGAGAAGCTGATGCCGGAAATGGAAGAGGCCAATGATCTGATCCGGAATTTTATCGCCGAGCGGAGTCATGCGAGTTTTGTAGATGTCTATCATTTGATGTTGAATGCGCAGGGTCAGCCGATCGACAGTCTCTTCGTTGCGGATAAGCTGCACATGAATGAGAAGGGATATAAGATCTGGCAGCAGGCGATACTACCCTACCTTGACAAGTAATATTAAGGAATTGTAATTTCTGTTCGGCGGTGATCATGGTAGCCCGGATACGGTGAAATTTGCGGATCAGTGCAACCATGATCCAACGGAAAAAAATACTTTTCATCATAGGATCTCCCAACCAGACGAGCCAGATGCATCAGATTGCGTCTCTGCTCCCTGACTATGATTGTTACTTCAGCCAATTGTATACGAAGCATCCGTTGATCCGTTTGGCCATTTCCCTGGGATGGGCGGACAGGATGATCCTTGCAGGAGAGTTCAAGCACAAGGGTGATGCTTATCTGAAAGCGCATGGTTTGCGAAATGACTATGCGCGTTCGGTGTATGGATATGACTATGATCTGGTGGTATTGTGCAGCGATCTGATCGTGACTCCGGATCTGCGGCAATTCAAAACAGTTTTTGTACAGGAAGGGATGACCGATCCCCTTACACGCTGGGCGCGGTTTACGCACTGGCTGGGTTTGCCGGGTTATTGGGCCGCCAATACGGCTTATAATGGATGTGGGAATGTCTGCGATATCTACTGTGCTGCTTCTACCGGTTACAAGGCGCAGTTTGGACGGATGGGTACCGATCCGGCGAAGATCGTGGTTACCGGTATTCCCAATTATGACAACGCAGCGGCGTTGCTGAACAATGATTTCCCGTATCATGGGTATGTCATGGTGGCCACTTCGGATATCCGGGAGACCATGCGGAAGGAGGATCGTCCGGCTTTTATCCGGGAGTGTGTGCGGATCGCGGGCCGGCGGCAGCTGATCTTCAAATTGCATCCAAACGAGGAAAAAGAAAGGGCTATTGCCGAGATCAGGCAATGGGCTCCGTCCGCCCTGATCTATACGGAGGGGAAGACGGAGGAGATGATCGCGAATTGCGAGGAGCTCATCACGCAATATTCCACGGTAGTCTATATCGGGATCGCGCTTGGAAAAAAGGTGCATTCCTATTTCGATGTGGAGCAGTTGAAGCGGCTGGCTCCGATCCAGAATGGCGGTACATCGGCGGCGGTGATCGCGCAACTATGCCGCCGGTATATCGAGTTCAAAGGACCAAAAGACGAATTTTTACGCACGACAAGAACGGCTATTACAACAATCAGTGTACATGAACGAGAAAGCGCCAATTATCACCGTTATCCAAACCCGGAGGGGGTCTTCCCGTCTGCCTGACAAGGTATTGATGCCTGTGCAGGGTAAGCCGCTTTTCCTTCGACAGGTCGAGCGGGTTGCGGCGGCCCGTTTAGCGGGGCGGATCATCGTCGCCACTACGACCGACGGGCAGGACGATGTCATCGAGGAGATATGCCGGCAGGAGGGATTGGACTCGTTCCGAGGGCATGCCACCGACCTGCTGGACCGGCATTACCAGGCCGCGTTGCGGTTTCCTGCCGATGCCGTGATCAAGATCCCCAGCGACTGTCCGCTTGTCGATCCCGCTGTTATCGACCGGGTGATAGGTTTTTATCTCGCCCATCTTTCCGATTTCGATTTTGTAAGCAATCTGCATCCGGCGACCTATCCTGATGGTAACGATGTGGAGATCATGTCTTTTGCCACCCTTGAGCGGGCCTGGCTTGGAGCGCGCCGGCCGATGGAGCGCGAGCATACCACGCCCTATATCTGGGAGAATCCGCATCTTTTTCGCATCGGGAATGTGGTGATGGAGGGTGGGGTGGACTATTCGATGAGCCATCGTTTCACCATAGATTATTTGGAAGATTACACATTTATCCGGACTGTTTTTGACGAATTGTATCCGGGGGATCCAATGTTCGGGGTGGGTGATATTCTGGCATTACTCGAGCGGCGCCCGGACATCTATGCGATCAATGCGTCCTATGCGGGGGTGAACTGGTATAGGCATCATCTCGATGAACTGAAAACGGTGAGTGGAGAACACACCAAACAAGTATAAATATGAAGAAAATTGAATTGGAGGAGCTTCAAGAGACGGCGGTGAAGGTGCGGGAGCATGTCATAAAGATGACGGCGGATGGAGGGTGTTTTATCGGGGCCTCGCTGAGCTGTGTAGAGTTGATGGTGTATGGTTATGCGCGGGTGATCCGCCGGGACCGCGTGGATCTGCATCGGGACTATCTTTTTTTATCGAAGGGGCATGACGTGCCTGCGCTCTATGGGACGTTTGTAGAGATGGGGCTTTTGGCGCCGGAGCGTTTGGGGAATCATTTGTCTACGGCCGACAGCATTTACTGGCATCCGAACCGGAATATACCGGGTGTAGAGTTCCATAGCGGTTCGCTGGGGCATCTGCCGGGCGTGGCGGCCGGCGTGGCGCTGGATTGCAAACTGCGGGGTGGCGATAACCGTGTCGTGGTGATCACGGGTGACGGAGAGCTCAATGAAGGGAGCGTTTGGGAGACGGTTCTCGTTGCCAATGCCTATGGGTTGGATAATCTGACGATCGTGGTCGACCGGAATCAGTTCCAGGCCAATATCCGGACGGAGGACCTGATCCCGCTGGAGCCGTTAGAAGATAAATTCACGGCGTTCGGCTGTAACGTGCAGAGAATCGATGGACATGATTTCGCGGCGCTGGAGCAGGCGTTCACATGCGTCGCGGACGGAGGCAAGGTCAACGTCATCATCGCCGATACGGTACGTGGGAAGGGGTTGCCGAGCATCGAGGCGCGGGCCGACCGCTGGTTCTGTTCTTTTACGGCGGCGGAGGTAGGACAGCTGTTGCAGGAACTGCATGGGAATTTAAAAGCGACTATTCAATCTGAAACACAAGTAGTACGATGAACTACGAACAACTTTTGATCGAAACGGCATTGGCGGATGAGCGGATCGTCGTGATGACGGCGGAGAACCGGGCCCTGGTCCGCAATGCACCGGCGGCCCTGAAGGGACGATTTATCGATACGGGGATTACCGAGCAGACGATGATCGGGATGGCGGCGGGTCTGGCGCTCAGGGGGCGGATCCCCGTGGTGCATGCGCTGGCTCCTTTTCTCACCATGCGTGCCTATGAATTCATCCGGACGGATGTGGGCATTCCGCATTTGCCAGTGAAGCTGAGCGGCTATATCCCGGGTTTCCTGTCCGACGGGAACGGACCAACGCATCAGGCCATCGAAGACGTGGGCATCATGCGCGGGATACCGGGTATGGAGGTGTATGCACCGGCCGATGAAGCGGACCTCGTGGGCATGCTTCCCGCCATTTGGAGCTCGCCGGCGCCTGCTTATGTGCGGATCAACCACAAAGCAGGGAGCTATGTGCATATGCCTTATGTCCCGGGGAAGGCGGAGATCGTATCGAAGGGCAGGGACATCACTTTACTTGTCTATGGATTTCTTTTTGAGAACGCTTTGCGTGCGAAGGGCCTGCTGGAAGCGGAGGGTTTGTCGGTGGGATTGATCAATATGCGGTCGTTGAAGCCGGTGGATGAAGCGGCCATCGTGGAAGCGGCACGCGGATCGGAGCGGCTGGTCACGATCGAAGATCATTTTCAAACCGGCGGGTTGTATTCTATCGTCGCCGAGGTGTTGCTGAGGCATCGGATGATGGCGAATGTCACGCCGTTGTCGCTCGGCGAGCGCTGGTTCAAACCCGGGCTCCTGGGACAGGTGCTGGAGACCGAAGGATTTACGCCGGAAAAACTGGTTGAGAAAATAATGATATATGCCTAATAAGATTGCCTTTAATGAAAATTATCCCGACATCACGGGGTCGGAACAACTGTATGAGCGGGCCAGGCCCATTATGACGCCGGTAACGCAAACATTGGCCAAGGGGCCTGGTCAGTACATCGACGGCATAGCCCCGAAGTATCTGAAGAGAGGAAGCGGCGCTCACGTATGGGATGTCGACGGTAACGAATTTATCGATTACAATATGGGGATCGGTCCCTTGTCGCTCGGCTATGCCTATAAGCGGGTCGACGACGCGATCATCGCGCAATTGAAAGACGGCATCACGTTCTCTATGATGCATGAGCTGGAGGTTACGCTGGCCGAGCTGATCCATAAAATCATCCCGAATGCCGAGAGTATCCGCATCAGCAAAACGGGTGCGGATGTGACGAGTGCCGCGGTGCGGGTGGCAAGGGCTTTTACCGGCCGGAACAAGGTGCTGTGTTGCGGGTATCATGGTTGGCATGATTGGTACATTGGGATTACCAGCAGGAGTGCTGGAATTCCTGATGCCGTAAAGGACCTGAGTGCGACGTTCGACTATAACAATCTGGATTCCGTACGCGACGCACTCGATGAGGACGTTGCGTGTGTGATCCTGGAACCTTTTGTGTTCGAGGCGCCGAAAAATAACTTCCTGCAGGAGTTGAAGGCATTGTGTGCCGCCAATGGTACGCTCCTCATCTTCGACGAGATGTGGACTGGTTTCCGGATCGCCGTCGGCGGGGCGCAGGAATATTTCGGGGTAACGCCCGACCTGGCTTGTTACTCGAAGGCCTTTGCCAACGGGATGCCGATCTCGCTGCTTACCGGTCGGCGGGATGTGATGCAGCTGTTCCAGGACGAGGTCTTTTTCTTCACGACGTTTGGAGGAGAGGCGTTGTCGCTGGCCGCGGCTGTGGCGACCATCCATGAAATGATCGAAAAGAATGTCCCGGCCTATCTCGAGGCGAAGGGCAAGCTGTTGAAGGATGGCTATAATGCGATAGCTGCAGACCTGGGCATCGCCGGTTATACCCGTTGCACGGGATACGACTGCCGTTCGCTGGTAAGCTTCGATGCCAGTGCGGGAAATCCTTTGGAGGTGAAGTCATTCGTACAGCAGGAATTGATGAAGCGGGGTGTTCTTTGGGCCGGCTTTCATAATATGAGCTTTAGTCATAGCGCCGACGATGTAGACTATACGCTTAACGCGTACAGAGAAGTATTAGGCCTGTTGAAGGAAGCTGTAATTGCCGGGGATCTGGCATCGCGGTTGAAGGGTAAGCCGGTGGAAGCGGTCTTTAGAAAGATCAATAATTTCAATATGAAGCCTGCGAGGGCTAAATAATTAGCGGATGGAGCTATTCTCACTCAAAGATAAAGTGACGGTCGTCACGGGGGCCTGCGGGTTATTGGGGACGCAGCATTGCGAGGCGCTAGCCGCGGCCGGTGCGAATGTCGTCGTGGCCGATCTTGACGAAAGGGCTTGTGAGTCCGTTGCGGGGCAGCTCCCCGGAAGACCGCTAGCCGTAAGAATGGATGTGACGAGCACGGATTCATTACAGGCGGCGCGCGAGCGGATCCTGGAGGTCTATGGACGGATCGATGTATTGATCAACAATGCGGCGATCAACGACATGTTCGAGAACCCGGCTTTAGCGGGGCATCAGTCGATGTTTGAGCATTATCCGTTAGACGTTTGGGATCGTTCGTGGAAGGTCAATGTCAGCGGGGTCTTTCTGTGTTCTCAGGTTTTAGGTGGAGTAATGGCCGAACGGGGCTCGGGCATCATCATCAACATTGCTTCAACCTATGGGATCGTTGCACCCGACCAGACCGTTTACCGGAACGAGGAGGGGGAGCAGACCTTTTACAAATCTCCGGCCTATCCTGTGACCAAATCGGCGGTGCTGGGGTTCACGAAGTTCCTGGCCGCCTATTGGGGGCATAAGGGGGTGCGGGTCAATGCACTTTCGCCTGGTGGAGTGGAGAACCGGCAGGATGCCTTTTTTCAAACCAATTATTCGAAGAAGACCTTGCTGGGGCGTATGGCGGCCCCGGCGGATTACAAAGGTGCCATCGTTTTTCTTGCCAGTGACGCCTCGGCTTATATGACGGGGGCCAACTTGGTGGTTGATGGAGGGTGGACAGCCATTTAAGCCGGCAGGCATATGCATGCGACGCAAGACTATGATTGAACAACAAAATAAACTAAAAGCGGAAAAGATCAAGCTGCTGTTGACGGATGTAGACGGCGTGCTCACCGACAACGGGGTGTATTATGGTGAGAGCGGGGAGGTGCTCAAGCGGTTCTCCATCCGGGACGGGATGGGGGTGGAACGGTTGCGGAAGCTGTGTGGTATCGATACGGGCATCGTGACGGGTGAGGTTTCGCCTTCCGTGGCGCGGCGGGCGGAGAAGCTTCAGATTACGCAGCTGCATCTGGGTGTCAAGGACAAACTGGGGCGGTTGGAGGAGATCCTCCGGGCAGGCGGGTGGAGCTGGGAAGAGGTGGCGTTCATCGGCGACGATGTCAACGACCTGGAGGTGTTGCAACGAGTAGGGCTAACCGCGTGTCCGGGGAATGCGATGACGGCGGTAAGGGAGATCGTCCATTATCAATGTGCCGCACATGGGGGAGACGGGGCGTTTAGGGAATTCGCGGAGTGGATCATATCATTAAGAAATTTTTAAGGTCTTAAAACGAGTTATCCATAAAACTTTAATTTATGAACACCACACTGGGTAAATCCTTCACCGTAAGCGCGAAGCGGAGCATTGGGGCGGGGCAGCCTGTTTACATCATTGCCGAGATCGGGATCAACCACAATGGGTCGCTGGACATTGCCAAAAAGCTGATCGATGAAGCGGTCGCTGCGGGTTGCGATGCCGTCAAATTTCAGAAGCGTACGCCCGAGCTTTGTACGCCCAAGGACCAATGGCATCTGGAGCGGGACACGCCCTGGGGCCGGATGACCTATATCAATTACCGGAAGATCATCGAGCTGGGGTACGACGAGTATGCGGCGATCGATGCGTATTGCACAGAAAAGGGCATCGACTGGTTCGTTTCCTGCTGGGACGAGGAGTCGGTAGATTTTATGGAGCAGTTCGATCCGGGCGTGTATAAGTTCGCATCTGCTTCGCTTACCGACCATGGGCTCATCGGGAAGGTGAAGAGCACGGGTAAACCTTATATCCTCTCTACGGGCATGTCCACTATCGATGAGATCAGGGCTGCCGTGGATACTTTTGGTACCGACAATCTGCTGATCGCACATTCGACGTCCGCCTATCCCTGTCCACCGCAGGAGCTGAATCTAAAGATGATCGACACGCTGGCCGGGCTGTATCCGGGGGTACCCATAGGTTACTCGGGACACGAGACGGGGCTGGCTACGACGGTGGCCGCGGTAGCCATGGGCGCCAGTTTTGTGGAAAGGCATTTTACGCTGGACCGGGCTATGTGGGGCTCCGACCATGCCGCTTCCGTAGAGCCGCAAGGCATGCAGAAGCTGGTAAGAGACATCAGAGATGTAGAGCAATCGATGGGAGATGGCATAAAGCAGGTATATGAAAGTGAGTTGGGCGCGAGGAAGCGGCTGAGAAGGGTGCAAGCCTTATAATTTGTATGGGAACGATCGTTTATTATACTACCGGTCTGCTGGTATTGAGCGTATTCATCTTTATCTGGCTGGAGCGGAAGTATCCGTATACCAAGGGCATGCCGGTCTTCAGGGATGGGTTCTGGGTGGACCTGATCTGGTATACGTTCATCCAGAGCTATTTCCTGAAGATCTTCATCTTCGATTATCTGATCGAGCCGATGCGGCGGAGCTGGCATCTGGAATCGATGCACTGGCTGGATCATTGGCCGGTGGCGTTGCAGGTATTGCTGTTCCTGGTGATCCATGATTTCTATATCTACTGGTTCCACCGGGCGCAGCATCACAGCAAGCTGTTGTGGCGGACGCATGAGGCGCATCATTCGAACAAGGAGGTGGACTGGCTGGCTGGGGCGCGTTCGCATATCGTGGAGATCATTGTCAACCAGACCATCGAATTTGCGCCGATCGTACTATTGCTGGGGCCGAACTCGCCGGTGGTGGCAATCAAGGCGTTGATAGACGCGGTGTGGGGCATGTATATCCATTCCAATATCGATGTCCGCAGCGGTAAGCTGCAATATGTGATAAACGGGCCGGAGATGCATCAGTGGCATCATGCCGATGATAAAAGTGTTTTTTATTCCAATTATTCCACCAAATTTGCGGTCTGGGACTGGCTTTTCGGCACGGCTTATCTGCCCGGGCGGAAGAAGCCCCGGGTTTTCGGGTTGCCGTATGCCTATCCCAGGGATTATTTTGGGCAACATTGGTTTTCGGTGAAGCGGTTCGATGAGGAGGAGCTTGTGGCGAAATATCCGCTGTTCAGGACCTATCATCTGTCGAGATTGCGGCTGGCGAAATGGATATTCGGGGGGATCGGCTGGGCGCGCAAGCTCGGGCTGGCGGGAAGCCCTGGCGACAAGCCGGCGAATGGTGGCCGCATGGGCCAGCGGGTGGTAGAGTCCGTTGCTGAGGGCACGGAATCTGCTATATAAGTATTGTAAAATAAAATTATGTCCTGGTTATACCTTTTTGCGGCTGCGATCTTCGAAATGGCATGGACGTTCTCTCTACGGTTCATGTCGGTAAAGAAACTAAAAGCCCTGCACTGGCGGGGTTTTTTTAGTGTATCGGCTAATTGGCTGATCATCTGGCCGTTTCTGGGGTATGTGGTCTTTGGTCTGGGGAATGTGTATTGTATCTCGATAGCCATGAAAACGATACCGGCGTCTACGGCCCTGGCGGTCTGGATGGGCACGGCGCTCATAGGCGTCAAGCTGGTAGAGATCCTTTTTCTCAAGATGCCGTATGACGGCTGGCAATTCCTTTTTATCGCTTTCATCCTGGTGGGTATCGTGGGTCTGAAGCGCATGCCTTAGAAGGCCTCTCGTAGCTGGACCGTAAAGGCGTTGGAGTGTTTGGCGACGCCGTAGTCGATGCGCAGGTTGAGCTTTTCCTCTTTGCTCAGCGCGAAACGGAGCCCGCCGCCGCCGCTGTAATGAAAGCCGTTCAATTCGAAACGGCCGGGGGTCGAGGCGACCTCGCCGGTGGCCGTGAAGAGTACCATGCCGATGCGCCAGAAGAGAAAGCGCCGGTATTCCGCCTGATAGGCCATGAGACATCTATCCGTGTATCTTCCTCCATAATAACCACGCATCATATCTGTCCCGCCCAATTCTTCCAGTTTCCTGAAGGGCGTATTGCCGAAAGTAAGACCCGAGAGTCCCTGTAGCGCCAATACCGATTTAGCCGACAATCTAAAGAACTTCCGGAGATCGATGGACAGGAGGCTGAATTTAAAATCGCTGCCCAGGAAAGGGCGGAAATAGGCATATTCTATCTCGGCGAAGCCGCCCTTATCGGGACTATAGGCGTTATTGCGGGTATCCCAGGAAAGGATGGGGCCGATACCCGAGGTATTCCCGCCATGGCGGCCGGCGATATTCTCCTGGTCGAACACCTCGCCGGGGGTATATTCCACGGGTCTTGTAATCTGGTATTCATAGGACACGCCGACGTATATATTGCCATGAATGCGTTTCAGGTACTGGGGTTGGACGAAGAACTGTTTTTGGCTGAAGCCTTCTTTGGCGGTATAGGCGGTGTGGTTGCCGAGCCCCCAGAAATCATCGGGATAATAACTATAGGAGGCCTGGAAACGGATGATGTTGTCTTCGTGGGGGAAGAAAACCGTGGAGGTCAGCGCGAGGATCAGCTGGGAGCGGAGGGTGTAGAGGCCCAGCATATTCACGTCCGAGGTCCGGACGGTCGTGTCGTGTCCAGGGCGGAAGAAACGGGCGGCGATACCGCCAAAGCCCCATTTGGTCTCCAGGGACCGTACGACGAAGGGGAAGGCGAGGAGGTTCTTGGCATTATAGGGGACGAGGTCTTTTTTGCTGGGGATAGTGTCGATGGGAAGGCTTTTTTGCTGCCAGGCCGATGCGGGTACGGTAAAACAGCATAGAATCAAGAAAAAAATGCTCCCTCTCATGGTGTTTGGTGTCTTCTGCTTAGCTAATCCGCCGCAAAGATCGATGAAAAGGCTATTGGGGAAGGTTAAGGAATTAGTTTTTGGAAAGATAGTCCCAAACTGGGACGTCAATCCCTGGTTGTGCTAAATTCCGGGGTATGATTTTCAACCTTTTAAGTTCTGGTATGCTGATTGTTTTCACTTAGACGTACTCAAACATGAAAACTATGACATCCGCTACGATCACTACCGAAATGCAAACACTGAAGGATAAGATAATGGAATTGCA
>JAICXX010000356.1 GCA_025934485.1 Chitinophagaceae bacterium
CTCCCGAATAGGCCAATAGCTCAATCGCGGTCCCCGAAGGCATCTCCGTTACCGAATCTCCGAATTCCTCTAACGGCTGTCGCGTATACTGGGCGTCAAAGCTACCGGCTTTATGCCCCTGGCTGCAAGACCCCAAAACCGCAAGCGCGGAAAAAAGCAAGAAGTGATTTTTCATACAGTTATAAGATTTAATGAAAAATAATAATTCTTCCGTTTCCTTTTATGAAAAAGTTTTTACATCTTGTAAAATCTATGAAAAAACCCTTACTCCTCCTGGTCCTCACCATGTTCCTCACCCGCACATGGGCGAACGACGCCGCAGACTCCCTCGTCAGACTTCAGGCTGCCATGCAGCAAGTCCAGGACTCCATCGACAACTCCCTGAATTACAGTACCGGCAAGGTCAAACCCGATGGCGGCCAGGTACAGCTGGATATACCCACGGGATTCAAATATCTCAACAAGCAACAAAGTATATATGTTCTCACCAAACTCTGGAACAACCCCGAGTCGGCAACACAAGGCGTCATAGGCATGATCTTCCCCGAAAAAGGCGGCCCATTTGTGGATAGCAGTTATGCCTTCGTGGTCACCTACGAAGAGATCGGCTACGTCAAAGACGAAGACGCCGGCAAGATCGACTACGATCAGTTGCTCAAGAGTGCCCGAAACTGTGGAAGAAACCGCAGGTTAATCCGGACACTCACTGTTCACTATCGGACATCCGCATAAAAAAATGCCACGATTAATGCATTGACACACAAATCAATCTGAATCTGGCATTTTTTTGGTCCCCCATCAGGCATGCTAAGGACCTACCTTAAGACCGCCTGGCGGGATATCGCCTTCAACAAGCTGTACAGTGGCTTGAATATTGCCGGCCTGGCCATCGGCATGGCCGTGGCCCTGCTCATCGGTCTCTGGGTATATGACCAATGCAGCTATGACCGTTTCACTCCCGGCTACCAGCAGGCCTACCAGGTCAAATACAATTTCAACAACAACGGCGAGATCCAAACGCAATCCGACGTAGCCATCCCCCTGGCGGCCGCCATAAAGAACAACGTCCCAGGGATCGCCTATACAGCCCTCGCCTATGGCCCCGCCCCTTATGGCAACCAAACGGATATCCTTCAGGTAGCCGACAAGAAACTATCTCCCACGGGACTGGTCGCCGGCGCCGATTTCCTCAAGATCATCCGGTTGCCTGTACTCGAGGGTAGTATAGACAATGCGCTGAACGACTACAGCAACATCGTGATCACAGAATCGACAGCCAAAGCCCTGTTTGGTGACACGGACCCTCTCGGCAAATCGATCCTCCACAACAATTGGAATAGAAAGGTCACCGCCGTATTGAAAGACCTTCCCGCCAACTCCACCCTGCAATTCGATTATATCACCCCCTGGATGTCCTTCGAGAATGGATGGGTCAAATTGGCCTCTACGAATTGGAACAATAGCCTCTTCAAGCTATACGCTTCCCTCAAACCACACGTGACATTTGCCCAGGTTGAGCCCGGGATCAAACTGCTCGTTCAGAAATATGCACCCGTCACTTACCAGTCATTCGGCCAGCAGGTCACCATGCAGCCCATGAAGGACTGGCATCTTTATACGGAGTATAAGAATGGCATCGCCGTGGGCGGACTGATCGACTACGTATGGATGTTCGGTATCATCGGCGTACTCGTGCTGGTCATCGCGTGCATTAATTTCATGAACCTCTCCACGGCCCGCTCGGCAAAACGGGCAAAGGAGGTCGGCATCCGCAAAGTCGTGGGTTCCTCAACCCGGGGGCTGATCACACAGTTCCTTTTGGAGTCGACAATGATGGCCGCCCTCGCCTTCCTATTGGCCCTCGCCGCCGTACAAACCGTACTGCCCTCCTTCAACGCATTGGCGGGAACGCACATCGCGATCCCTTTCAGAAATACCCTTTTTTGGTTGGGCATGTCCGGCTACGTCATCTTCACCGGTCTGTTGGCAGGCGGCCGGCCGGCATTTTATCTCTCCTCCATGCAGCCGGTAAAAGTATTGAAAGGCAGGCCCACCAGCAGTGGACCCACCGGTCATTTCAGACAGGTGCTGGTGGTCCTCCAATATACCTGCTCCATTGCCCTCATTACCGCGACCATCGTCGTCTACCAGCAAATAGATCACGCGCGAAACAGACCCAGAGGATATGATCCAAACCGCCTGGTCATCAGCGAAGCCGTCGGCGTGCCCTTCACGAAATTGAAACACGATGTCATGGCGACAGGCGCGGTAAGCAACATTACCGAATGTCTGATGCCCATAACCGATGTGTATAGCCATGATCCGCTCACCGACTGGCCCGGCAAAAAGGCTGGCGAGTCACTTTCGCTCATCGACGCTGCCATCGGCGACACGGACTATTTCAAAACACTCGGCGTTCCGTTCGTAGCAGGGCGCAATTTCACCGGCAACGTGGGCGCCGATTCCACCGCCGTGATCCTCAACGAGGCCGCTGTCCGGCGCATGCGGCTCAAAGAACCGCTGAATCAAACCATCTCCTGGTCGTTCAACTGGGTCGCCCAGCACATGAAAGTGATTGGCGTAGTCAAAGACGTCCTCAGCAATGCCCCCTTCGCAAAGGCCGAACCGATCATGTATATCTGGCAACCAGGCTGGTCATTCACCGTGATGTATCGGTTATCACCCCAGGTCGGCACCCAAGCCGCGCTGGACCGGATAAAACCGATCTTCGAAAAATATCGCCCCGATTATCCCTACCAGTACCATTTTGCAGACGAACGCTATGCCGAAAAATTCGGCCGGGAACGCCTCGTCGGTCGGCTGGCCGGCATCTTCGCAGCCCTGGCCATTCTCATTTCCTGTCTGGGCCTGTTCGGCCTGGCCTCCTATATGGCAGAGCAGCGCACCAGAGAAATTGGGATAAGAAAAGCCCTGGGCGCCTCGGTGCCACAGGTCATCCTGCTCATCACAAAAGATTTCGTCATCCTGGTCGCAATAAGCTGCCTGATCGCCTCCCCCCTTGCCTTTTACTTCCTGCAGCGCTGGCTCGACGGCTATTATTACCGCATCCAGCTCGGCCCCGGCGTATTCATCTTGTCCGCCCTCATGGCCATCGTCATCACGATCGCTACCATCAGTTTCCAGGCCATCAAAGCAGCCCTCATGAACCCCGTAGAGAGCCTGCGAACGGAATGAGCCGCCGCGTCCCCACCGCCGCCTCAAAAATATTTTCCCACCGCACTAAGGGTAAACACGCCTCCCTCCACTCAAGCTAATAGATGATTTAAAAACTTTTTTAAAAACTAACTCAGCTGCCATGCTAAAAAAGCAATTTGCATTTTTGCAAAGAGGGAAGTTTATTGTCTTTTTACTTCTCTTTTTAAGTGCTTCGAATTTTTCATTC